>JAQGMC010000112.1 GCA_028292545.1 Paucimonas sp.
CGGCCATCGTTCCAGACCCACAGGTATTCCGTGCCGGTCGATTTTTTCTGGGCAAGGACAACGCCGTCCCCATACGACACGGGATGATAAGTATCCAGCCCGACCAGGCTGCGCCCGAATACGATGCGCGTGCCATCGGCTTGGATGATTTCAACCATGCCATTGCGGGCATCGAGCAGGGTTTCATAGCTGAGCCGCCATCCCTTGCCAATGAGGCCGGGCCGGTCATCCCGGCCGCCGCGTCCGCTGTTGTAATGGCGGATGATTTCCAGGCCCAGCACGCCCGGCAGGGGGGCAAGATCCACTTCTTGCTGGTACTTGTTGCCAGTGATGAGGTTGATCGGGTTGCCGCCGCCCTGGTTGGTGCCGGAGGCATTGCCCTGGCTGGCCACGCCCGCGCCGCCGCAGGGCGAGCCGGAACCGACGCTGGCGCTGCAGCATTCCCTGCTGGGATCACAGGCAGCTCGCGCCGGTGCGCTTGCACCGGCAAGCCACAGTCCGAAGCCGATCACGATCAGCGCCCGACACTTGCGCGAGACAGCCGCGCAATGCGTTGTGCGGCATGCGACTGGCGAAAACCGCTTCCCCACGTCGTTCAGCGAGCGTTCGCCACGGTCGCGACGCGACGTGGGCGAAATTTCGACCCATGAATCGAAGCAAGCGGTGACTCTTGAAATCAGTGGAGCACGCATGACGCCGAGGCAGCGTTGGAGTGCTGCCTACAATGCCCGCGCCGAAGCTGCCGGTCACACAATGTTTGAGCAAATCAGATCGTCGTTTTAAACCACGCGATAAGCGACAGCATGGGCGATCGTTTCAATGGGGATTGAGTACATGTGGAATCACCCAACCCGCGCGTCCCTCGCACGGGTTGGCCATCATGTTCTTTATGCGGACGATCTATTCGAAGCGGCGCTGAACCCGCCCCGCACTTCAGAAGTAAGGCACGCCTTGCGTATTCACGTGCAGCGAATAAAGCGAGGTGCTGGCTGCCATGAAAAGCCGGGTCCGATGCTCGCCACCAAAGCAGATATTGGCGCAACGTTCAGGCAGGTTGATTCGCCCAATCAAACGGCCCTCAGGATTGAACACATGCACGCCGTCCAGGCCCGGGCCCATGCCCCAGCCGCACCACAGGTTGCCATCCATGTCGCAGCGTATGCCATCCGGCGTACCCGGGCCGGCATCGATCAGCACCCGCTGGTTGGTGATCTTGCGGCCGCCATCCACCACATCGAAGGCCAGGATATGGCGCGGAACCGTCAGGCATTCAACCACGTACAACTGCGATTCATCGGGCGAGAAGCACAGGCCATTGGGTTGCTGTATGCCTTCGGCCACCACGGTGACTTCACCTGAGGGATCAATGCGATAAACATTGGTGGGCAGCTGCGGCGTGGCCTTGAGTCCCTCGTAGAAATTCAGGATGCCGTAGTTGGGGTCGGTAAACCAGATCGAGCCATCGGACTTGCAGACCAGGTCGTTGGGTGAGTTGAAGGGCTTGCCTTCGAAACTGTCGGCCAGGACTGTAATGCGGCCGTCATATTCAGTGCGGGTGACACGGCGGGCGCCGTGCTCGCAATTGAGCAAACGTCCCTGGCGGTCGCGGGTGCCGCCATTGGCAAAGCCGGAAGGCTTGCGGTAGACGCTGACTGCGGCGGTTTCTTCATCCCAGCGCAGCATGCGGTTGTTGGGGATGTCGTTCCACAGCAGGCAGCGCTGGTCGCCGAACCAGACCGGGCCTTCGGACCAGCGCATGCCGGTGGCCAGGCGTTCAACCTTGGCATGGATCAGGCGATAGCGGGCAAAGGAGGCGTCTTCGACGACGATGGCGGGGTCGGGATAGCTGGGGCTGGGCTGCCAGTCGGACATGGTGGAGGTTCCTGGTTCGGTCGCTATGGTGGCGTTGCGGCGGCTTGCACTGGGCTAAGCGGCCTTATGCCGGTGTGAGGATAGCCGGGATCAACGGTTCAGGGGATCGGCGGATATTTTTGCCACGCCTGGCCCATCGCTTCCGGGCCGATTGCTTCATAGCCGCCGTCAACTGCGAGGTCGGTGCCGGTTACGAAGCGAGCCTGGTCGGAGAGCAAATACAAGGCGGCATCAGCGACTTCTTCCGGATCGGCCAGGCGCCCCATGGGTTGGAATTCGCCGGCGAATGCGTCGGCGTGCTCGCGCGTTCCCCAACGGCGCTCGATGGCGCGGCTCCAGGTCCAGCCCGGCGACAAACTGTTGACGCGGATGCGGCGTGGAGCGAGGCGCTGGGCACTGGCCTTGGCCAGCATCAGCAACGCTGCCTTGGTGATGTTATAGACCAGCTTGTTGTGCTGGGAAACGCGTGCGCTGCAGGAAGCGACATAGACGATGGCATCGCCTTCACGCATGTGGTCGGCGACTTTCCGGGTCAGCAGTGCAGGCGATACGACATTGACATCGATGGTGTCGTTCCACTGCCCACGGCTGGTGTCGAGGCCATTTTCAGCATAACTGGCAGCGGCGCTCAAGAGCATATTGACCCCGCCGAATTTGTCTTTGGCGGTGCTGACTATGCGGTCCAGGAAAGCGTCGTCGCGAAGGTCGCCAACCAGGTAACAACCGGCATCGCCCAGCACAGCCTCGGCTTCGGCGCGGAAGGCTTCGGACTGGTCCGCCAGTACTACGCGGGCGCCCTTCTCTATCAGCTTGCGGGCGGCAGCCAGGCAGATCCAGGAACCGGCACCGGTGATGATGG
>JAQGMC010000008.1 GCA_028292545.1 Paucimonas sp.
CGGCGAACGCGAGCATACGCTGCACCGTGCGTGCCGAAACCGCAGGCAAGACTGGCGTGGAAATGGAAGCGCTGACTGCCGTACAGGTCGGCCTGCTGACGATTTACGACATGTGCAAGGCGGTGGACCGGGGGATGGTTATGGGGGATGTGAGGTTGCTGGAGAAGGTGGGTGGGAAGTCCGGGCATTGGGTGGGCGACTGAGTTTCCAGGCCTTCCTTTGACATCAAGCCTTCTGTCTTGACTGAAGCGTCCCGGTCACATGCTGGCGTCGTCTGGGGCAAGCCCGCAATCCGGGATGAAGCGCCAACCATGGCCCCGTTTCAGTAAGGCGTCCCATCTTTGTGGAAAAACTTCCAGCTACCGTCGATCAACACGGCTTTCAGGTCGTCATCCGGATAGCTCGCCTCGTCGCCGGGCGAACGATCGCCGACTTCAAGGTAGGTCACCTCCTGCTCGCTTTCATTCAGCAAGCAGTGTGCATTTCCAGACCCGGCTGGAAAACCTGCGCACATCCCGGGGGCAAGTTGCAGGCGTCCCTCGTCGGTATGGAGGATGGGCGTACCCGAGACGATGTAAATAAACTCGTCCTGGGTCGAATGGGCATGCCGCAGCGCCGATGCCGACCCGGGTGAAAGTACTGTCAGGTTCACACCAAAATTGCGCAGCCCAAACACCTCGCCAAGTTGACGCTTGCTCCGCCCTGCCATACGGGAAGCAAAAGGCGCCGGATAGTTGGATGGCTTGCGCCGCGGCTCCACCGTCAAAGCGACGACGCCATCAGGCTTTTCCTCGGAATTCATAGCAAATCTTTCCTCTGCAATACCCTGCCAGGAACCACTTCCGGGGCCTGCGGGTTCTCGCGCGCTCCCACTGTTCCAGCCGGGCCCGCGCCTCATGTCACAAGAAGATTGAACCGCGTCCTAATTCAAGGACCGATCCACCGACCATAACCTCACTTTTTTCATTTACGGTCAACAAAAGACGGGACGGCCGATGTACCGCTTCGCCTTGGTTAACAATCACCTGAAACGGGGCGGCGCGCCCGGCGTGCAGCAACCAGGCGCCGAGATTGGCGCAGGCTGAACCTGTGCCAGGATCCTCACTGACGCCTCCACCTTGCATCGTGAAGAAATACCGGGCCAGGACGCGGTCCGGCATGCCTTCTTCAAATGCGAATACATAGGCAGTTTTTCGGCCAAGGCTGCTTTGTGGCCAGTGAGGGAAATACATACTGTTCGGGCTTGCCCGCCTTACAGCCTGGACGGTTTTTACCGGGATGAGCAATTGATCTGCCCCCATGTTCACCCACACCGGGTCATCAAGCAGGTCTGCTGCGTCCAGGCCCAGCAATTCGGCAATTTCCTTCCTTGACGCACCCGTGCCAACGACCCGCTCCTTGCCCTGCGGTGGCGAGGGAGCGACGAAGGACCAGGTATTCCGGTCGGCGAAAACCGGGACAACACCGGCGGCGAATTCCAGGCTGATTCGATCAGGCGTGCCTTTGAACGAGCGCACCACTTCAGCGGAACCGAGCGTGGGGTGGCCGGCGAAAGGCATTTCATAGCCGGTCGTGAAGATCCTTATACGGGCAGTCGCCTTCTCCGAAGGCAAAACGAATGTGGTTTCAGACAGGTTGAATTGCCTGGCCAGGGCTTGCATTTCTTCCGTGCTCAAGCCTGAACCGTCTTCAAAAACACAAAGCTGGTTTCCACCGAATGTGGTTTCAGTGAACACATTCAGCAGCCGAAAAAAATATTCTCGCTTCATCCTGGTTTTCCGTTGAATGCTGAAGATTTCAATCCGCCAGCCTCGCCTGGTTCTCTGTCAACCGCAGCGCCATCATCTGGCGCAGTTCTGCGGTAAGAAGGCCCCCTTCAGCAGGGGGATGTCGGCAATATCCGTGGGCAGGTAAGGCTTCACCAGCCAGTAGTCGTCGCCGTCGCGCACCGTGGCCTTGGGGCGGGCGCCGCCCAGGCTGGGGGTGGCAACCAGCCGCTTGCGCAGCTTTGCATCGACCGGCGCCCGCCGCTCGAATATCGCAAGCAGTTCCTGGGTCAGGGCTTCCAGCTGCGGCAGGCGCGGCGTTGCCAGGTTGGCGACGGAAGGCTTGGCGCTGGTGCCGACGGCAAGTGCGCCCCAGCGGTCTGCATTGCCGGCCAACAGCAGGAAGCGCGAATCATGTGCATCCTCAGCTAGCCCATGCTCCTTGCGGATCAGCATTCGGCCCCAGGCATCCGGGCAGGTGTCGCGCAAGGCGTCATGCAAGCCGCGGTAGCGCGGCGCCTTCCACTCCAGGTCTGGAACGAAGGGCAGGTTCACCGGATCAATGGACCAGGCCAGCCCCGCCCGTACATACGAGGGGGCATAACGGAATGTGCCTTCCTCCTGGTCGCCACGCAAATAGCGGCCGACCGTCACCCACTCGCCATTATCCGGGCGCTGCAGGTAGACGAAGATCGGCTTAGAAATCATGCGCGTCACTTCCCGGTCGCGGCGGGCGTACGCGTTTGCGACCCTCGTCAGCCCACAGGGGAAGCTCAAGTACCGGTGCCGCTTGATCTAGTATGCCGAGCACCAGCAAGGCGCTGAGGTAGAGACTGGCGCTGGCGCCAGCGTCGCCGTTTTCCAGCCGGCGCAAGGTAGCGTCGGACACGCCGATGCGGGCACACAAGTCGCGGGCCAGAATGCGCTGCCTGATTCGCTGCGTCCTGATGCATTTCCCCCACATCGCCAGGCGCTCCTGCACCAGGCTGGGGGTGACGGCTGAGGGCAAGATCTTGGTCGGCATCGCGGCTCCGGCACAGTCATCGATGTCGGATTATAGGGAATAAACCTTCATCTATGATGGCTTTCTGCAAATTTATGCCAGATAGAACAATCATAGACTGCGTTTTAAGTTTAATAAAAGGAAGTCTATGAACACTCTGGGGCACCTGGGAATTGGGGTCACCAGCCCCGAACCGCGTTGTTACCGTTGAAACCCGCGGCCAAGGGCCTTTTGTCTTCGCGGGGACATTTTCCACCCGAACCGGGATCGGGCGCGCTGCGCAAGCTTAGCGCGGGGCGGCATCCTTCCCCAGCCGCGCCGTGACCATGCAGGCCGGCATATAGTTGCCGGCGCAGGAAACACGCATCTGCTCGCGTGCCTCGGCTTCACGGCCGGTTCGCTTGAGCGATATCGCCCATGCATAGCGCAGCGCCGGATTCGCTGGCGAATGCGACAGGGCCAGCCTGAATTCCTGCTCGGCCGGGCCGGGCTGGCCGTTGGCCAGGTAGGCGTTGCCCAATGCATGGTGCACGGGCATCAATTGAGGGCTGATGGCGACCACCCGCTGCAAGTCCGATACGGCTTCCCGATAGCGGCCAGCGGCCAGCGCCGCGTTGGCGCGGTTGTACCGGATGCGGTCCGCGCCCGGCACGCTGTCATTAGCGAGCAAGCGGGCTGCGTCATCCCACAATCGCCAGCCATCGGACGCCACTTGCAGGCGGTCGACCGTGGCGGGCGCCAGCAACAGCACGCAGGAAACCAGCAAGGCTGCGCGCAAGCCTGGCATCGATAAGCTCCGCCGCAGGGAGAAGCGCTGCAGTGCAACGACCAACGTGGCCAGAACCAGCATCAGTCCAGGCATCCACAAGTAGCTGCGATAGAGGACGAAAGTCTCCTGCACCCGGATGCTGGAAAACTCGAGTGGATACAGCAACCACGGGTAGAGCAGCCCGAATCCAGCCAGCCCCGCCAAGCCACGTGCAAACAGCAGGCGGGTGGCCAGGACGCCATACGCTGCGAAGGCGATTGGTCCGGCCCAGGCTTCCCAGCGGCCGAAACCCGGGAGGAATTCTGCCCGCATGTCGATTGCCATCCATGCCGGCGCGGGCAGCAGCCACACCAACAGATAGCGGAAATACAGGCCGGCCTGGGTCGCGATGCTCAATGCATGCGACAAGCCAGGTGAAACCGGCAAGCTCGACTGTGCAAACAGATGAGCCGACATCGGCTCGTAAGCCATGCCGACCACGCCCTGCACGCGGGCGACGGTCATCCAGCCGATCGCGGCCATCGCCAGCGCCGCGACGCCCAGCGCGGCAAGCGATG
>JAQGMC010000009.1 GCA_028292545.1 Paucimonas sp.
GTGACTTTCTCTTGTCGCGACAAGAGAAAGTTACTCGCCCGCCGGGGCGAATTCCCGGCTTCACCCAAAGAAAAGAAAATAAGTTTTATAAAAACAAACAACCAACGCCTGCGGCAAACCAAAACCGTAGCTTCGGCGGACTCTGCAGGACTATGAAAACGCCCTCCCTTTCAAGGGGAGGGCGGGGTGGGGATGGAGTTGGCACCTGGCGGTAGGTTAGAACCAGCGCCATTGAAGCAGCCACATTGCCTGGCGCTCCTGCATGCGTGCGTTGACCCCATCCCCACCCTAACCCTCCCCTTGAAAGGGAGGGGATACCGTAGCCTGGACTGACCTGGCAGGTAGTTTCAGGCTGTTTCCCTGCGGGCCGGTTCCAGTCCAGCCGCGGCCCGACCTGTTCCCGAATCCCTCCTCATGCTCCCGTTTCTACAGCGGCTTGCACGCTTCTTGCGTTTGGTCCTGTGGCGTAAAACCCTTGCCCCAAAACGATACCTTTCCCCAAGTCTTCTATAAGATATAATATGCATGATTGAGCGCTGCCACACAATGGCGGACGCTTTCCGGACCGCCGGTCACTGGTCGCCAGGAGTGACCGCACAACAGCCCCCACCAATGGCCGATCCTGCAAAAACCACAGCGCGTGAATTCTTCATCCAGGGTTTGACCAGCAATGGCAAACCTTTCCGACCCAGCGACTGGGCCGAGCGCCTGGCCGGCGTGATGGCACGCTTCCGGCCGGCCGGCTCGAGCGGGCCGCACGCAGCCCACCTGCATTACTCACCCTATGTTCGTCCGACCGTGCTGGCCGGCGTGAAATCGGTGGTGGTCAGCGAGGCGCTGCGCGATGCAGAGCCGATGGCCTGGCATTTCGTGCTCGGTTTTGCACGCGACAACGACTTGCAGGTGCTCGACGCCTGCCCGCTGCCAGAGGTGCAGAAGAAGGGCTGAAAGGCTGCGCACATGCCTGCTGCAAGCCGGTGCCGCGCGAGCCCACAGGGGCCTCCCTGCTGTCATGCGGGCCTGCCCGCTGTCATAATGGGCTTTGCCTCATGAGTACCGTTCGGAACCGGCGCGGCCGGAACCGTTTCCGGTCATCCGCATATCATGCCCGACCAGAATCAACCGAATCGCAACGCCGCGCCAGCCTCCGCACCGGGTTCTCCAGCGGCCACGGCGCCGGCCTCACATGACCATGCGCCGGGTTCGCCGCAGCACGATCCGCAGCAGCATCACCACGCCGACGCCCACGACGACGGGCACCAGCATGATGCCGGCGGCGCGCATGCGCACGGTGACGACCCGCACGCGCACGATCATCCCCACGCTCATCCCCACGACCACCATCATCATCACGCCGGACATGTGCACGGCGATCCGGGCAGCCGCGCTTTTCCGCTTGCGGTCGGGCTGAACCTGGCCTTTGTCGCGGTCGAATTCGGCGCCGGACTGTGGGCCAATTCCACGGCGCTCCTGGCCGACGCCGGCCACAACTTGTCCGACGTACTTGGCTTGTTGCTGGCCTGGGGCGCCGCCGTGCTGTCGCGGCGCCAGCCCGCCGGGCGTTTCACCTATGGCTTGCGCAGCAGCTCGATCCTGGCGGCGCTGGGCAACGCCATGCTGCTGCTGGTGGCCTGCGGCGCAATTGCACTGGAAGCGGTGCGGCACTTGCTGAACCCGGGACCGGTCGCTGGCATGGCGGTGATAGCGGTGGCGGCCTCCGGCATCGTCGTCAACGGATTTTCCGCCTGGCTATTCATGTCCGGCAGCCGCAATGATTTGAACCAGCGCGCCGCCTTCCTGCACTTGCTTGCCGACGCCGGCGTGTCGCTGGCCGTGGTGCTGGGCGGCATCGCGATGATGACCACAGGCTGGTACTGGCTCGACCCGCTGCTGTCGATCCTGATCGTGGCGGCAATCGTCGCTGGCACCTGGGGCTTGCTGCGCGAAGCTTTGCGGCTGTCGGTGCATGCAGTGCCGGCCCACATCGACCTGGAAGCGGTGTACGCTTTCATCGCCGCCCAGGCTGGCGTGGCGCAAGTGCATGACTTGCATATCTGGCCGATGAGTACTACGGAGAGTGCCTTGACGGTCAGCCTGGTAATGCCAGGCGCAGGGCCGGACGATATTTTCCTGGACCAGCTTGAAGCGGCGCTGCGCCTGCGCTTTGGCATCGGCCACAGCACCGTGCAGATCCGGCACGCGACACCCACGCGTGCCTGCAGCCTGGACTGACAGGCAGCAGCCGGCCTGCAGATGGGCCGGCCGACGGCCCGGCGGATGGACTGGCGGACCGCCCGGCAGATGGCCCGGCTGCGAAGCCGCATCTGCGGCAGCTCAGCAAGCCAGCATATTCGGCTAGGCTTCACTGCCCGCTTTGGGCATGATCGACGATTGGCCCGCGCCAAAGGAGAAACCATGCCCGACACCCGTACCGAAAACGACAGCTTTGGCGCCATTGAAGTACCGGCCGACCGGCTGTGGGGCGCGCAAACCCAGCGCTCGCTCGAGCATTTCGCCATTTCCACCGAACGCATGCCGCAAGCCTTGCTGCTGGCGCTGGCCGAAGTCAAGCGTGCATGCGCGCTGGCTAACCGCGAGCTTGGCCTGTTGCGGCCCGACATTGCCGCGGCTGTCATCGCTGCCGCCGACGAAGTCATCGCCGGCAAGCATGCGGATGAATTCCCCTTGTCCGTGTGGCAGACCGGCTCCGGCACGCAAACCAATATGAACATGAATGAAGTGCTGGCCAACCGCGCATCCGAATTGCTGGGCGGGCCGCGCGGGGAAGGGCGGCTGGTGCATCCGAATGACGATGTCAACCGCGGCCAGTCATCCAACGACATTTTCCCGACCGCGATGTATGTGGCCGCCGCCATCGCCATGCAGGATGACCTGGCGCCCGCGCTGCATGATTTGCGCGCCACGCTGTTGCGCAAGTCTGAAGCCTGGCATGACATCGTCAAGATCGGGCGTACCCATTTGCAGGACGCGACACCGGTCACGCTGGCGCAAGAGTTTTCCGGCTATGTGGCCCAGCTGGGCAACGCCAGCGAGGCCATTGCCCATGCCGGCGCCGGTTTGCTGCGCCTGGCCGTTGGCGGCACGGCAGTGGGCACCGGTTTGAATACGCATCCCGAATTTGGCGTGCGCGTAGCGGCCGAACTGGCGCACCGCACTGGCCTGTCCTTCACCAGTGCGCCCAACAAGTTTGCCGCATTGGCGGCGCACGACGAATTGGTCATGGCGCACGGGGCATTGAAAACCCTGGCGGTGGCGCTGTTCAAGATTGCCAATGATGTGCGCTGGTTGGCATCCGGTCCCCGCTCCGGGCTGGGAGAAATCACGATTCCAGAGAATGAGCCGGGCAGTTCAATCATGCCTGGCAAGGTCAACCCGACCCAATGCGAAGCCATGACCATGCTATGCCTGCAGGTGCTCGGCAACGATGCGGCGCTCAGCATGGCGGGCGCCTCGGGTAATTTTGAATTGAATGTTTTTAAGCCGCTGCTGGCGCACGGCTTCCTGCAGAGCGCGCGCCTGCTGGCCGATGGCATGCGCAGTTTTGACCGGCATTGCGCGCAAGGCATAGAGCCGGCGCGGGAACGGATTGCAGAATTGCTGGAGCGTTCGCTGATGCTGGTGACGGCCCTGGCGCCGCATATTGGCTATGACAAGGCGGCAGAGATTGCAAAGAAAGCGCATCGCGAAGGCAGCAGCCTGAGGCAAGCGGCGCTCGCGCTGGCTTACGTCACGCAAGAACAGTTCGACCAGTGGGTGCAGGCTGCGCGCATGGTGTAAGCGCGGTGCAGACGTGCAGACGTGCAGAGGAGTAGACGTGCAGAGGTGCAGAGGTACCGTCGTGAAGACGTGAAGACGTGCAGACGTGCAGACATGCAAACGGCCCGGCAGGGCCGGGCCGTTTGCGAGGCAGCGGGCAAGCCGCCACAGCGGCTTGCTGCTTACCTTACCTTATCGCGGCGTGCCGCGGCGGAACAGGTTCACTATCGCCAGCAGGATGACAGCGCCCAGCAGCGACACCAGCAACGAACCGATACTGAAATCGTTCTGGTTGATCGTGCCGGTGCCAAACAGCGGCGCCAGCAACCAACCACCCAGCAAGGCGCCGATGATACCCACGACGATGTTCAGCAACATCCCCTGCTGCGCATCGGTCCGCATGATCATGCTTGCGATCCAGCCCAGGATGCCGCCCACTACGATCCAGATAATAAAGTTCATTTGCGTTCTCCGATAAAGTTAGTCTAAATAAATCTCCGGCTGTATGACAACTGGTCCCTGGCAGTGCCCCCTTACTGCTTGCTGCTATCGGGTACTGCTTCCGAACCCGCCGACCCCTCCTCCAGCACGATTGCAGAGGCGCCAGCCCTCCCCGTCGTCACCTCGTTGGCGAAGTCAGTCGCATCTTCCCGTGAATCAAACGAGCCGATTGGCCGGTCCTGCTCCAATACGTCCCATCTGCCTCCCGTGCTGCGGCAAATGCGAATGATTACGCCAAACCCTTCCTGGTCGGTTCCCACCTGTTCTCCATCGGCCGGTATCCGTGTTTGTTAGGCATCGATACGAGCCGCTGGTTCGATGGTCGGAGCCCACTACTGCAACTTGTCTTGCGCAATTCGGAATCCGGACAACGACGTCATTGCATTTCAGAGGCCGTCGTTTGGAGCTTATGCAAACTGCGCGCCAGCCCCAGCCCTGCGCGCCATGTAAGAAACCCGCTGTCAGACAAGCGGTCGATCAAACTGCACACTGGCTGCACGTGTATCCTGTGCAGGTCGGTCCGGCCCCTTGCAACGACGGGCTTGACCTGAGTCAACACTACGCCCGCGCGCATTGCTAACTTTGCCCAGTTCAAGCGCGTCCCCTCCCACGTGCACGCCAGGAGTCCCAAGCATGCAGAGCCGGAATACGGATCCGGATCCAGCCAGCCCGGCCTTTTTCTACATCTTTACCATGCTCGTTTGCGTGGTGCTCGTATTCACCGGCGCCTGCGCGATCTTCGCCTGGCATACCGGATTGCGCGGCCTGGTCGAAGCCATGCCCGGCGTGCCCGCCATTAAAGCCAATACAGGCGCGGCCATGATTGCCGGTGGCCTGGCGCTCGGCCTGTGCAACGCATTGGGCGCACAACGCATCGACGCACCGGCGCGGCGGCGCTGGGCCCGCGCGGCGGTCAGCGCGCTGGCCCTGGCGATGCTGCTGCTGTCTGCGATCACACTGGTCGAATACGGCAGTGGGCTTGATGCCGGCATTGACCGATGGCAGGAATTCGCCAGTCCGGGCGCAGGCGCGAACCCGGGCCGCATGTCCTTCCTGGCTGCGATCTGTGTTTTGCTTGCTGGCGCTGCGCTGGCCTTGATCGACCATCGGCTCAAGAATGGCCACTACCTGGCAGAGTATTTTGCGATCCTGATGCTGGGCTTTATGGCTGTTCCTCTGATCGGCTATCTGTTCAGTGTGACTGCTATGGTGGATGTCGCTTCTTCCCAAGGTGTCGGTCCGCATACGGCTTTACTGTTCATGCTGTTTGGCCTGGGCTTGCTCACCGCGCGCCCGACCCACCGCGTGATGGCGCTGTGGAATAGCGAAGGACCGGGCGCAGCGCTGGTGCGGCGCCTGCTGCCCAAGAGCCTGTTGTTGCTGCTGCTTTTGTTCTTGCTGGTGGACCGCGGCGCCCGGCTTGGTTTTTACGGTTACGAAAAAGTGTCGCCACTGGTGGTATTGCTGGCCGGCGCCTGGCTGTCGGTGCTGTTCTGGCGCGCCGGCGCACTGCTCAACCGTGAACACGAAGAGCGCCGCAGCCGCGAGCTTGCGCTGTCCCGCACCAGCCAATTGCTGCGCGCGGTCAGCGACAACACGCCCGACGCCATCTATATCAAGGACCGCGCCGGCGCCATCGTATTCGCCAATCCGGCCACCGCACGCATGATGGGGCTGGATGGTCGCGACCTCACGGGCATGACTACGGAACAAATGTTTGCCCATCCCCGGTATGCGGCAGAAGTGATCGCCCACGACAATGACGTGATGAGCGCAAACGCAGCGCGCGCAATGGAAGAAAGCGTGCACTTGCCCGATGGCGCGGTGCGCACCCTGTATTCCACCAAGACGCCCTGGACCAGCGCCAATGGCGAAGTTTGCGGCGTGATCGGCATCAGCACCGACATCACCGAGCGCAAGCGGGTGGAAGATGCGCTGCGTGAGCATGAAATGCGGCTGGAAAAATTGGTCCAGGAACGCACAGCCGAAGTCAGCGAACTCATCGGCCACATTGAATCGACGCGCGAAGAAGAGAAGCGGGCGATTGCGCGCGAACTGCATGACGACCTTGGTTCTGCGCTGACTGCCTTGTCGATGCACCTGGCGATCCTGTTCCAGAAAATGCCGCATGACCCCGTGCTGGCCGAGCGGGCACAGCAGATCAAGGCCTTGCTCGGCGCAGTCACGCAGACCACGCGCCGCATCCAGGTGGGTTTGCGGCCAGACAAACTGGACATCTTCGGTATCAAGACCGCCATCGCCGAGCAATGCCTTGAATTTGAAAATTACACCGGCGTCACTTGCAAAGCCGACTTGCCCGATGAAGACCTGGCTTATGCACCCGCCACCGAAATCGGTTTATACCGGATGTTGCAAGAGGGCTTGAACAACGTAGCCAAGCATGCAAAGGCGGCCCGGGTCGACGTGGTGCTGGACGATTCAGAGGATGGCATCGTACTGTCGATCCGCGACAATGGCGTGGGCTTTGCGACCTCCGAGGCCAGTCGCCGCCTGACGCATGGATTGCGCGGCATGCGCGAGCGGGCCCAGTATCTCGGGGGCGACGTGCGCATCAACAGCGCGCCCGGCAAGGGCACCTCGATCACGATACGATTGCCGCGCACCGAGGCAGACAAGGCTTTTGGCGCAGGCGAGCAGAGGGAGGTCGGTTGAGTCGCCCTGCCGCTGGCGCCGGCAGTACCGGCAGCGGCGGCGCCAGCGAGCGCCGATGCAGCGACCGCAGAACGATTGACAGCGCAAGGATGGATCGCGGCGCAAGGATGGACGGCCGCGCAATGACGGACCAGCTTCAGGATAGCGCGTAGCTTCAGGATGGATCGCGGCGGCGGCGCAGCAGCAGCCTCAGGCTTGCAACAGGCTGGCCCGATGCTGCTGCAGCAGCGAACATAATTCCGGCAGCTCGAACGACTTGTCCAGGAAATGCCCGACCCCATACTGCGCGCCAGCGCGGCGGTAGGCGTCGCAGATGTTGTTGCTGAATACGATCTTGAGGTCGCCGGTATGGCATTGGCGCTCGGCCAGCTTGCGCAGCAAGCTCATGCCATTCCCCTGGCGCAGTTCAATGTCGACGATGAGCACGTCGCAGGATTGCTCCTGCAACTGCGCCAGCGCATCCGTTTCCGAATCCGAGAAGCCGGCCCAGCTGATGCCGGGGATGCCGGTAAAATTTTCCACGATCAGCTCGCGCACCGTGCTGGAGTCTTCCACCAGGAAGACCCTGATTGATGCCGTCCGCTTGTGGTCCCCTTGCTCGGCCATGTGAATTCCGCTGTTGATTGCTGCTGCCACTTCAAAATTTCGCTAGTCGATCAGGTTCTGCTTGATGGCGTAATAAATGATGTCCGCATTGTTTTGCATATGCATTTTCTCAAGCACCCGGGAGCGATAAGTGCTGACTGTTTTCACTGACAGGCACAACTCGTCTGCAATGCGCGAGACGCCTTCGCCCTGGCCCAGCCGGCAAAAAATCTGGTACTCCCGGGCCGACAGCAATTCATGCAAGGGTCGCTGGCTGTCGCTGCTGGCCGGGTCCGCGGTCAGCAACTCGGCCACTGCCGGGCTGATGTATTTATGCCCGCGCAGGATGGTGTTGATGGCGTTCACCAGCTCCGTTGCCAGCGCTTCCTTCTGCACGTAGCCGCTAGCGCCACTACGCAAAATCTGTACCGCATAGCGATTCTCCGGAGGCATGGACAACATCAGCACCGGCAGTTCGGGTTTTTCACGCTTGATTTGCTTGAGCACTTCCACGCCACTCTTGTCGGGCATGGCTATGTCGAGCAGCACGATATCGAATTTCTTGGATCGGATCAGGCGCATTGCTTCCTGCGCCGTGGCGGCTTCCCCTGCAATGCGCACCTCGGGCATGTCCGCTACGAAGTAGCGCACGCCTGCGCGCACGACTGCATGATCGTCCACAACCAGTATGTCTACCATGGGTGTTTTCTTGGTCCTGCGTCGTTCAGTTCATACTGCGAAACGCCGGGCGGCGCCTGCTGCAGGCGCCGCCCGGTCGGCCGGTGTCGTAGATGTTTTCGATGTCTTTGCTGTTCGAAGCTTTCTGTGTCTTCGATTCGTTCATCATCTTCGATGTCTTCGATGCCGTCTTATCGCCAGTCTTGTTGCCCGCCTCCTGGACCGCTGCGCCGCTGCCTGCGGCGCCCACTTCACCTGCCATCCTTACAGGTTGGCGTTCACGCTCATTGGCGGCTGCGGGGGCGCGGGCGTATCGCCACCAGCCATGCGGGCCTGGTATTCGTTGAGGCGATTGTAAAGTGTCTTCAAGCTCACTCCCAATACCTCCGCCGTCTGCGTCTTGTTGCCACCACAGTAGCCAAGCGTCGCAAAAATCAGGCGCTGCTCGGCATCCGCCAACTTGCTTCCCAACGGGAAGGTGATGCAATCCGTGGCCACCGGTGCGACTAGCGGCCGCGACGATCCTACAGCCAAGGACAAATCAAGTTCCTGGTCCGCAAGGATAAACGCGCGATGCACCACGTTCTTGAGCTCGCGCACATTTCCTGGCCAGTGATACTCACGCAGGAAGCGGCGCGACGAGCGCGATAATTGCTTCGCAGTTTCCTCTTCCTCGTTCAGCCTCTGCAAGAACAGTTTAGCGAGCAATTCAACATCGTCACCGCGTTCGCGCAAAGAAGGCATGTATATCGGGAATACTGCCAGCCGGTAATACAGGTCGCTGCGCAGCATGCCGGCTTCCACAGCCTGTTGCGGGTCGCGATTGGTGGCGGCCACGACCCGCACCTTGACCCGCATCTCGTCATCGGCGCCCACGCGGCAGAACCTGCCAGTCTCCAGCACCCGCAGCAGCTTGATCTGCATTTCGGGTGACATTTCGGTCAGCTCGTCGAGGAACAGCGTGCCGCCGGCGGCGCGCTCAAAGCAACCTTTGTGCATGCGCACGGCGCCGGTGAAGCTGCCGCGTTCATGGCCGAACAATTCGGCTTCGATCAGCTGCGGCGAGACCGCGCCGCAGTTGATGGCCACGAAGGGTTTGTCGCGCTCCTTTGACAGCCGGTGGATTTCGGCCGCGACCAGTTCCTTGCCAGTGCCGCTCTCGCCAGAGATCAGGACGTTGGCCCGGGTAGGCGCCACTTTTTCAATCATCTCGAACAGATGCCGCATCGGCGACGAAGCGCCGTACAGCTCGCCGCAGCGCGCCGCCATTTCGGCATCGCGTGCATGCATCAGTTCGAGCGAGTCGCTGTCCGGCGCTGGCATGCTCACGTAATTGCTGCATACGTTAAATGCGTTGCTCATGGAGCTCTCCAGTGTTCAATCAGCTTTGCAATTTCTTCTGTGCCGATCTTTACAGAAGTGCAAATTATTCAACACCCGTGTTTATCCGATTCTCGTGTAGGACAGAACCGACATTTGCATGTCGCTTGCGTTGTGACTGATGCCGGCTTGTTTTATATCCCGTAGCACCGGCACCGGTTCTTAAGGAAGCGCAATCGGTGTTATCCACGAACTTGTTTGCGACAACGCAAACGCGAGCCAGCACGGGCTGAACCATGCCCGTCGTGCTTCCCTCTGATGTGCAGGGATCACAAGTGCCGACAAGACGGACGGCAACCCTTTTCTACCAAGACGAGATGAGGACAGAGATGAAAAACACGAAATCATTGATAGCGTTGCTGGCAGTGAGCATGGCATTGGGTGGCCTGGCCGGTTGCCAGAAACGGGATGATGCCGGCGCTGGCGCCAGCTCCAGCGGCTCGTCCGGTACGAGCGGCATGTCGGGTTCTTCGGGCGGCGCCAGCAAGTCGAGCGGCGGTTCCGGTTCGTCTGGCTCCGGCGGGACGGGTTCGTCGAGCTCGGGTTCTTCGAAGTAAGTATTGCCAAAGCCTGGGCGGACTGCAGGCATGCAGGCCGCTCACACTCCCGTCGCAGCCAACCGGGCAGCGGCGGGATTTTTTTTGCTCAATCGAAAGCCAAGTTGTAAAACAGTGAAAACACGCTGCGCGTGCCAGCCTCTGCTTCCACGGTCAGGCGCGGCGTCAAGGTATAGCGCAAACGCAGCCCGCTGCTTGCGGTTTCCAGTCCCTGCACGACGCTGACATACAGGCGCGATGACACCTGCTTGCCCACGGTCACGATGCGTTGCTGCAAGGTATCCTGGCTGCGCGACAGGTTGATCGTGTCCACGCCGAACGCGGCAGCCAGTTGCCCCTGCACCCCCGCCCCGGCCGATCCCGTCAACAAGCTTGCGGCAGCCGACTGCAGCGCCGCCAGGTCCGGGCCTTCGCTGCCCGATAGTCCGCGCCCAAGCACCAGCCACGACAGTTTTTCCGCTTCCGGCAGCGGCGGCTCGGACACCAGCACTACCCGTGGCGACAGCACCGTGCCGCGCACGCTCACGCCTGCTTCCACTTCCTGGCCGCGGCGCATCGCCAATATGTCCAGCGCCGGGTTGGTCATCGATCCGGTGAAGCGCAGCGATCCCTGCTCGATCTTCAACTCACGGCCATAGGCCGCGAAGCTGCCGCGCGCGACCCGCACCAGGCCCTCGGTCTGCAAGGCTTCGCCGGCCTTGTTGCGGATGCGCAGTTCGCCGTTGAGCCAGGCATCCAGTCCGCGCCCGCGCAATTGCAATTGATCGCCCAGGTTGAGCGCAAGGTCGATTTCCGGCGCAAGCGCTGCCGGCCCCTTCTTTTTCTGGCCGACGATGACCACGTCTTCCGACAATTGCGGCAAGTCCGATTTGCCGATGTCGATCATGCCGGAATCGACCTTGAAGCTGCCGCCGATGCGGGCCGCGCGCGCACCCAGTTCGATGCGGCTGTTGCCGCTCAGGACCAGCCTGCGGTCGCTGCGGTTGAACAGCGTGTAGCGCTCAGCCGTCAATAGCAATTGGCCGCTGGGCTGGCCGCCGGCGAAACCGATCGGCCCCGACAAGGCAAGCTTGCCTGCGCCGCCGGCGAATTCCAGCCGGGCCAGGTTCAAGCGGTCCTGGTCGAAGCTGGCTTCAAGCTGGCCCTGGCGCAAGTCCACACCGAGCTCGGCCAGGAACAGGCGCAGGTTTTCACCGCGCACCTGGCCTGACACGCGCGGCGCAGCCAGCGTGCCTGCCAGGCTCACATCGCTTTGCAAACGGCCTTCGGTCACCAAGCCCTGCGACGCCAGGCCACCGACCCAGGCCAGCGACGGAATGGCGATGCGCGCCGCGCCACTGAGCGCGCCGCCGCGGGCAATGCTGAAACCCTGGCCTTCGCGCTGCAAGGCCAGGCCAGCTTGCAGCGCGACCTGGCCGAGCTGGCTGCCCTTTGCATCCAGCACGGCTTCAACCCGGTTTTCGCGCGCCTGCAAGCTGGCCTGCAGTTCAGCCAGTCCCAGCTTCACCTGGCTTGCACCCAGCACGGTGACGTCGCCCGATATCCTGCGCAACGAAGCGCGGCCATTCAGCGACTGGCCCAGTGCCAAGTCCCATTCGCCTTCCAGCAACAAGTCGGTGGCAACCGGCGGCGGCTTGCCTGCCAGCGCCAGCAAGCGCGCCAGGTCCAGGCGCTGCAGGCGGCCGCGGGTCGTGGTTGAGCGTGCATCATGCGCAAACTGCGCGACTTCAATCGTGCCGCCATCCAGTTCCAGGCGGAACTGCTCCAGCAACTGGCGCGCGGCCGATACTTGCAAAAGCGCGGGCTGGGCCAGGCGCGCGCGCAGCCGCCCCGTGCTTTCCAGCTTTTGCAGCATGCCGCGCCAGGCTGGCGCACTAGCCAGGTTTTGCAAGCCGCCGCTGGCATCGGCTGACAAGGTCTGCCGGGCGCGCGCCAGCCGCAGCGCGATCGCATGTTGCGCCGTGCTGCCGTCAGCCTTGATGCTGGCCGTATCGAGCATGCGCGTGCCGTCCGACAGTCCGCCGGCTTGCAGGTCGAGCAGCAGCGGCGCCTCCGGACGCGGCGAAAACTGCGCACGCAGCGCCAGGTTGGCCACGCTCAGCTGCTCGCGAGCCAGGCCTTGCAGGCTGGCTTCGGCCTGCAGTTCAGCCAGGTGCCAGGCCTGGGCCGGATCGAGCCGCGCCTGCACCTGGCCGGCGCCGGATTGCAGCCGCGCCAGTCCCGCCAGTTCCAGGCCCTGTACCTGCCAGCTCGCTTGTAGCGTGGGCGCGCGGGCCGTGCCGCGCGCGCTGCCGCTGGCCTGCAGCGCGCCGCGCCAGCCCAGCCCCAGTTGATCCAGGCGTGGCGCGGCCAGCGTGAAGTGCAATTCACCCGACTGTCGTTCCGGCGCCAGGCTGCCGGCCAGTTGCAAGGCATTGTCGCCGGCCTGCAACTGCAGTTCCGGCACGTCCAGCCGGTCGCCCTTGAGCGCCAGGCTGCCACGGCCCGCCAGGGGCTGGCCAGCCAGGCGGCTGTCGGTGAAGGCTAATTGCAGCGTGCCGGCCAGTGCCGGCGCGCGCGTTCCCTTGAGCGAGAAACGGCCGTTGAGCAACAGGTCGGGCAGTTGCGCAAACTGGCCGAAGGCGCGCGGGGTGAAGCGTGAGAACGTGCCCTCGGCTGCGAAAGCTTGCGCGCCATCCAGGCTGGCGCTGCCGCTGGCGCTGGCTTCGCCGCCCGCGGCGCGCAAGCGTATCCGTTCCAGCGTCACGCGCTGGCCAGCCAGCACCGCCTTCAGGTCCAGGTCCAAGGGCAAGCCTTGCGCGCGTTCGGCCAGTGCCAGCGTCAGTTCATCGCGACCCTCGACATGGCGCAGCGCGATCGGTCCCGAAAGCCGGGTCTTGCGCGCGCGTGCATCGATGCGCGCCAGGTCGACGCCCTCGGCTTGCAGCGCCAGCTCCAGCACGCCGCCCGACAGCGATCCCTCGCCGCGCAGCATGCCGGCCGGGCGCGCCGCCGTGCCCAGGCTGGCGCGCAGCTGGTCGAAACGCAGCGCGCCTTGTTGCTGCGCAAAGCGCAACGCCAGGCTGGTCAGCGGCAAGGCTTTCGCATCCAGCGTGCCGGCCGCCTTGTTGCCGATGGAAAGCGTGCCGCGTCCATCCTCATGCGCGGCCAGGTCGGCGTCGAGCCGGGTTGCCGGCGCGCCGGCGCTGAAAAAGGACAGGTCGACGCCACGCGCGGTCAGGCGCGAGGTCGACAAGGGCTGGGCGCTGAAAGGCCGCAGCGCAAAGTGGCCATCCACGCGCGCCGGTTCGCCCGATTGCGGCACTTCCAGCGCCAGCGTGGCGCCCATTTCCGCCAGCGAACCGCTCAGCACCGCATCGCCGCGCGCGCCTAATTGCTGGCCGCGCAGGCTGGCGCTGCTGTCGAGCGTGAAGCGGCCATCCAGCGCGAACGGCTGCCTGCTGCCGAGCGTGGCGCCACCTTTGATTTCGCCCAGCACCGGCAGCGCCGGATCGGTTGCGCGCAGCTTCAGGGGCGCCAGTTGCAGCCGGTAGCGGTTGCCGTCGTAGTCGAGCCCAAGCCCCAAGCGTCCCAGTTCAGCCAGCCGCAGCGGGCCGCGCGCCAGCACCGTCTGGCCGACTTCGGCATGGTCGATCTGCAGCGCCAGCGGCAAGTCCAGGCTGGCGGGCAGCTTCGGCGGTTCATCTTTTTTCGCCGCGCCCAAAGCGATGTCGACGCGTTGCGCGCTCAGCGATTGCACATGCAGGCGCTGCTTCAACAAAGCCATCGGATCCCAGGACAGCACGACTTGCTGCGCGCGCACTTGCATGTCGGGCCCGGTCCAGGTTACGCGCGCCAGTTCCAGCCGGTCGGCCAAGCGGCCCTGCACGCCATCGATGGCAAGCGTACCGCCGCCTGCGCGCGCGGCCAGTGCCAGCGCCTGGCGCGCGCCGGCTTCGGTGCCCACCAGCCAGGCAGCGCCTGCCAGCAGCGCGACCAGCAGCAGCACCAGCAGTGCGGCCAGCCATGCCAAGGCGCGCAGGCCGCGGCGGCGCGGGCGGGCCGGGGTCGCGGCTGGCGCTTCAGAAGCCATAGCCGAGTGAAAAGTGAAGGCGCGGCTTGCGCGTCTCGTGGCCGAATGCCAGGTCCACATTCACCGGCCCGACCGGACTGCGCCAGCGCACGCCGGCGCCGGTGCCGCGCGCGAAATGGAAGTCGCGCCAGCTGTCGGCGGCATTGCCGGCGTCCGAAAACACGGCCGCGCCCCATTCCGGCGTGAAGTGATAGACCAGTTCCGCGCTCAGCACGGCCAGCACGCGGCCGCTGACGATGGCGCCGTTTTGCGCCACGCCCAGCGTGTTGTAGGCATAGCCGCGCACGGTCTGGTCGCCGCCGGTGCGAAACAGCAGGTCGTCCGGCACTTGCTCGCGCCGGGCTCCGAATACTTGCCCGGCCTGGGCCCGGAAGACCGCCGACCAGCGCGGTATCAGCGGCTGCAGCAGCGTGAATTGCGTGGTCACGCGGCCGAGGCTGGTTTCATTGACGGCGCCGGCCGGGCCGCCGGAAAGGTCGACTTGGGCCACATAGCCGCGCCGCGGCGAAAAGAAATTGTCGAGCCGGCGCCGGGTGTAGCGCCAGCCAGCCACCAGCGCACGCCGGTTGTTGGGTTCGGCGCCCGGCAATTGCTGGCGATCCGCCAGCAGCGACAGCGACCACATTTTTTCATCGTTGCGGCTGGGGCTGGTCAGGCGCGCGACGTTGCGGATCTTGTCGTTGACCTCGCCGCTGATGTCGGTGCGGGCGAAACTGGCGGCCAGGCTGGGTGTCCAGCCTTTTACCCATTCCTCGTCGCGGCGCGGGAAAAACAATTCGCCGCCGATGGTGCCCGACACCCGGTCGACCCGGGCTTCCGACTCCAGGCGCCAGTCGCGGCCCAAGAAGCGGCGGTCCAGCCAGCGTGCCTGCAGGCGCGCGCCGGTATCGGTCGATATGCCACCGCCCAGGGCCAGCCTGCGCCTTTCGTTTTCAACCAGGTCCAGCCGCACCGGCACCTGCTGCGGATGCGCCGGATCGACTTCGATGGTGGCAAAGGCGGATTTGAAGTAACCCGTGTCCTGGATGCGCGACTGCAGTTCGTTCAGCTTTTCCTGGCTGTAAGGCTCGCCGGGCCGTATCGTATTTTGGGCATCGATCGTGCGCCGCGGATAGCGGCCCAGGCCATGCACCTCCAGTTCGCCGAAGGTGAAGGCGGGGCCGGAATCGACTTCCACTGCCAGTTGCGCGCGCTGCCGTGCCGGGTCGATGCGGGCCTCGCTGGCGGCGATGCGGGCAGCGGGATAGTCGCGGTTGAGCAGGTTCTTCAACAGCCCGTTCTTGGCATCGGCCCATTCTTGCTGGCGGAAGGCTTCGCCCGGCTTCAGGCTCCAGAGCCGCCGCAATCGCTCGATGCGCGCCGCGGCTTCTGGGTTGGTCGCGATATGGCCGGTGAACTTCAGGTCCACATCTTCAACCAGCGTGCGCGGCCCGGGCACGACGGTAAAGCGCGCGACCAGCGTGCTGCCCTGCTGTTCGGTGGCGACATCGGTGCGGGCCGAGAAATAACCTTCGGTGGCCATCACTTCCGTGATCTGCTGCGTGGCCACGCCCGTCAGGCGCCGGAATTCGTCCAGCGGCAGCGCCTGCTCGCGCACGCGCCGCGTCAGTTCCAGCGATTCGTTCAGCCGTCCCGCCACAGCGGGCGGCGCATCGATGATGACTTCATAGCGTTGCATGGGCGCGCCCGGTTCGGCGGGCTGGGCCCAGGTGGCGCTGGCCAGCGACCACGCGAGCCAGCAGGCGGCAAGGCGCAAGCCGCGAAGCAGGTTGAACAATCTGGTGAGGATGCGCGTCAGGTCGCCAATCTCCATAGAGGGGGTGGAAGGGGCTGGGCCCGCCAGGCGAATTATAGGGCCCTGTGCTTTGGGCATCGGCGGTTTTGCGCAAGCCTTGGCGCAGGTTGGGGCCACACGGCGGCGAAGCTGGCGGACTGTAATCCGCCACCGCGCCATTTTGGGCGATTACGCTTTTCCGGCTGCGATCGCCGCACATCGACGGACGGGTTTGTAAAACCAAAAACGAACATTGTTAGTCCGGGCCGGCGCTGCTTTCGAACCCGGGTTCGACATGCATGGCCGCAGAAATCACTTCAAACGATGGCGTCCGAAACCAGCCCGGACCGCCTGATTTCCCTATGAGGAGCGCGGCCTGGCGAGCGCACTTGCAGGCGCGCGCAGGCAGGCTTCCGAGCGCTTGGCACACTGTTTGCGATACGAGAATTGCCCACCGATAAACGGTCGGCATTTTTTAAACAAGGGAGTGATCATGTTCGCCAAATTATCCGCCTCGCATAAAGCCACCCGCACTTCGTCGCGCACGCCTGCCGCTGCCAGCGCCGGCCGCAAAAGCATGCCGACGATCAAAGTACCGCGGCGCCACGCGGCCGACGAGAATCGCCAGCCCGTGTTTCGCACCGACCGCATGTTCTATCCGACCCCGGGCCTGGTCCCCTACGATTGCCTGCCCAACCATGGCCTGGGCCGGTTCCAGGAATGGGCGATCGAACCGGGCGTGAGGGAGGACGTGACCTTCGGGCCTGAAAACGGCGTGCGCTTTTTCCGCTATGACGGCGGACCGATCACTGACCTGGAGCCGGGCGAATATGCCGAGCGCGAAAGCAAGTACATCGTGATGTTTGGCGAGCACGGCGTGTTTATCCTCAAGGAGACGCTGGCGCAGGACAATGAGCGCGGCATGGGCACGCACAGCAACCTGGCGCGGCGTGGCTTCGGCGGCGAACTATGGCTGCTGAAGGACGGCACCGTCATCTTCAATGCCTGTTCCTCGCGCGCACCGGTGCAACTGCCGCGTGAATACGATGCAAACAAAAAGATCTGGAAGCTGCCAGAACCGGGCACGCCCGACCGCGACGAAGTCGAGGCCCGTTACGCAAAGATGGGCAAGCTGCTGGCCAATATGCAGCGCGCCGACGTGCTGCAGGTGCCACTGGGCCAGCGCTGGGGTAGCGTCACGCCGCGCCTGGTCAAATACACGCCCTTGCTGGCCGCCCCCGCTGCTTCCATCGCGCAGACACTTCAGCAAGGGTTGTGAGCCTGCGCCGGGGGCAGCAGCTTAGTGGTGATAGTTTTCTCCATGTCCGACGCGGGCGCGGAACACCCAGAACACCATCACCGTGTACATCAGGATCAGCGGCAGCAGGATCGCGGTGCCCACCAGCATGAATAATTGCGAGGACGGGTCCGCTGCCGCTTGCCATACCGTGATCGAGGGCGGCACCAGCCACGGCAGGTTCGACGCCACCAGCCCAAGGTAAGCCAGGAGGAAAAGGCCGGTCGCGCAGGCAAAGGGGGCCAGCCGGGCGCGGCGCTTGAGCGCCTTCCAGCACCCGAACGCCAGCAGCGCCGTCAACAGCGGCAGCGGCGCCAGGAACACGACGTGCGGAAAACTGAACCAGCGCTGGAAAATGCGCGGCAATTGCCACGGCGTCCAGATGCTGACCGCGGCAATGAACAGCAGCAGCAACAGCAACAGGCGCGGCGCCAGTTCGCGCGCACGTTCCTCGGTTTCGCCTTCCGTCTTGAGCACCAGCCAGGTCGCGCCCAGCAACGCATAGCCCGCCACCAGGCCCAGGCCGCACAGGATAGAAAAGGGTGTCAGCCAATCCAGCACGCCGCCGGCAAAGCGCTGGTCGACCACGCGGATTTCCTGCAGCAGGCCGCCCAGCACCAGTCCCTGGGCGAAAGCGGCGATGGTCGAGCCGGCGGCAAACGCGCGGTCCCAGCTGCGATGATGCGGCTTGGCGACATGGCGGAATTCAAAGGACACGCCGCGAAAGATCAGGGCCAGCAGCATCACCACCAGCGGCAGGTAAAGCGCCGGCATGATGATGGCGTAAGCCAGCGGGAAAGCCACCAGCAGCCCGACCCCGCCCAGCACCAGCCAGGTTTCGTTGCCATCCCAGAAAGGCGCAACCGAACTCATCATCGTGTCGCGCTGCAGTTCATCTGGAAAGAAGGGGAAGAGGATGCCCAGGCCCAGGTCGAAGCCGTCGAGCACGATATACATCGCGACCGCCAGGCCGATCACCGCGGCCCAGATCAGCGGCAGGAAATATTCGGATTCCGTCATGGCGCAGTCCGCACAGCTTCGTTCGCGCTTGATATCGGGCGGTTGGGCACGGCAGCCGGCGGATCATGTGCCGGCTGCGGCCCGCGCCCAATCATGCGGCTGATGTAAAGGATGCCGATTGAAAACACGACGCTGTAGACCACGACGAACAGCGCCAGCGAGAAAGCCACCGTGGCCGCCGGCACCGGCGACGCCGCATCTGCCGTGCGCAGCAAGCCATAGGCCAGCCAGGGCTGGCGCCCGACTTCAGTCACGATCCAGCCGGACAGGATGGCGATGAAGCCCAGCGGCCAGCAATGCGCGACCGGTTTCAGGAACCAGCTTGTGTCAAACAGCCGCCCGCGCCGCCACAACAGTGCGCCGCACGCGCCAATCAGCAGCATCAGCATACCGATGCCCACCATCACCCGGAACATGACGAACACGGGCAAGACCGGCGGTCGGTCGGCCGGCGGGAAATCCTTCAAGCCCTTGAAGCGACCGCCGAACTCGTGCGTCAGCACCAGGCTGCCCAGGCCTGGAATCGCGACTTCAGCCCGATTGCGTTCGGCCACGGGGTCGGGCAGCGCAAACAGCACCAGCGCCGCCGGATGGCTGCCATCCCAGTGCGCTTCTATGGCGGCGATCTTGACCGGCTGGTGCTTCAAGGTGTTCAGGCCATGCAAGTCGCCAATCATGATTTGCAGCGGCGCCAGCAGCATCACCATGCCCAGGCCCATGCGCACCATGGTCTTGGCTTCTTCGGTAAAGCGCCCGGCCAGCAGGTAGCGCGCGCCGGTGGCCAGCACCACCAGCGACGTGGTCAGGTAGGCCGCCGTCATCATGTGCGCAAAGCGGTAGGGGAAACTGGGATTGAAAATAATGCGCAGCCAGGACACCGGATACGCGATGCCGTCGCGCATCACATGGCCATCGGGCGTATGCATCCAGCTATTTGCCGACAGGATCCAGAAACCAGATAGCGCGGTGCCTGCCGCAACGATGATGGCCGCCAGCACATGCAGCCAGGGCGGCACCCGGTCCCAGCCGAACAGCATGATGCCGAGGAAGCTGGCTTCCAGGAAGAAGGCGGACAGCACTTCATAACCCATCAACGGTCCGATGATATTGCCGGCCACATGCGAAAAGCCGCTCCAGTTGGTGCCGAACTGGTAGGACAGGACAATGCCTGACACCACGCCCATGGCAAAGGACACGGCGAAGATGCGGGTCCAGAAACGCGCCAGCAGGCGGTAGTGGTGGCGGCCCGTGCGCAGCCACATGATTTCCAGCGTCGCAATGAACGCCGACAGGCCGATGGTGAAGGCCGGGAAGATGATGTGGAAGCTGATCGTAAACGCGAACTGCAGGCGCGCCAGCAGCACGCCATCGATGCCCGCAAAGCTGTCCATGCCAGCCCTCTTTTTTCAGGAAACCTATGCTCGCATGGCGCGCGACGGCATGACGCGAAAACCCGCCAGCAGGCCACACCTCATGCTGCTCGGAACTACTTTCGCCTTTTCGTTGGACAAGACGACTATCGAGCGATATTTATAAAAGGTTTCTGACCGCGTGCTGCCAGCGGTCGTTCAACCACTTCTGCAACCCGGTCCGGTGCAACCCGACGCGCGGGAATGCTTCATGCATGGGGATTCCGCTTTGTTTCCTTTCCCTTGCCATGCCGCACCAGAATTCCACGCCCAGCGCTACCCATCCTCCGGTAATAGATTGCCTCGTCATTGGCGCCGGCCCGGCCGGCCTGATCAGCGCGCTCTATCTGGCCCGCTTCCGGCGCAAGATCAGGCTGGTGGACGCCGGCAGCAGCCGCGCGCTGCGCATACCGGTATCGCATAATTTCCCCGCCTTCCCTGACGGCATACCCGGCCCGGAATTGCTGGCGCGCATGCGTGAGCAAGTGCGCCGGCATGGCGTGGAAATCGAGCAGGCAAGGGTGCAAAAATTGCTGCGCGATGAAGATGGCCTGTTTCGCGCCGACCTTGACCATGAACAGATCGTCGCGCGTTATGTCGTGCTGGCAACCGGCGCCCAGGATATCGAGCCGGCGCTGCCAGCGCTGCGCCAGGCGATCCGCGAAGGCTATGTGCGCCACTGTCCGATTTGTGACGGCTATGAAGTGATCGACCAGGACGTCGGTGTTGCCGGCAGTGGCGAGCACCTGGTCAAGGAAGCCCTGTTCCTGCGCAATTTCACCGACCGCCTGACTGCATTTTCACTGAACCGCGATATTGCGCTCGACCAGCATCAGGTGCAGCGCTTGCAGCAAGCTGGCATACGCGTGATCGCCGAGCCGGTTGCCGACTTGTCGGTGGAAGACGGGCAGGTACGCGCGGTGCGCGGCGCAGACGGTCGGGAATATCGCTTCGATACGCTGTATGTCGCGATGGGGGCGGCGGTGCGCTGTGAACTGGCGGCGCACCTGGGCGCTGAATTGGACAACGGCGGCTGCCTGGTGGTCGATTGCAAGCGCTTCCAGACTTCGATTCCCGGCTTGTTCGCCGCTGGCGACGTGGTCAGCGGACTGTCGCAAATCAGCGTGGCAGCCGGCCAGGCGGCGGTGGTGGCAACCGCGATCCATCATGCGCTCACACGGGCGGATGCATAGGGCGTTATCATGTGCGCCCGTTTTCGATTTCGCTTCGGGTTGCGGCCCGCCGCGCCTGCCACCGCCCCATGAGCACTTCGCATGAAATCCGTCCCGGCCAATCGATTGCCCTGCTCAAGGCGCTGCACATCCTGACCCGCGACG
>JAQGMC010000010.1 GCA_028292545.1 Paucimonas sp.
GTGACTTTCTCTTGTCGCGACAAGAGAAAGTTACTCGCCCGCCGGGGCGAATTCCCGGCTTCACCCAAAGAAAAGAAAATAAGTTTTATAAAAACAAACAACCAACGCCTGCGGCAAACCAAAACCGCAGCTTCGACGGACTGTGCAGCACCCGGACACGCCCTCCCTTGCAGGGGGACGGGATACCGAAGCTGCGCTTGGGTATGGAGGAGATCGGAAGCCGTCGCCCTTTCATGCAAATAAAAACGGGACCGCATTGCGGTCCCGTTTTTATCTTCCCTGAGCCGGCAGTGATGCCAACCAGCGCCGGCCTATTGTGTTTAACGCATTGCGCCCTGGCGGAATGATGGCGAGTCGAACACCGTTTTGGCCGCCACCAGCAAGCCGCTGCTGCCAGCTTCCGCCGTGCTGCGCTCGACCGTGGTCCCGCCCTGCTCCCTGACCCGCATGGAAATGTGCTCGCTCAGGCGCAAGGCCAGTGCTGCAATCGTGATGGTCGGGAAGTTGGCGCCGGCCGTCGGGAACACCGAGCTGCCGGCGATATACAGGTTGCTGATGCCATGCACCTTGCAATTGGCATCAACCACACCTTGCTTGGGCGACTCATGCATGCGCGTCGTGCCCATGTGGTGCCAGGTGCCTTCCCTTTCAAAGGATGAAGGCCAGGCGCCGCCTTCGATCGGCGGATCGAGGTCGACTGCCGCGACGCCGCTGCGGCGCAGTTCGTCAGCAACAATGGCCATCGTGCGGTCGAAGGTACGACGCACCTGGTCGCCCAAGCGCCAGTCAACCTGGACCCGGCGCAAGCCGAGGCGGTCCGTCTTGGTGAGCGACAGCGTGACGCGGCTATCGGGATCCGGCACCGGTTCGACAATGATCTGGAAGCGCACGCCGCGTATCAGCGCGCGCGGCTGGAACAGGCGCGTGAAGCCATAGCCCAGCGTGTCGACCGGGTTGGTGGCCATCGTCACCAGGTCGTCGCGCAAGCGCCAGCCTGCCTGCTCCTTGGCCAGCAAGGCTTGCTTGCAGCGGAACAGTGCTTGCGCACCCGGGCTGCCTTCACCGGGAAACACGGAGGCGAACCAGATGCGGGCATTGAGCAAGCCTTCATCGCGCAGCGTGTTTTCCGACAGCGCCAGTTGTGACGCGATGTGCGTGCCGCCAGCCGACACGGCCGAATTCATGTAGTGGTATTTGATGTCGTACAGCTTGTTGCGCGACCAGTCGCGGCTGAAATGAATGCTGCCCGACTGCAGGCGCGGATGGTCCATGAAGTAGCGGCCGACCAGGTCGTTGTCATTGCCCAGGCCATTCTCGCGCACTTTGTTGGACGACAGCAGCAGGCGCGCATTCTCGATGCCGCCCGTGGCCAGCACGAAGATCTTGGCCGACACTGTCATGCGCCGCCCCGACAGCGTGGCGACGTCGATATGCGTGACGCCGCTGGCGTTGGGGTCGGTCGCGATGTTGACTGCGTTTGCATACAGGAACACGCGCACATGGCCAGAGCGGCGCAGTTCGTCGCGATACAGTTTGCCAAAGCGCGCCGGCGGGCTGAACTGGGACACGGTGTCGCGCACCTTCCCGGTCTGCAGCGGGAAGCGCTTCACATCGGAGCGGTTGATTGCCTTTTCCCACCAGCTCGGCTCGAAGTTGATCGGGCCCAGCTTGAGCAGCGCATGCGTGCGCTCGTAATACGGCTTCAGGTCGTCAAGCTTGAACGGCCAGCCGCTATTGGGTATCCAATCGCGCTTTTCAAAATCCCAGGGATCGAGCGGCCGGCACCAGCCGCCCCAGCAATTGCTGCTGCCGCCAAAGAAGCGGCCGCGGCAACCGTCGGCGAAGCTATAGGGTATGCCGACGTCTTCGCCGCGGTACAAGTCGCGGGTTTCGTCGTCCGGTTCGAAGCCGCCACTCTCGAGCAGGCAGGTGTCGATGCCTTCACGGTCCAGTTCGCGGGCCAGCGTGATGCCAGCCACGCCTCCCCCGATGATGCAAACGGCGGCGCTGACTTGCGACCCGTTTTCAACGCGGCGTGTATCGATAAACATTTGTTTTCTTCTCCCTCGGCAAGCCACCCGCATCAAGTGCAGGAAAATCACTATAGGCTTTCATTGATGGCATTTACTGCGCCCTCACAAGAAACTGCAAGGTCGCAATCGGCGTGGCTCAGTGCTTCAGCAAACGCTTCGCGGTGCGCAGGCCATTCAGCACGCGTAAACCGAAACGGGCGGCAAAGGTCTCTTTCTTCGCCAGGTGCTGCAGCCATTCGGTGCCGCGCAAGCGCATCGCATCGACTTCATTGCGAATGAAGATATCGATATGCAGCAGCATCTGCAGCCATGAGCGATAGAGGATGACTTTCTCAAGCTGGCGCTCACGGGCCAGCAGGATGAACTTGTAGTCGTAGCGGCCCCACAGGAAATGGAACTCGCGGCCGCCGCGCTCGATGCAATCGCAAATGATGTGATAGGCACACAGGATGCCCAGCGAGTAGTCGTTCCAGGCCGGGTCATGGGCCAGCACCGAGAGCGCGAAATTGTCGCCGGTGCGAAAGCTGATGGCGCCGGCGACCACGCGGGAACCGATGCGGCCCACGCCAACCAGGCCGCATTCGCGTGCCAGACGGACCAGGCGCTCGGTTTCGGCTGCGTCATAAGCAGAGGTTTTGTTCTTGCTTGCCATCCGCGCCACGTTCAGCGCAATGACGGCGCGCACATCGGCTTCATCGACTGCGCTGCCTTCCTTCACCGTGTAGGCGTAATCCGGGAAATCCCGCAGCAGCCGCTCGCCGTAGCGCTTCAGGTTGCGGCGCGTGTTCTTGCCCAGGCTGGCGTGATAGGCCTGCGCGCTGTCGGGCAGCGTGAGCACGATGTTTTCAAGGCAGCGATAACGCTGGTGCGGATAAGCCAGCGCACTGGCTGCCTGCCATTGCACGCTGTGAAGACGCAGTACGCTGACTGTCGGATAGCGGGCGAAAATGAAGCGCGCGAAATTGCGCATTTGCGCGGCATCGACCGGCATGCCTTCGTTCAGGACCGTCAGCACGCTGGACTGCACGCGGAACAGGAAGATCGCTTCGGTGGCGCCATTGCGCGCCATCACGCAAGTGCTGACCTTGCCGTCTATCGCTCCATACTCGCGCAGCAGCGGCAGCGAGGAATACAGGCTGCCGTAGAGACTCGCAATCTCGGCTTCGACCGCGGGCGGGACATAATTTTCGTAGCAGGCAACGCTGACCGTGTCGGCCCCGTCACGCCACTCTGTTTTCAATGAGCCGGCGCCGGCCACATCGTACTGCTGGTTCCAGCTTGCCACTAAATTCCTGTCCTTCATTCCTGCTCCCTGGATCGCCTGTTCAATCATTATGGTTTTCCAGCTACCGCGGGTACTTGACAACACGCAACAGAATTTCATCCCGTGCCGTATCGCAATCAAGCCTTTGTGCGCACGCCAATTGCGGCAACCGGCAGGCGTAAACGCAGTGCTGGCCAGGCCGAACCGAGCTCTTGCAGCCTGGCCTGGCCTTCACCGGCCGCAATGCTGCAGCAACGCAAATGCGAGGGCACCAACGCAAACGGCGCCGACCCGATCCCATGCAGGTGCATGGTTCCGGGCCGGCGCCGTCGCGGTAATTAGCGTACGTCGGGCGAAGCTTCGATCAGCGGCGGTTGCGAGCCGAAGGAATACTGCACCTGGCGGTACTTGCCGTATTTGTAGCCATAACCATAGCGGCCCGGACGCATGTTGAGGTCGTTGAACAGCACGCCCTTGGCCGACAGGCCGGCTTGCGACAGGCGCTTCAGGGATTCGGCAATCTCGCCCGCCGTGGTAAGGCCAGCGCGGGTCAGGATGTAGATAGCGCCTGCATGCTGGCCGACGATCAGCGTGTCGGACACGGCCAGGATCGGGGTGCAATCCACCAGCACCACGTCATACAGGCCCGACAGCGTTTCCAGCAGCGTGCCCAGGTTGGGCCGCATCAGCAGTTCCGACGGATTGGACGGCAGCGCACCGGTTGCGATGAAGTCGACATTGTCGATCACTTCGCGATGGATCACTTGCTCGAGGCGGCGAGCGCCCGCAATCGCATCGGCCAGGCCATCCTGGCGGCCGAGGTCAAAATAACGATGCAGGTGACCGTTGCGGAAATCGGCATCGATCAGCAGCACGCGCTTGCCGGTGGAAGCCAGCACGGCTGCCATGTTGGCCGACACGAAGGACTTGCCCATGCCGGCGGTGGGCCCGGTCATCAGCACGATATTGTTCTTCGAGTGCGACATCGAGAATTGCAGCGCAGTGCGGAAGTTACGCAGTGCCTCCACTGCCACGTCCATCGACGATATCTTCGCCAGCAGCGGCAGCTTGGGCGACTTGCGGCTGACCTGGTCAAACAGCTCTTGCTGCATCTTGCTATGCGGGATGGTCGCATACACCGGCACGCCCAGCATTTTTTCGATTTCGATCGGGTCATCAATGCCCGAGTGCAGCGCTTTCTTGATGAAGGCCACCAGCACGCCCAGGAACAAGCCCAGGAACAAAGCCACGGCAATCACGCGCGGACGGTTCGGCGACACTGGTTTCTCAGGCAGCATCGGCGCATCGACCAGGCGCACATTGCTCATCTTGCCAACCGTGATCAGCTTCAGTTGCTGGGCCGTGTTCAGCAAGGCGGTATAGAGGTCGGTGTTGACCTTTACGTCGCGCTGCAAGCGCACGGCTTCTTGCTCCAGCGCCGGCAGGCGCTTGATGTAGTCATTGATATTGCGGATCTCGCCATTGATCTCGCGGATCTGCGCATCCACGCCCTGCACCACCGGATGGGCGCTGGTGAACTTGGCCAGCAGCTCAGTGCGCTTTTGCTCCAGATCGATGCGCTTGCCCTTGGCGGCGGACGATTGTTGCAGCGACAGGCGCGCTTCCTCGGTCAAATCAACCGTGCCATGCTGGTTGCGGAAAGCGTTGTAGCGCGCTTCGGCTTGCTCGAGCTGGGCTTTGAGCGTGGGCATCTGCTTGTTGATGTAAGACAGCGACTTGTCGGCTTCCTCAGTCTTGCGGTTGCCGTTCTGGCGCACGTATTCCTCCGTGATGGCGGAGAGCACGCCATGCACCCACTGCGGGTCCTCGCCCTTGAGCGTGACATCGATCACGCCCGATTGCTTGCCCTGCTCCGCCACTTTCAGGTTGTTTTGCACGGTTTCGATGGCGGCCAGGCGCGAGCTGCGGCGCAGGATGTATTTGGTGCCGGGATTGCCTTCGATTGCGGTTACGTTCAGTTCGACCGGGCCCTTGGGCGTGGTCACGCTGGCGGCCTGGCCGACCGCGCCGGTGAAGCTGGTGCCGCTTTCTTTCTCATTCACGCTGTAGCGACCGCCGCCTTCGGCAGTGAGCACGAATTCGCGGTTCAGCAGCGCGTCGGGCACGTTGAAGGCTGCCACGTCGATCTTTTCGCCGGCCCAGGCGTAGCCGCCCAGGCGCGCAACCTGGGGCGAAGTCAGCGAGCTACTGTTCTGGCTGGCGATCCACTTGCCGATGCCGGGGAAATATTTCGGACCGGCTTCCATGTACAGCTTCATGTTGTCGATCGCGCGGGAAATGACGAGCCGCGATTTGACCAGCTCCATTTCGCCCGTGGCGGCCTGCTTCACATCGAACAGGGAACCCATCTCGCCCAAGATATTCTTGGCTTCGCGCTGGGACTGCTCTTCCACGTGAATCAGCATGTTCGCTTCATACACCGGCTTTGCCATGAACGCATAGACCGCGCCGAGCAAGCCAGCCACCAGCGTGATGGTGGCAATCAGCCAGCGATTGTCATACAGCACGTTGAGGTAGCTTGATAACTCCGGCTCGTTTTCGTCGGCCAGGATCGGCTGCTGCACGGGTGGCTGCAGGTAGATCGGTGCGGTGTGGGGAACAATCGGATTCATCATGTTTGTCTGCCTTGCAAAAATGGTGTTGATGCGCCTGCCTGCTGCCAGGCCTGCGTACTGGACTGTTCGGTATCAGGGCGGCATGCGCAAGCCGGCATGCTTCCTGAGCACTGCTTCGACCGGCGCCGGTCGCGGCACTTCCTGGCGGGCGACCCAGCTCACCAGGTGGTCCATGCCCTCTTCAATCAGCCCCAGGGCATGGGCAAAAGCGTGTTCCCCGTGGCGGTAAGGGTCGGGAATGTCGATGCCGCCGGCTTCGCACAAGCGCCGCACCTTGCCGCGCGCTGCCACCCAGGTACTGTCGATATAGTGCTTCTGCTCGCTGTCCATCGTGACGATCAAGTCCGCCTCGCGCACCATCCAGCTCGCCAGCTGCTGCGCCCGGTGCTGGCTGATGTCGATGCCGCGCTGCTGCATCAATTCGATCGCAATCGGATCCGCCCCTTCGCCCACCAGCGCATGCAAGCCGGCCGAACACACCAGGCGGCCAGGCAAGGCGCGGGCGAACAGCCCTTCCGCCATCGGGCTGCGGCAAATATTGCCGATGCAGACGAAGAGGACGTTGCGGATCACATCAATACCCGGTCGTCGGTTTGGCGGCGCCCACGGCAGCCGACAAGGCGCCCGGCAGGATCTGGCTGATGGTGCGGTGCCAGTTGGTCAGCGCGGTCGCGGCGACATAGACAACGTCTTTAGGCTCGAGCTCGAAGCTTTCGGCCAGGGCCAGCGCGCCAGTCTGTTCCGCATCGAGCTGGTAGACCACTGGCTCACTGGCCGACTTGCGCACGACATAGATTTGCTTGGCGTCGCCCGACAATGGATTGATGCCGCCGGATTCACCCAGCGCTTCATTCAGCGTCAGGCGGCCATTGATCATCGGCAGTGCGCGCGGCTGCACTACTTCGCCAGAGATGAAGACCTTGCTGGCATCGCGCGACACGACCCGCACCACGTCGCCATTTGCCAGCATGATGCTGTTCGGGTTGATCGCCCTTTGCACCAGTTGCGGCAAGTTGATGCGGAAGGTTTCACCGCCGCGCGTGAGCAGGATCTGGCTCTGGTCAGCCGAAGGCAGGAAGCCGCCCGAGCGGTTGATCGCTTCCATCAGCGTCATTGGAATGTCGTTGATGGCTTGCAGGCCTGGCGCCTTGACTTCGCCATCCACATACACGCGCTTGCTGCGGTACGACTGCACGCGCAGCGTCACGTTGGGGCTCTTGATGTATTTCGAAAGCTTCTGGGCCAGCAGGTTGCGGGCCTGGTCCTGGGTCATGCCGCTGACTTTGATTTCGCCGGCATACGGAAACTGGATCGCGCCGGAATGATCGACGATGAAGCCAGCCACCGGCGTGGCGCCTGGCGCCTGGTCAGCGCCGGCGCCGGCCGGAACTACCGCAGCGCCGACATTCAATTCAGGATGGTCCCACACCACGATCGAGAGGATGTCGCCGGGCTCGATCGAATACGCGCCCGGCTTGCTCAACAGCGAGCCCAGGTCTTGGGAGCGCTGCTGGTCGCGCCTGACGCGTTCCGATTTCACCAGCGCCGGCGTGATCTGCTTGATCATCGTTGGCACATTGCCGTCTTCGGCTGCGGTGGCTGTGCCGGATTCGCCATTGGCACTTGTGCTGATGCCGCTGTTGCTCTTGAAGCGATACATCCCTGGGGAACTGGTGCATGCTGCAACCAGGGGCACCATGAGCGCCAGCATGCTCCATTTCACGATTTGCTTCTTGCTGATCTGTTCCATGTCGTCACCTGTTGTCGATTCACTTTCGCTGCCGTTTGCATGCGGCTCCAGCTAACCGATGGTTTGATTGCCTGCCTGCCTGAAACTCTACTTGTGGCCATCTGGCATGTGTTGAGATTGCTCATGCGCGTCCATGAGCCCTACGGGGAGGCGTCAAGTTATGACGCTATGGCAAGTCGGGTTTGAAAATCGGCTTTGAGAATCGGCTTTGAATCGGAGGATCGTGCGGGGGCAGTCACGCAACGCGCGCTGAGCAAGTTTCATGTTGTCAAACGAATATAGAGAAACGACTCGCCGCGACTCTGACGAAGCGCAAACCTGCCAGTGAAGTGGAGTGAACGACGGGCGTTGATGCGACATAAACGCGACACTGACGCATCCGTACCACGGCTTGCCGGAAGACACTATCGTCCGCGGGCGGCAGGCGTGCTGCGCCGGCACTTTCAGCCCCGGGCCCGCACCCCCTTCCGGGCGTGCGGGCCAAAGTGCATCCTGCCGCAGCGCCGGTCATGCCTTTGTCCAGCGTGGCGCACGGTATTAGCCGGGCATGCGCGGCCTTATTGCTGGCGAAGGGTACGGGCCAGCGTCAGTTGAAGATCACCGTCCGATGCCCGTTGAGCAGGATGCGATGCTCGACAAACCATTTCACCGCGCGCGCCAGCACCACGCATTCAACGTCGCGGCCGATCGCCGTCAAGGTAGCCGGTCCCATTGAATGATCGACCCGCTCGACGCCTTGCTCGATGATGGGGCCTTCGTCCAGGTCGCCCGTGACGAAGTGCGCGGTTGCGCCGATCAGCTTCACGCCGCGTTCATGCGCCTGGTAATAGGGTTTCGCGCCTTTGAAACTGGGCAGGAAGGAATGATGGATATTGATGGCGCGGCCCTTGAGCGCGGCGCACATTTCAGGCGACAGGATTTGCATGTAGCGCGCCAGCACGACCAGGTCGACCTGGCACTCGGCTGCAATCTCAAGTATGCGCTGCTCCTGGCTGCGCCTGGCTTGCGCCGTAGCGCCCGGGGCCAGCGGCAAGTGGTGGAAGGGTATGTTGTAGCTGGCGGCGAGTTGGTAGAAATCCGGATGGTTGGAGACGATGGCCGAAATCTCCACCGGCAACAAGCCACTCTTGTAGCGGAACAGCAGGTCGTTCAGGCAGTGCCCGATTTTTGAAACCAGGATCATCAGCCGGGGCCGCGCGGCAGCATCATGCAGTTGCCATTCCATCTGCAGGCCGCGACCAAGCTCAGCCAGGCGCTCGCGCAAACTTGCCTCGCTCAAGGCTGGGTGTTCGGCGGCAAAATGCACGCGCATGAAAAACAGTTGCGACTGGGCGTCGCCGAACTGTGCCGAATCGATGATGTTGCAGCCGTTTTCGGCCAGCAAGCCAGAAACGCGATGCACGATGCCGCGCTGGTCGAGGCAGGATAAGGTCAGTATGTATTGCGGGGGCGTCAGGGTCGTGGGCGTCATGTTCAGGCCAGGCCGGGGACAAAGCGCCTATTGTCGCATGACAGAATGACATCAATCGCAAGCGGCGCCGCCAAGTCGCTTGATGCATAGCGGGCCCGGCCCGGGAATGAAAAAAGCCGGCGCCCATGACAGGCGCCGGCTTCATGCCGTACTGCTTATGTGAAGATTATGCGAACGACTGCCTGGTGGCTGTCGCTCAGGCTGCGTTCAATGCGCGCGGCGCGGCCGTGGTGGCAGCAGTGCCATTCACTTGCACGTCGCCAGCAATCTGGCCGCCTTCTTCGATCACCAGCTTGCCGTAGCGGATCTTGCCCGAAACGCGGCCGGTGGCATAAATCACCAGTTTCTGGCGCACGGTCAGGTCGCCTTCGAATTCGCCGCGGATTTCAGCGATGTCGATTTCAGCCGAACCCTTGAAAGCGCCGTTTTCAGCGATCTGGATCACGCGCGAATCCATCGTGGCTTCCACCCGGCCTTCGACGACCAGCGTATCGCAATCCGTAATCTCAACGCCCTTGAGCTTGATGTTGGGACCGACGATCAGTTTGCTGCCGACTTCGTTGGTGCTGGCGGAATTGCTCATGTTGGCGTCCGTGGATTTGCTGGTTGAGGAAGCAATGGAGGAGTTGCTGAAGCTGCTGCCGGCGCCCGTCGTAACCGGCGTTTTCACAGTGCTAGCCGAAGACGTCGTCGTGGTAGCGGAAAGTGGCGGATTGCTGGGGGTAGTACTGTTGTCGCGCTTACCAAAAAGCGTTTCGGAACGAAGCATGTGATCTCCTGACTGAATGAACGGTGTCGGGCCGGCAACAAGGGCTGGCTCACGGGTTGAGACACGTCAACCTTAGGTAAGTTCCGGGAAGAAATCTTGAAACCAGAAAACTTCTTACATTTGTTACCGGGTGCTCGCGGCGATGGCGCCGATGCGCGCGCTGCTATAGTAGTAAGGGCAGCATACACAGCAATCGCAGACATCGCAGCAATCCCAGACATCGCAGCAATCGCAGCAATCGCAGCCCGACCTGCAAGGAGACCGGCAATGCAAACCACGACACTCATCAATCGCCAGGTGCGGCTGGCAGCCCGCCCGGTGGGCTTGCCCAAACCAGGCGACTGGCAATTCACCGAAGCGCCGGTGCCCGCGCTGGCCGAAGGCGAACTGCTGGTGAAGGTGCTGTATATATCACTCGACCCTGCAATGCGTGGCTGGATGAATGAAGGTAAATCCTATATCCCGCCGGTTGGTTTGCGCGAAGTGATGCGCGCTTCCGGCGTCGGCCGGGTGATCGCGTCGCGCGCCGCCGGCTTTGCCGAAGGCGACTATGTGACAGCCTTGACCGGCGTGCAGGAATACTGGGTTGGCCGCGCCGATGCCAGCGTGGCGCGCATCGATTTGCGGCTGGCGCCAGCGCCAGTCTGGCTCAATGCGCTGGGCATGCCCGGCATGACCGGCTACTTTGGCTTGATTGAAGTCGGCCGTGCGCGCGCCGGCGACACCGTGGTGGTGTCCGGCGCGGCAGGTGCAGTCGGGCAGACCGTGGGCCAGGTCGCGCGCCATCTCGGCTGCCGCGCGGTCGGCATTGCCGGTGGGCCGGCGAAATGCGAATTCGTGGTGAAAGAACTGGGCTTCGACGCCTGCATCGATTACAAGGCCGGCAACCTGCGTGATGGCCTGAAGACGCATTGCCCCGAAGGGGTGGATGTGTATTTCGATAATGTCGGCGGCGAAATCCTCGATACCGTGCTCACCCGTATCCGGCTGCATGCGCGCATTGTCATTTGCGGCGCGATTTCGCAGTACAACAATACCGCGCCGGTGACGGGGCCATCCAATTACCTGTCGCTGCTGGTGAATCGGGCGCGCATGGAAGGCATGGTGGTATTCGATTTCGCCGACCGTTATGCCGAAGGCGTGCAAGCCATCGCCAAATGGATAGCCGAAGGCAGCTTCAAAACCCGCGAAGATATTGTCAGCGGCCTGGAAAACTTCCCACAAGCCTTGCTGATGCTGTTTGAAGGCAAGAATTTCGGCAAGCTGGTGTTGCAGGTCGCACCCGACTGAAGCCTGCTTGGGTTGCCGGCGATGCAAGTGACTGGATTTGCAGCACGTTAGCCGCACAGGTCAACACTGGCGAAGAAATTTGCTCCTATGCTCGAAGCTGTGTTTTTTGCATAGTGACTAGCGCATGCACGAACGTCCTCCCTGGCCACTTGATGCGGCTGCCTTCCGGGCCCGCCGCATTCCCCTTAGCACCCGCCATGCTTTACGCATGAAAGGGGGGCCGGCGCTGCCTGCAAATACGCTACCGGTTCCGCCACTGGCGACCGACAGCGCCGCCGCGCCGCGCCCGGTGCGGCCAGTGCGCCCGCCGGCTGCCCCGCCTGCGCCCGACCCGGCGTATGAAAAGCGGCTGGAGGAAATGGCTGAAGCAATGCTGGGCCGGCACCAGGCAGTCCCGCAGGCGACGTCCGGCGCTGCTGGCGCGGCGAACGTGGCTGGCGCAGCAAAGGCAGCTGCCAGGCCGGAGCGCAATCCAGAACAAAATCCTGAGGCGGGCGCAACGGCGAGCCCAGTTCGTGACCCTGGTTTGAAGCCGGAACGAAGCCAGGCTCCGGAACCCGGCGTGACTGCGGGAGCGGCCACGACTGCCGAACCGACCAAGACCGCCGGACCGGCCGCGACTGCGGGACCGGCCACGACCGCTGGACCGGCCACGACCGGCGGACCGGCCAGGACCGCTGGACCGACCGCGACTGCGGGACCGGCCGCGACCGCCGCCACCGAAACGCAAGCCGTGCGCACTGGCAGCGCCGATAGGCAGGCCGAAACCGCCAAGGCAGCGCCAGCCGACGACAAGAGCTGGCCCCCGACCGCGCCGCGCCCGCCATCCCCGGACTCACTCCCCAGCCGGACCGCTACTGCTGACAGCGCCGTCCCCGCCCGCACGGCAGCCACGGCAGATCTTGCTGGCGACACCATGCGCAAACGACGTGGCCCGCGCGATCGTACCGTCCCGCGGCGCGAACCCTCGCTTGACTTTGACGCAAGGCCTGACGCCCTTCCCGTAGGGCCAGTGTCGGCCACGACGGCGCCTGGGTTGCGCCAACCGCCGCCCGCCCCGGGGACCAAGCGCGGCATCGGCGCGCGCACGGTCACACTGTCCCTGCTGGCTGGCCTGGCAATCGGTATGGCCGCCACCTGGTGGATGTCCGGGCTCAATGCGCTGGAAGGACTTGCCGGCAGCAGCCCGCCAAGCAGCGACGCGCCACCTGCCGTTGCCGGTAGCGGCAAGGGCGCGGATTCCAGCGGCAGCAGCAGCGACGGCCAGACCGGCAGCGAAGCGCCCGCCGTGGCTGCGCCGGCCCGTGTGGTCCGGCCCGAGCCTGCCGTATCCGGCCTGGCCAACGCACCCAGCGCGGCCGCGCCAGCCCGTGTAGTCACGCCCGAGCCTGCCGTATCCGCCCCGGCCAATGCACCCAGCGCGGCAGCGCCAGCGCCTGCCGCGACTGCGGCCGGATCCCGCCAGCCTGGCGGCGCCCTGCCCGCCGACGCGGCGCCCGCAGCTGCTGCCAATGGCGATGGCGCCGCGACCGCAGCCACGGCAGCGGCGCAAGCCCCGCCCCCGGCCCTATCCGCCAAGGCGAAAAAACGCGAGGCGCAGGCAGCCAGGAAGCGCCAGCAAGCCAGCCAGAAAGTTGCAAAAAGCCGGCAGGCGCGCCAGGACCGCGCCGCAACTGCAGCTGGCGTGACGCCCGAGCGCCGCGACGATGAAATCGACCGGCTCAAGAGCCAGGCTTATTCGGAAAGCTCGCGCGACCGCACGCGCCGCGCGCCGCCGCCCAAGTCGGCGCCCGCGCCAGCGCAGCCTGGCTCGCCTGAGGCTGCCTTTGCCAAGCCAGTCAATCTTTCGACAAATGAATCAAAGCGTGAGCACCCGGTCAGCGGCGCGCTGGCCCGGTGTGAAAAAGCGCCGAGCCTGTTCGACCGCGAGCGCTGCCAATGGCAGATTTGCAAAAACCAGTGGGGCCGCAATGGCTGCCCCAAGTTTACGACGCGCGACGCGCTCTACTGAAAACGGCAGGGAGCCTGGCGCAGGGACCGCAATGCCGGTGGTGCGGGCGCAGCAATGAAGTGACGGTGAATCGAAGCGAAAGCAACAGGATGTGAAGCGGGGAAGGAAAACGCAGGGGCGGCGAACGGCCCGGGGACGCAAAAACGGGGAAGCATGCTTCCCCGTTTGTTTGCCAGCCTCGAAGCCGGCTTGGACTTCCGATTGCTTACTTGCTACGCGACTTGTATTCGCCGGTGCGGGTGTCGATCTCGATCTTGTCGCCCTGTTCAACGAACAGCGGCACAGCGACCGTGAAGCCGGTCGAAATCTTGGCCGGCTTCAGTACCTTGCCGGAAGTGTCGCCCTTGACAGCCGGTTCGGTATAGATGACTTCGCGCACGACCGTGGTCGGCAGTTCGACCGAAATCGCTTTCTCGTTATAGAACACGACTTCGCATTGCATGCCGTCCTGCAGGTAGTTGATGGCGTCGCCCATATTTTCGCCTTCAACTTCATACTGGTTGTAGTCGCTGTCCATGAACACATACAGCGGATCGGCGAAATACGAAAAGCTGGCTTCCTTGCGCTCGAGCACGACGATGTCGAATTTTTCATCGCTGCGGTAAGCGTTTTCCTGGCCCTGGCCGGACAGCAGGTTCTTCATTTTCATTTTGACCACGGAAGCATTGCGGCCGGATTTGACGAACTCGGTCCGGGTGATGACCATCGGCGCGTCCGCTACCATGACGACATTGCCCACGCGGATTTCTTGTGCGGTTTTCATAACTGGTATGGGATAAAAGTGGAAATCCGTCGGTTCTGTGCCGACGGTAGAAGAAGCACCGTCTGGTGCGCGTGCATTACAGCAGTAAAGCCCTGTATTTTAACAGCTTTCTTTTGTGAACCGGAGCAAGTTGCCAGCCAGGTCGCCATGCTGTTGCAAGGCCACGGCCCAGCTTGCCGCATGCTGGCGCAGGCTGGCAACGGCGCCTGGTGTCCACAGGGCGCGCCAGTCGGCGCTGGCAATACCCTGCCCGTTCCAGCCGCGCATTGCGGCCGACAAAGCTGCCCCCGGCCCGCTGGCCAGCGGCGCCGCATAGCGCGCCAGGAAGGCATCCAGCTTGACCAGGTGCGCGGCTTCATCCTGCGGATAGATTTGCCATAGCAGCGGCTTTTTAGCCCACTGGGCGCGCACGAAGGAATCTTCCCCGCGCACCAGGTTCAGGTCGGCCGACCACAGCAGGCGGTCGTAATCCTGTTGTTCAAGGAAGGGAAGCACCGCCAGCGTCAGCGCACCGCGCGTGGCTTGCATGCCGGCGCGGGGCGCGCGCCCGAGGAAGGCGCCCACCGCTTCACTGGCCACGCCTTCAGCCACCACGCACAGGGTCGGCTCGCCCTCTTCCTGCAGCAGGGACAGCAAAGCCGGCAGCGGCGCATGCGGATAACAAAAAAGCGTCAATAGCCGCTGCCCGGGGCGTCGCGCCAGGCCAAGCGCGGCCAGGAAAGCTGGCGCCGCATTCGGGTCGGCCTGGAAGCGGTTCACGGCCTGGTCCAGTGCGCGCTCGAACAGCAAGCCGCCGGTGCGTGCGGTGAAGCCGGGGAAAAAGAAATGCTTGCGCAGGGGCAGCCGCGGATGGGGCGAAGGCAACAAGTGGCAATCGTCGACCCAGGATTCGGCGCTCAGGTATTCCAGGTTGATCCAGGCCGGTTTGGCCGGCCGGGCAGCCATTGCCTGCAGGTAGTTGTCGGGCAGGTGGCAGCCAAAGCCTTCGACCACGATATCGGCTACTTCGCCAGGGCTGCAGCCTGGAAACGGTTCGCGCCAGTGCCGCACCAGCACCCCTTCCACTTGCTGGGTTTCCAGGCTGGTATCGAGTGCCGGGCACAGGCGCTGGAAGCTGGCCAGCGCATCGACCCACAGCGTCACGCCCAGCCCGTGCTCCGCCACCAGCTGGCGCGCCAGGCGCCAGCACACGCCGATATCACCGAAGTTATCTATCACGCGGCAAAAAAGATGGAGCGATGGCATGGTCAGCAAACAGGGTGGGCGCAGGGTGGGCGCAGCATGCGCGGCAGCCGACATGATGCAGCGCCGCGGGCGCCACGGCAATCGTGCCGGCTTGCGGCAAGCTCGGGCCTGGGCCGGCACAGCCAGTTCCAGCTTGCTTCGCTTGCGCAATTTCGGCTTCGCGCAAGGCAGGTCGAACGTTCTTCAAAGGCCACTGTCTGTCAGGCTGTCCTGCCCGAACCGGTCATGCCGATGTCTCCCCGCGCCAAGGGAAGAGGGCTTCGACTGGACCCGGCCAGCTTCACAGCCAGGTGCAGTCGTCCAGGTCAAGTCCTCGCAGCCATCCAGCCCCCCGCTGGAGCGCTGGCGCACGCCCTTCAGCCGGGGCATCCACCGGGAGGCATGGCGTGGCACGTATCCTGATTGTCGATGACCATGTGCTGAACCGGGATTTCCTGAGCACACTCCTGGGCTATGGCGGCCACCACCTGAGCGAGGCAGCCGATGGCGAAGCCGGCCTGCGCCAGGCGCACAGCTTGCGCCCGCACCTGATCATTGCCCCCGTGCTGATGCCAGGCATGAACGGCCAGGAGTTCGTCACCAGGCTCAAGGCCGACCCCGGCCTGGCCAGCATACCGGTGATCTTTTGCACCGCCGCCTATGGCGAGCGCGAGGCGACCGTGATGGCGCGCGCCTGCGGCGTGCGCTGGGTCATGTGTTGGCCGGCCCAGCCGCAGCAAGTGCTGCGCATCGTGCGTGAAGCCCTGGGTGAGGGGCATGAACTGGACGATGAACCGGTGCTCGACTTGCCGACCGCACGCAGCGTACTGTCGGCCGACCCCTTGCAAGACTATTTGCAAGTGGCCGAAACCAGCAGCCAGTTGATGGACCGCCTGCTCGAAAGCAGCGCCAGCGCCAGCCCGGCGCAGGAGCAACTCCAGCGCATGAGCCAGCGCCTGGCAGGTTCCCTGGCCAGCCTGCAGGCCGTCAGCCTGCGCCTGTCTGCGCTGATCGAGCTGGGTATCGAACTGGCAACCGAGCGTGACCCGGACGATATGCTGCACCTTGCTTGCCGCGTCGCCCACAATATGTGCGTATCGAGCAATGCCGCCATCGGCATCGTCGACGACAGCGGCGCCCGGCTCAGCCATTACATCGTGCGTGGCAGCGACGCTGGCGCCAGCCGCGAGCAGCCGCCGCCTGCACCCGATTTTGGCCTGGCCGGCAGCCTGCTGCGCCAGCGCGATCCAATCCGGCTGGCCGACACCGGCAGCGCCGCGACCGGCGGCCTGCCGCTTGCGGGATCGCAGCGGCACTCTTTCCTCGGCGTGGCGATCGCTTCACCCACCCGCATCTATGGCTGGCTGGTGTTGACCGGCAAGCTCGGCGCAGCTGAATTTTCCGATGTCGACGAGCGCGTCACCACCACCGTGGCGGCGCAGCTGGCGGTGGCCTGGGAAAACCTGGTGCTGTACCGCGAAGTCGCGCGCCAGCATGAGGCGCTCAAACGCCAGGCTGAAGAACGGCGCACGATTGACGAGGATTTGCGCCGCTTCCGGCTGGCGATGGACGCTACCTCCGACGCCATCATGCTGATCGATCCGGTCGGCTTGCGCTTCATTGATTTCAACGATGCCACTTGTCGCCTGTTTGGCTACAGCGCCGAGGAATTGCGCCGGCTCGGGCCGGTCGCCATGGGCACGCGCAGTGAAGCGGAATTGCGCAAGCTGTATGCCGGCGTGATTGAGGGCGACGAACGCCATACGCATGCTGAAATCAGCCTGCAGCGCAAGGATGGCACGCCAGTCATGGTGGAAGTCAAGCGCCGCGCGCTGCAATCGGGCGCAGGCTCGATCATCGTTGCCGTCGCGCGCGACTTGACCGAACGCGAGGCTGAACGCGAACGCACGCTCAAACTCGCGCATTACGACACCCTGACCGGCCTGCCCAACCGCGTGCTGTTCGTGATGCGGCTGCGGCGCGCGCTGGAGCAGGCGCAGCCGGGCACGGCCGTGGTGCTGTTGCTGTTGGACCTGGACCGCTTCCAGAAAGTCAATGACACGATGGGTCATGCAAAAGGCGACGAACTGTTGCGCCAGGTGGCCGACCGGCTGCTGCAATCGCTGCGCAAGCCCGATGCGATCGGGCGCCTGGGCGCGGATGAATTCGGCATCATCCTGGCTGTGCCGCGCAACAGCCATGAAGAAACCGTGGTGATGGAGCGCATTCGCGAAGCGCTGGCCCCGCGCTTTGCCATTGGCGGCGCGCACACCACCGTGACCGCCAGCATCGGCATTGCAATCTATCCGGACGATGCCGACACTGCCGAAGCCCTGTTGAAATATGCGGACACCGCAATGCACTGGGCCAAGAAGGATGGCCGCAATGTCCACCGCTACTTCACGGCTGAAATGCACCGCCTGGCGCTGGCGCGGCTGGAACTGGAAAACGCCTTGCGCAACGCCATCGAAGGCAACGAGTTCCGCCTGATGTACCAACCCAAGGCCAGCATTGCCAGCGCAACGGTGGCCGGCGCTGAAGTGCTGTTGCGGTGGGAACGCCCGGGCTTCGGTTACGTATCGCCCAGCCTCTTCATCCCCCTGCTGGAAGACACCGGCCTGATCGTGCAAGTCGGCGCCTGGGTCATTGAAGAGACTTGCCGGGTGTTGAAATCCTGGCGCGAAGCCGGGCGCGCCCAGCTGCAACTGTCCTTCAATGTCTCGGCGCGGCAATTCTTCGACATCGAACTGGAACAGTTGATCAAGCGCGCCCTGTCCCAGCACCAGGTGGACCCGCAACTGCTGATGCTGGAATTGACGGAAAGCGCGCTGATGTCGGACGTCGAGCAATCTGCCAGCGTGCTGGCCAGCTTGAAGCACCTCGGGCTGGACATCGCGCTGGACGACTTTGGTACCGGTTATTCCAGCCTGGCTTACCTGCGCCGCTTCCCGATCGACACGCTGAAAATCGATATCGCATTCATCCGCGAACTATCCTCCAACCCGGAAGACGCGGCGATCGTGGCGGCCGTGATCGAGATGGCGCACAGCCTGACGCTCAATGTCGTGGCCGAAGGCGTGGAAGATGCGGCACAACTGGCCTGGCTGCGCGAGCATGGCTGCGACCAGATCCAGGGTTACTGGTACAGCAAGCCGCTGTCCGAAGCCGCCTTCCTGCAACTGGTGGACGACCAGGTGCCGCTGAAGTCTTGAGCGCGCGTGGCTGGTGGCTCGTGGCTCGTGGCTGGCGGCTCCTGGCTGTTGGCTGGTGGCGGGCGCCGCGTTGACGCGTGCCGCCTTTGCACGCATCATCCAGTCCACCTCCTGTCCTCGCTGCAAGAATCCCGCATGTTGAATGGCCTCTGGCTTGGTTTTTTCGTCGTTGCCGCCGGCAGCGGTTTTTTGCGCTGGCTGGCCGGCGGCGACGCCACGGTGTTCGCCGCCATGGTCGAGGCGCTGTTCGCCATGGCCAGGCTGTCGGTCGAAGTCATGGTGCTGCTGTTCGGCACGCTCACACTGTGGCTCGGTTTCCTGCGCATTGCCGAAAAAGCCGGCCTGGTCGATTTGCTGGCGCGGCTGCTGGCGCCGCTGTTTGCGCGGCTGATGCCGGCAGTGCCGCCGGGCCATCCGGCGCTGGGTTATATCACGCTGAACTTCACCGCCAATGCGCTCGGCCTCGACAACGCAGCCACGCCGATCGGCTTGAAAGCCATGCGCGCGCTGCAGGAACTGAACCCGCAGCCCACCGTGGCGACCAATGCCCAGATCCTGTTCCTGGTGCTGAATGCATCGTCGCTGACGCTATTGCCGGTGTCGATCTTCATGTACCGGCTGCAGCAGGGCGCGCCCGACCCGACGCTGGTATTCCTGCCCATCCTGCTGGCGACTTGCGCGTCCACCCTGGCCGGCTTCCTGGCGGTGGCGCTGGTGCAGCGCCTGAAGCTGCATGATCCGGTCGTGCTGGCCTGGCTGCTGGGCACGGCGCTGCTGTTGGGCGCGGCGATGGCGCTGCTGGCCAGCCTGTCAGCGGCGGCGCTGGCCGCCCTTTCTTCCCTGCTCGGCAACCTGGTGCTGTTCAGCCTGATCCTGTTGTTCCTGGTCGCAGGCGCGCTGCGCCGCGTGCCGGTATATGAAAGCTTTGTCGAGGGCGCGCGCGAAGGCTTCGACGTGGCCAAAAACTTGCTGCCTTACCTGGTGGCGATGTTGTGCGCCGTGGGCGTTTTGCGCGCTTCCGGCGCACTCGATTTTGCGCTGCAGGGCATGCGCTTCGTGGCCGATGCCGCCGGTTGGGATACGCGCTTCATCGAAGCCCTGCCCACGGCGCTGGTGAAGCCATTTTCCGGCAGCGCGGCACGCGCAATGCTGATCGAAACCATGAAGGCGCATGGCGTGGACAGTTTCCCGGCGCTGGTCGCGGCCACGGTACAGGGCAGCACCGAAACCACTTTCTATGTGCTGGCGGTGTATTTCGGCGCGGTCGGCATACAGCGGGCGCGCCATGCGGTGGCTTGCGCGCTGGTGGCCGACGTGGCTGGCGTGCTGGCTTCAATCTTCGTGTGTTACTGGTTCTTCGGTTGAAGCTGGCCACCCACGCGGCTCGCCCACGCGCCTTCCTGGTTGCCGCTATCATGGCCAGCTTGCAACAGAAAACCCTGACCGTGACGCGCTACCCGACTGGACTGCCATGCTGACTTCCTCCCCCGCACCTGCACCCGCGCGCGCGGCCGACATCAGCGATGGCGCCATCCTGAAGAAGATGGTGGCGCTGGCCGCGCCCACTTCACTGGTGGCGGTGCTGATGGTGGGTTCGCAGTTGATGGAAACCTGGCTCGCCGCGCGCCAGGGCCTGGACGCACTGGCAGGATGGGCCGTGATACTGCCCTTCACGCTCTTGATGCAGCAAATGTCGAGCGGCGCGATGGGCGGCGGCGTCGTATCCGCCATCGCGCGCGCCCTCGGCGCTTCGAAGACTGAAGACGCGTCGGCAATGGTGTTGCATGCAGTCGTGATTGCAGTCGTGGCGGGACTAGGTTTCGCGCTTGGCCTTTCGCTGTTTGGCGGGCCCATGCTGCTGGCAATCGCCGGGCCGGCGGCGCGCGATGCGACCCTCAATTACGTGCTGCTGACCTTCGGCCTGGGCGCCATACCGGCCTGGTTATCCAATACGCTGGCGTCGGTATTGCGCGGCGGCGGCCGCCATGCGCTGGCCGCGCGCACGCTGGCTTGCTCCTGGAGCGCCTATCCGGCGCTGGCTTGGGTGCTGGCCGAACCGGCCGCCATGGGCATGACTGGCATCGGCGCGGCTTTCGCGCTGGTGTTCATCATTTCCAGCGTGATCATGGCAATTGTCGTGATGCGCGGCGGCGCCGGTTTCGTGCCGAACCTGAAAGTGCGGCTGACTGGCGTGCTGTTCAAGCGCATCCTGGCGGTGGGGGCAACCGCCTGCGCGCTGGCGGCACTGGCCAACCTCACCACCATCCTGGTCACGGCGCAATTGCGCCAGTACGGTACGGCGGCAGTGGCGGCCTATGGCATTTCGGCGCGCATGGAATTCATGATGATTCCGCTTGCCTTTGGCGTTGGTTCGGCCATGACCGCGCTGGTGGGACGGGCCGCCGGCGCCGGCGACTGGCGCATGGCGCGCCGCACGGCATGGCTGGGCGCCATCATCACTTTCGTCCTGACCGGATTGCTGGGCGGGCTGGTCGCGATGGCGCCGCAGGCTTTTGCCTCGTTCTTCACCAAGGATGCGGCGGTGGTGGCGATTGCGGCGCGCGCACTGAGCTTCATCGGCCCGGCTTTCGGTTGCTTCGGCATGGGCATGGCCATGTATTTCGCGGCGATGGGGGCGGGTCGCCTGAAATGGCCCATTTTCGGCTCGCTTGCGCGGCTGCTGGTGGCCGTTGGCGGCGGCTGGCTGCTGGCGCAGGTCGCCGGCATGGGCATGGATGGCTATTTCCTGGCAGTGGCGATCGGACTGGTTTGCCTGGGCTTGCTGACAGCCGCCGGCGCGCGCCGGGATGTGTGGTGCAGCCGCTGAGCGGCGCCACAGGCCGCGCCAACTGGGTTACCATGATGTGTCCGGATGGAAACTTTCGGACCCGTTCCTGGCCCTTCCCCAAACCGACCGCCCTGCTTCTCCATGGACTTCCTGACCGCCGGCGTTGCAATCATATCGGTGCAACTTTGCATGGCGCTGGCCATGGCGGGACTGTATTTCGTCGATCGCAAGCAAGCCGCGGGCGCCAATTACTGGGCCGTGGCCGAGTTGCTCATTTCAATCGGCATATTGGGCATCGTGCTCGACGGTGGCGCCACCCGGCCCTGGGTGCTGAGTATTGCCAACAACAGCATTGTCTGGGGTGCGATCTTCCAGCTCTGGGGGCTGTACGCGTTTTACGGGCTGCGGCGCAGCAATGCGCCCTGGTTCGCGGCTGGCATATTCTTCGCCGCGCATACGCTGATGCTGGTGCTGGGAACACCGGTGCTGCCGCGCATGCTGCTGTTCTCACTGACCATGCTGTGGGTGGTCGGACTGAGCTTTCACACTGTCTGGGGTGCTGCCCGCACCGAGTCCACGCTCGGCACGCGCCTGGTGCTGGGCTCGCTGGGCCTGATGCTGGCCAACAACGTGCTGCGCATCGTCGCGGTGCTGGCGCAGCTGAGCGAGCTGCAGCCGGTGACGAAATCGGTGCCGGCCGTGATCCTGATCTACCTGGTTCCGCTGGCGGCCGTGGTGCTGTATTCGATTGGCCTGCTGCTGCTGTACTTCGAGCGCACCGTGCGAGAACACCACTACCTGGCCAGCCATGACGCGCTGACGGGCTTACTCAACCGGCGCGCCCTGGTGCTTGCAGGCGAGGATGCGATCCAGCTTGCCTTGCGCGAGCACCGCCCGCTCTCGGTGGCGCTGGTGGACATCGACTTCTTCAAGAGCATCAATGACAGCCTCGGCCATCATGCGGGAGATGCGGTGCTGACCGAGATCGCGCGGATGTTGTCTTCGCTGTGCCGCAAGGTGGATTTGATCGGCCGCTATGGCGGCGAGGAATTCGTAATCGTGCTGCCAGGCCTTGATGCCGCAGGCTGCGAAAGTTTCGGCGCCCGGCTGATTGGCGCCGCGCGCCAGTACCGTTACGCGAATGAGCATACGGTGACGCTCAGCGTTGGCTTTGCCGTGTTGCAGGCAAGCCCCGTTCCCGACACCTGGAACAGTTTGCTGATGCGGGCCGATGTCGAGCTATACCGTGCCAAGAGCAGTGGCCGCGACGCCTATTTTGTGCACACGCTGCCGTGGGCAGCGAGCCCCCAAGCCGAAGAGCGCCGGCATCCTGTGCCAGCGCTGGGCTCGCGCGCCGCCGCAGGTTGAAGCGGCGCTTCCCCGCCCTGCCTGCCCCTTCACATGCCTGGCATTCAGCGCCGCGGCTGCGCGGACGGGAAAAACAATTGCTGGCCGTCGACCCGGAACCCGGCAATCTTTTGCTGCCCCTCGGCTGACGTGATCCAGTCCACCAACAGCATCGCGCCCTTGTAATTGATGTCCTTGTATTTGGCGGGATTGACGGCAATGATGCCGTAAGGGTTGAACATTTTCGGATCGCCTTCCACCACGATCGCAAGGCCAGTCTTGCCCTTGTAGGCGCCATAGGTGGCGCGGTCTGTCAGCGTATAAGCCTGCAACTGCGCCGCCATGGTCAGCACCTCGCCCATGCCCAGGCCGGCCGAGACATAATTGCTGCCGACCGGCCTGGTGCCGGCCTGGCTCCAGTAAGTTTTTTCCATCTGGTCGGTGCCGGAATTGTCGCCGCGTGAAATGAACTTTGCGCGCGCCTCGACGATCTTCTTCATCGCAGCGATCACGTCACGGCTGCCCTTGATGCCCGCAGGGTCCGTTTCCGGGCCGACGATGATGAAGTCGTTGTACATGACGTCGCGCCGGTCCACGCCGTGGCCTTCGGCGATGAACTTGTCTTCGGCCGCGCGCGCATGGACCAGCGTCACGTCGACGTCGCCATTCTTCGCCAGTTCAAGCGCCTTGCCGGTGCCCACAGAAATCACATGCACGCGGCTGCCGGTTTTGGCTTCGAAAGCCGGCAGCAGGAATTTCAGCAAGCCCGAGTTTTCGGTACTGGTGGTGGTCGACAGCCTGATGATGTTTTGCGCGAAGGCAGGCGCGGTGAGGGCCCACAGTATCGTCAGCGCAGCGGCGGCAAGCGCCTTGCGGTTCAGCATTGCAAACTCCGTTGGATAGATGGACAGGCCGCCGTAGGCAGGCCGCGGGCGCCAGCGCCAGCGCGTATGGTAACCGCTGCGACGCTCCGGCTTGAAACGGCGAGCGCTTTGGCGATACCACACAGGCAAGCCAAGCTACGGTATCCCCTCCCTTTCAAGGGGAGGGTCAGGGTGGGGATGGGGTCAACGGACCTGGCGAGGGGATGAGGTCAACCGACTTGACCGAAGCAAGTCAATCGCCTGCCAGCATGTTGTCGCGCACCTGGTTCAGCAGCGCGGCGCTGGCGGCGATGTCGGGCACGGCCATGCCGCGCATCATTTTCTGGCGCAGGCCAACCGAGATCGTTTCAATCTTCACCACCAGGCGCCGGCCCGCCGCCAGCAAAACCACGCGCTTGCGCCGCTTGTCCTCCGGATCGGGCTTGCGCGCCAGCCAGCGCCTTTTTTCCAGCCGGTCCAGCAGCGGCACCAGCGTTGGCGCCTCGATGCCCAACTTGCGCGCCAGCTGGTGCTGGGCCAGGCCATCGGGATTGCGATGCAATTGCAAAAGCACCTGCCGGGTAGACAGGTTCAGGCCGAGCGGTTTGAGCGACTGGTTCATCTGGAAACGCCACTCGCGCGCGACTTCGCCAATGGCTTGCGCCAGCCAGCGCTGCGCATCGGCCTCGGTCGCAGGCTGCGGCTTTTCACTCCCGCCAAAGTTGCTACGCATGCGATTTTCCTTCGCCCGGCATGTGTTATTCTGATTAGATAGTATAGCTAACGAATCGGTCCACCGGACACGGCGGCGCCATCTATTGTCATCCATCCAAACATGCCCAAGCCCAAGACCAGCGGTATCGTCCTCATCCTCGCCGTGCTGGCTGCGGCTGGCGGTGGCTGGTGGTACTACGCGAACAACAATAGCCAGCGCGCAGCGGCCGAGCCGCGGGTGCCGGTGCAAGCCGTCAAGACTGCGCTGGCGCAGAAGCGAACCGTGGCCGTCACCTTGCGCGCGAACGGCAACGTGACCCCGTTCAATATCGTCGAGGTCAGGCCGCAGGCGCAAAACATCGTGCGCCAGGTGCATGTGCGCGAAGGCCAGGATGTGAAAGCTGGCCAGTTACTGTTCACGCTCGACCAGCGGGTGGACTCTTCCAACGTGGAACGGGCCCGCGCCCAGGTGGAGCGTGACCGCGCCGACCTGGCCGAGGCCGAAGCCAACCTGAAACGCAGCCAGGAACTGCTGGCGCGCAAATTCCTGGCCCCGGCCGCCGTGGACACGGCCCGGGCCCGGGTTGAAAGCCTGCGCGGCGCGCTGCGCGCCGATGTGGCGGCCGCCCAAGGCAGCAGCGCGACGCTGTCGAACAACCGCATCGTGGCCAGCATTGCCGGCCGCATCGGCTTGATTACCGTGCATGCAGGCAGCCTGGCGCAACCCACGAGCGCGCCCATGCTCACCATTGCCCAGGTCGAACCGATAGCAGTCAGTTTCTCGGTGCCGGAAAATGAATTGCAAAACATCCGCCGCAGCTATCCGGAGGGCGATGCGCCAGTCAAGGTGGAACTGGGCGACCGCCAGGTAGTGGAAGGCAAGCTGTATTTCATTGACAACACAGCGGATTCGCAGACTGGCACCATCCGCATGAAAGCGCGCTTTGAGAATGCCGATCGCAAGTTGTGGCCCGGCACCTACGTCGGCGTGAGCTTGGTCAGCCGCCGGATCGCCGATGCGGTCGTGCTGCCGCCGCAAGCTATCGTGACCGGTCCCACAGATCGCGTGGTCTATATCGTGCAGGCCGACAGCACGGTGCGCATGCAGAAGGTGCAAGTGCTGGCGATAGACGATGGCGAAGCGGCCGTCAGCGGCGTCGAGCCCGGCGCCCGTGTCGTGGTGGAAGGCGCACAAAACCTGCGGCCCAAGGCCCGCGTGCGCGAGGCCGATGCGCCGGCCGGCGACGCCGGCAGCGCCAGCGCCAACCGCGCCACGCGGCTCTGATTTCCGGCTGCTGGCCGCGCCGGCCAGCATGCCACCGCCCCCACAACGGGACAGGACACTGCCTTGAACAATATTTCCGAACTCTGCATCCGCCGCCCGGTGATGACCATCCTGCTGTCGATTGCAGTGGTGGTGCTGGGCATGTTCGCTTACGCCAAGTTGCCGATTGCGGCGCTGCCGAACTACAACACGCCCATCATCAACGTGACGGCGGTGCTGCCCGGCGCCAGCCCGGAAATCATGGCGGCTTCGGTGGCCACGCCGATGGAAAAGCAATTCTCCACCATCGCCGGCCTGGCCACGGTGAGTTCCACCAACACCCAGGGCAATACCTCGATCACGCTCGAATTCGATCCGGACCGCGACATCGACGCCGCAGCGGTGGACGTGCAAGCCGCCCTGCTTCGCGCGCAACGCCAGTTGCCGATCGAAATGACGCAGTTGCCTGGCTACCGCAAGGTCAATCCGGCCGACTTTGCGGTGTTGCTGGTGTCGCTGACCTCGCCTTCCCTGTCTTTGGCCGAGCTGAATGACTATGCAGAAAACCTGATTTCGCCTTCGCTCTCCACCATCGATGGCGTGGCCCAGGTGCTGGTATTTGGCCAGCGCCGTTTCGCCGTGCGCGTGAAGGCCCGGCCTGACCAGCTTGCCGCGCGCAACATGACGCTCAATGAACTGGCAACCGCAATCCGGGCCGCCAATTCCAATAGCCCGGTCGGCACGCTCGATGGCCCGCGCCAGAGCCTGACGCTGGAAGCCAACCGCCAGCTTCCCAACGCCGCCGCCTTTGCCGAACTCACCATCAACAGCCGCGAAGGCCAGTCGCTCAAATTGCGCGATGTGGCGATCGTTGAAGACAGTGTCGAATCGGTAAAAAGCAATTCCTGGTCCAATGGCGAACCGTCCATCATCCTGGCCGTGTACCGGCAGCCAAACGCAAATACGGTGGCGGTGGTGGATGCGGTCAAGCAGACGCTGCCACGCTTTCGCGACCAGATGCCGGCTTCGATACAGGTGCACCAACTCAATGACCGCTCGGTATCGATCCGCGAAGCGATACACGATGTGAAGCTGACCCTGCTTTTGACCATCGCGCTGGTGGTGCTGGTGATCTTCCTTTTCCTCAAGCGCCTGTCGGCCACCGCGATACCGGTGGTGACGCTGCCGATTTCGCTGGTGGGTTGCTTTGGGTTGATGTATTGGCTGGGCTACAGCCTGGATAATATTTCGCTGCTGGGCATCACGATTGCCGTTGGCCTGGTGGTCGATGACGCCATCGTCATGCTGGAAAACATTGTGCGCCATACTGAAGCAGGCATGGCGCCCATGCAGGCGGCACTGAAGGGTTCGCGCGAAGTCGGCTTTACCATCATTTCCATTTCAATCTCGCTGGTGGCGGTGTTCATCCCGATATTTTTCATGCCGGGCGTGATCGGCCTGATGTTCCATGAATTTGCCGCCGTCGTGTCGCTGGCCATCCTGGTGTCGGCAGTGGTATCGCTGACGCTGGTGCCGATGATGTGCAGCCGCTACCTGAAGCACCAGGAACCCGGCAACGATCACTGGCTCGGCCGCCAGTTTGAAAAAGTATTCAGCGCCACGCTGGGCGCCTACGAGCGCGGGCTGGACTGGTGCCTGGCGCACCGCATGCTGGTGGTGGCCGGGGCACTGGTGACGTTCGCGCTCACCATCGTGCTGTTTGAAACCAGCCCGAAAGGTTTCTTTCCCACCGAGGATATCGGGCAGATCAGCGCCACGGTCGAAGGGCCGCAGGATGTGTCGTATCCGGCCATGGTCGAGATGGTGCAGAAGGCTTCCGACATCCTGTCGCGCGACCCGGCGGTCGCGAGCGTTGCCGCGCGCACGCTGACGGGCAACAATGGTTCACTTTTCATCGGCTTGAAGCCGCGCGACCAGCGGCTGCCGATGGACAAGCTGCTGGAAAACCTGCGGCGCAAGCTCAATGCCGTGCCCGGCATGGCGGTCTACATGACGCCGGTGCAGAACCTGCGCCTGGGCGGACGCGCCTCCAAGAGCCGCTTCCAGTACGTGCTGCAGAGCGTGCGCGCCGATGAATTGAATGAATGGGCCGAGCGCATGCAGGCGCGCATGCGCGCCGACCCGGTGTTTCGCGATGTCACCAGCGATGCGCAATTGAAGGGTTTGCAGGCGCGCATCAACATCGACCGCGACCGGGCCAATGCGGCCGGCGTGCAGGTTGAAGATATCCGCACCGCGCTCTACAGCGCTTTTGGCGAACGCCAGGTGTCGACCATTTACACCAGCAGCAGCGCCTACCAGGTGATCCTGCAAGACATCGACAGCGGACGGCAGGATGAATCCGACCTCGGCAAAATCTATGTGCGCAGCAAGACTGGCGCGCTGATGCCGCTGTTGTCGATGGCCAGCGTGGAGCGCACTGTCGGCCCGATCGCCGTCAACCACCAGGGGCAACTGCAGGCAATCACGATCTCATTCAACCTGGCGCCGGATGTGCCACTGGGCACGGCCACCCAGTTGATTGGCCAGTTCAAGGATGAAGTGAAGATTCCGCCCTCGGTGCTGACCAGCTACGCCGGCGATGCAGCCGTATTCCAGTCTTCGCAAGGCAGCCAGGTGGCACTGCTGGTGCTCGCCGTGGTCGTCATCTACATCTTGCTGGGCGTGCTGTATGAAAGCTATATCCACCCGCTGACGATCCTGGCCGGCCTGCCTTCTGCAGTGGTCGGTGCGCTGCTGGCGCTGCGGATTTTCGGCTTCGAGCTGACGCTGATTGCGACCATCGGCATCCTGATGTTGATTGGCATCGTGAAGAAAAACGCCATCATGATGATCGACTTCGCGCTGCAGGCGCAACGCGAACAGGGCATGGCGCCGCTGGACGCGATCCGCAGCGCCAGCCTGCTGCGTTTCCGTCCCATCATGATGACGACGCTGGCGGCGCTGATGGGCGCCCTGCCGATTGCGCTGGGCCTGGGCGCCGGCGCGGAGCTGCGCCAGCCGCTGGGCGTGGCGATTGTCGGCGGCTTGCTGGTGTCGCAAGTGATCACGCTGTTCATCACACCGGTGATCTATCTTTACTTCGACCGTTTCAGTGGCACCGGGCCGCTGCAACTGGCGGGCGATGTGCCGCTGGGCGCGGCGCATGCACACCTGCCGCCAAGCACGGCTGCCAGCGCGACCGCATCCCGACCACCGCCGTCCCCTTGAGCTACGGTATCCCCTCCCTTTCAAGGGGAGGGTTAGGGTGGGGCTGGGGTCAACGCACGCATGCATGGGCGTTAAGCAACGACGCTACGTCAATCGCGCCAGTTCAACCCTACCGTTAGGTGCCAACCCCATCCCCATCCCCACCCTCCCCTTGAAAGGGAGGGAGCTTCAGGATCCTCAACGCGGCATCGCCTTGCCGGCTTGCGTTTGCCGGGACGCCGGCGTACCCGCCAGCCGCCGCTGGCGCAGCACGTCAAGCATCTTCTGGTTGAAGGCTGGAATGTCGGCCGGCTTACGGCTGCTGACCAAATTACCATCCACCACAACTTCCTCGTCCACCCAGTTTCCACCTGCATTGCGGATGTCGTCCTGCAAGGTCGGCCAACTGGTCATCGTGCGGCCATCCACGAGATCGGCCGATACCAGCAGCCAGCCGCCGTGGCAAATCACGAAGATGGGCTTGCCGGCTTCATCCATCTGTTGCACGAATTCGCGTGCATGATGGACGGCGCGAATCTGGTCGCCGTTGACAACGCCGCCGGGCAACAGCACGGCATCGAAATCCGCAGCATCGGCCTGGACGAAGGTCTGGTCGACGTCGAACTGGTCGCCCTTGTCATGATGCTTGAAGCCCTGCACGCGTCCCGGCTGGTGGGAAATGACCTTTGTGGTGACGCCTTGTGCTTGCAACGCATCCCGTGGTCCCGTCAATTCGACTTGCTCGAAACCATCGGTGACCAGTATCGCTACATTGACGCCATCGAGCCCGCCTGTCGTTCCTGCCTCCATGATGCCCTCCTGACAAAGCTGGTGTGACATTCACAGGCAAGGCCAAGTTCTGTCCTGACGCATGGAAAGCAAGGCACGGCGGCGAAGCGATGGGACGCGAGCAGGCCCGGCTTGCCGCGCTGCATCGCTCGCGCCCGTCCCCGGCCGGAGTGCGGCACTGTTTCCTGCGGCTTCCCCGATGGAGTCGCGGCCCGACCTATGGCATTGCCAGCACCTTGAACGCCGCTTGCAAGCGTGCATCGTAAGCAGCGCGCTCTGCCTTGGCCTGCTCCGGCGGCCATTCCATGAAACCAGCGCCAGCCTTCATGCCCGTCTTGCCTGCCTTGATGATGCCGTCCACGCAATCGGCCAGCACCGCCGTGTTCGACAGCGTTGGATAGATTTCCGCCGCTGCGCGCGCCATGCTGTCCCAGCCCGAAATCTCCTTTTGCATGACCGGGCCGCAAGCGGCATAGCGAAAGCCGAAGCTGTAGCGCACGGCCGTATCCACATCGGCCGGCGTGGCAATGCCGCTGTCGATCAAGGCCAGCGCTTCGCGCATCAACGCATGCTGGATGCGGTTGGCGAGGAAGCCCGGTATATCGCGCCGCACCAGCACCGGCTTCTTGCCGGCGCGCCGATACAGGTCGCACACAGCTTCGCCCAAGGCTGGGTCGGAATCCGCCCCCAGCGCCACTTCAACCAGCGGCACCATGTGGGCCGGCATGAAGTAGTGGGCGTTGAACATGCGGGCACGCGTGGCCAGGCCTTCTGCCATGCGCGTGATGGGAAAGCCGGAACTGTTGCTGCCGATGGGGATATGCGGCGGCACGCGTGCATCAAGCGCTGCGAACAGTTCGCGCTTGAGTTCGAAGTTCTCGGCCACCGTTTCAATGACCCAGGTGACGCCCTGCCATTCATTCCAGCTGTCGATCAGGCCCGTGGCCGTGGCAGCTGCCGGGGCACTCGTGGGTCCCAGGCTGGCAGTCAGCCGGGACGCTTCAGCCAGCGTCGCCGCAGCTTTGTCGATGCTGCGCCCGAGGACCACCACTTCCATGCCTGCATGAATAAAGCCGGCAGCAATGCCCACTGCCATGGTGCCGGTTCCGAGCACGACGATTTTTTCCATCCTGATTCCTTC
>JAQGMC010000042.1 GCA_028292545.1 Paucimonas sp.
GTCGAAGCTTTCCATGGCAAGCGGGCGCCAAAATTCGAGGGAAAATAATTCCCCGAGGCACCTGACTTCCACTATGATGCGGACCATAAAATAAGACGCACAATACAAAAGGAGACAAGCATGAAAAACAAACCATCGCACGCATCAATCCCTGGTCGTCGGCTGCTGCTGGGCATGGCGGGCGCGGCCATTGGTTTGGCGCTGCTGCCGGCAATGCCGGCGCTGGCCCAGGAACTGGCTGAAGTGAAGGTGGGCACCAATAACGTCATCAGCGACGCGCCCTTTTTCATCGCCAACCGCAAGGGCTATTTCAAGGAACAGGGCATCCGCATTTCGCTGGTTCCCTTCGACGCCGGCCCGAAAATGATCGCACCGCTGGGCACTGGCCAGCTCGACGTGGCTGCCGGCGCCATGTCGGCCGGCTTGTACAACGCAGCGGCACGCGGCATCAACATCAAGGTGGTGGCAGACAAGGGCTCGGTCGAGCCGGGCTATGACTACATGCCTATCCTGGTGCGCAAGCAGCTGGTCGACAGCGGCAAGGTAAAAACCTTCGCCGACTTGAAGGGCTTGAAAGTGGTGGAAGCGGCCAAGGGCGGCTCGCCCGGCTCCAAGCTCAATGAAGCCTTGAAAAGCGCCGGCCTGTCGTACAAGGATGTGCAGCATGAATACATGGGCTATCCGCAGCATGTGACGGCGCTGTCGAACGCGGCAGTGGATGCTTCTGTTACCACCGAGCCATCGGCAAGCCAGGCAGTGGAGCGCGGCATTGCCGTCAAGCTGTCCACCGACAAGGTCTACGGCGACCAGCAAGTTGCCGTGCTGCTGTATGGCGGCGATTTCATCAAGAAGTCGCCCGAGCTGGCGCGCAAATTCATGATCGCCTACATCAAGGGCGCGCGTTTCTACAACGATGCGCTCAAAGATGGCCGTTTCGCCGGCCCGAACGCGGCTGAACTGATCAGCATCCTGACCGCCGAAACCAATGTCAAGGATCCGGAGCTGTACAAGAAGATGGTGCCCAATGCGATCGATCCCGACGGCAAGCTCAATGACGCCAGCCTGAAAAAGGATTTCGCGTTCTACAAGGAACAGGGTTACCTGGAAGGCACAGTGACGGTCGAGCAGGTGGTGGACAAATCCTTTGTCGAAGCCGCTGTGAAAGCGATCGGCCCGCACAAGGCCAAACGCTAGTCGCCGCTGCTGACTGTTGACTGTTGACTGCTGACTGACGACTGACCGACCGATTGAACCGCTTGCGAGCCTGAGCCTTGGATACCTTGAATAACGCAACCCAGCCCGGCGGCGTCGCCAGTGCGACGCCGCCCAAGATTTCGCTGCGCAATGTCAGCAAGCGTTTCGATACCCGCGACGGCCAGTTCACGGCCGTGGACGACCTGTCGCTCGATATCGAAGCCGGCTCCTTCTTCGTCATCGTCGGCCCCAGCGGTTGTGGCAAGACGACGCTGATCCGCATGCTGGGCGGGCTGGAAAGCCCGAGCAGCGGCGAGATCGAGATTCGTGCCGAACGCCCGGGCAAGCCGCTGAATTCAATGATTTTCCAGGGCGACTCCATCTTTCCCTGGATGACGGTGTGGGACAACGCCGCCTATGGCTTGCGCATGCGCGGCGTGCCGCAGGCGGAAATCAAGGAAGTGGTCGGGCATTACCTGTCCAAGACCGGCCTGACCCGGTTTGCCGACCGTTATCCGCATCAGCTTTCTGGCGGCATGAAGCAAAGGGTGTCGATTGCGCGCGCCTTTTCCAATGACCCGGAAGTGCTGCTGATGGACGAGCCGTTTTCGGCGCTCGATGAACAGAACAAGACCTTGCTGCAAGAGGAAGTGCTGCGCATCTGGGATGAGGACAAGAAGACCGTGGTCTTCATCACCCATAGCGTGGATGAAGCGGTGACGCTAGGCGACCGCATCATGGTGATGTCGGCCCATCCGGGCCGGATCAAGGCCCTGATCGACGTGCCCTTCGAGCGCCCGCGCAAGGTGCTGGAATTGCGTGCCCAGCCAGCCTATGGCGAAATGGTATTCGGCATCTGGAGCCACCTGCGCGATGAAGTGCAGCGCGCCAAGGAACAGGAAGAGGCGCGCGCATGAGCCGCATGTCCAAGAACAATGAACGCGTGATCGCGCTGCTGTCGCCGATTGCCTTGCTGGTGCTGTGGGAAGTGTCGGCGCGCCTGGGCTGGATCGATGCCCGCTTCTTCCCCGCGCCCAGCGTGATCGGCAAGAAGGGCCTGGACCTGGCCGCTTCGGGTGAATTGTGGACCCACTTGTGGGCCAGCCTGCAGCGCCTGTTCTGGGGCTCGCTGCTGGGCGGCGTGCCGGCGCTGCTGCTGGGCATCGTGATGGGGCTGTACCGGCCGATCCGGGTTGCAATCGACCCGCTGATCGCCGCCACCTATCCGATTCCCAAGAGCGCGATCCTGCCGCTGATGCTGCTCATCTTCGGCCTGGGCGAAGCATCCAAGATAGTGATGGTGGCGCTGGGCGTGTTTTTCCCGGTGGTGATCAATACCCTGTCGGGCGTATTGCAGATCGACCGCATCTATCTCGACGTCGGGAAAAACTTCGGCGCCGGCCGCTGGCAAACCTTTCGCACCATCGCCTTGCCGGGCGCCATGCCCTCGATCATGGCTGGCATCAAGCTTGGCGTAGGCATGGGCCTGATCCTGATTGCAATTGCGGAAATGGTCGGCGCCAAGACTGGCATCGGCTTCATGATCTGGGATGCGTGGCAAGTGTTGTCGGTGGAAATTATGTATGTCGGGCTGGTGGTGATCGCCCTGCTCGGCTTCCTGATCACATTGCTGTTGAATGAAGTGGAAATGCTTGTATTGCCATGGAGGCGCGACCGCTGAGTTGTCAGCACTCGCACTGGGAAGTCAAAAATCAAACCGGAGGCACCAAAATGAAATCGCACGCTCACCAATTGAAACTGCTCGTCGCCCTGGTCGGCGCCGCGCTCTCGTCCACCGTCGCCGCGCAAACCGGCCCGATCAAGATTGGCGTGGTCACGCCCCTGTCGGGCACTTATGCGCCGATCGGCCAGCAAGTGAAGATGGGTATCGAACTCGCCACCAAGGAAGTCAATGATGCCGGCGGCATCATGGGCCGCAAGATTGAATTGCTGTTCGAAGACGAAGAAGCCAATCCAGCCGTCGCCACGCAAAAGGCGGAAAAGCTGTTCCAGTCGGCCAAGGTCGATTTCCTGACCGGCACTGTCAATTCCGGCGCCACGCTGGCGGTGGGCCAGGTAGCCGAGCGCAACCAGCGCCTGATCGCCACCACCGTTTCCTTCTCGGACGCGATCACTGGCGACAAGTGCTCGCCCAATGTGTTCCGCGTCAATGCCAAAGCTGGCCAGCAGTCGGCCGCGCTGGCAGCCTGGCTGGCAAAGGAAAAGCCGGGCGCGAAAGTGTTCTACCTCGGCCCCGATTATGAAATGGGCCGCAGCACCGTTGCCGCTTTCAAGAATGCAGCCGAGAAAGCCGGCGCCAAGAGCGTGGGCGAAGTGTTCCCGCCGCTGGACAGCAAGGATTACTCGCCTTTCTTTGGCCAGATCCGCGCCGCCCGCCCGGACGTGCTGTACACCTCGATGGCTGGCAACGACACCGTGCGCCTGTTCACGCAAATGGGTGAATACGGCCTGCTCAAGGGCATCGCCGTGGTGTCGGCCTCTGGCACCGTGACTTCGCAAAACATCAAGGCAATCGGCACCGCCGCAGAAGGCCTGGTGACGGGCGTGGGCTATTCGATCGACGTCGATACGCCGGAAAACAAGAAATTCGTATCGTCCTTCCAGGCTATGCACAAGACCGCTCCCGACTTGTACGGCGCTGACTCTTACGGCGTGATCTATTTCTACAAGGCGGCAGTGGAAAAAGCCAAGAGCACGGAAACCGACAAGCTGCGCACCGCCATGCGCGGCCTGGAGTGGAGCACGCCCCAGGGCAAGAAGCAGATGCGCGCCGGCGACCACCAGGCCATGCAGGAAATGTATGCGCTGCGCATGACGGGTGGCCAGTTCAAGCCGATCAGCAAGGTGCCGGCAGAGCAGGCCATCGGCCCGGATAACTGCACCCGCTTCTGACCGGCGCTAACCGGCAACATCAAGCAGGAATAATCAGGAAATAACAAGGAAAGCATCGGCAACATGGCTGCATTTACAGACTGGCTGCAATTTGTCCTCGCACCCCAGGTCGCCAACGGCTTGTCCATCGGGGTCGCGGTAATCCTGATGGCGCTGGGCCTGACGATCATTTTCGGGCTGCTGGACGTCATCAACATGGCGCATGGCGAGTTTTATGCGCTTGGCGCCTATGCCGGCCTGTCCCTGGCCGCCATGGGCGCACCATTCTGGCTGCTGCTGTTGCTGGTGCCGCTGATCATGGCTGTCGTGGGTTATGGGGCGGAACGCCTGCTGGTGCAGCGTGTGTTCCACCAGAAGGACCGGCACATGCTGACCCTGCTGCTCACCTTCGGCCTGGCCATCGTGCTGGAAGACGTATTCAAGCTGATCTGGGGTGCGCAGGCGATCAAGCCGGAAACGCCGATCGCCGGTGGCAGCGAAATCCTGGGTATTTTCTTGCCGAACTACCGGCTCTTCCTGCTGGCTTTTGGCAGCGTCATCATCATCTGCGTCTGGCTGGTTGTGTACCGCACCCGGCTGGGCGCGATGGTGCGGGCGGCGGCCTTTGACAAGAACATGGCGTCCTCATTGGGCGTGCCAGTCACCCAGGTTTATGCCGGCGCGTTTGCCTTTGGCGTGGCGCTGGCTGGCCTGGCCGGCGTGTTGCTGGCGCCGCTGTATTCAATGTTTCCAACCATGGGCAAAGATTTCATCCTGATGGCTTTTTCGGTCGTGATCGTAGGCGGCCTGGGCAGCATTACCGGCGCAGTCGTGGCTGGCTTGTTGCTGACGCAGATCCAGACCATTGCCAGCCTCTACATCTCCCCTTCCTGGACCGACCCGCTGGTGTTCGGCATCATGGTCGCGGTGCTGATGGTGCGGCCGCAAGGCATGTTCGGGAGGCTCGGCCATGGCTGACGCCATCTTCGCCACGGCGGCGACAGCCTCGCCGCGGCAACTGGTGCAAGCCAGCGAAAGCGCCGTGCGCGGCGCCTCGCGCTGGCTGGCCATCATCTTCATCGTGCTGGGCCTGGTGTTTGCCGCGCTGGCCTGGGCCAGCGGCGACACTTTCTTCTTTCGCCTGGCAACCGAAGCGCTGATCTATGGCGGCTTCGCCATGAGCGTGGATTTGCTGCTGGGCTTTACCGGCTTGCTGTCGCTGGGCCATGCATTGTTCTTTGGCCTGGGCGCTTATGTGTCCGCGCTGGTGTTGAAGGAATGGGCGCCTTCGTTCTGGGCAGCGATGGGCGTGGTGCTGGCCGCGGCCACCGTTACCGGCGCCGTCGCCGGCTATATCGCCATCAAGGCGCGCGGCGTGTATTTCGCGCTGATCACGTTCGGCCTGGCTGAAGTGGTGGCCAAAGCCGTGTTCAATACGCGTGAAATCGGCGGCTCCGACGGCATCATCGGCATACCGGTAGTGAAGGTCAACCTGCTGTTGTTCAGCGTGGATGCAGCCAACCCACTCGGCTTTTTCCTGCTGGTGCTGGCGCTCATCATGGGCATGTACTACCTGCTGGCTTACGTGCTCGAAACGCCGTTCGGGCGGCTGATGAAAGCCGTGCGCACCAATGAAAGCCGGGTGCCCTTCCTGGGCTTCAATGCGCGCCACATCAAGCTGGCCTCCTTCATCCTGGCTGCCAACGTGGCTGCCTTGTCCGGTGCCCTGTACCCGATGCTGCGCGGTTTCGTGTCGCCTGAACTGCTGTATTTCCAGGCTTCCGGCAATGCCGTCATCACCGTCATCGTCGGCGGACTGGGCACGCTGATCGGGCCGCTCTACGGCAGTGTGCTGCTGACCGGGCTGAAATCGGTGCTGGGCACTTATACCGAACACCACCTGATCGTGATCGGCGTGCTATTCATGCTGTCGGTGATTTTTTTCCCGAAGGGTCTGATCGGTTATCTTCATCCGCGCCTGGCCAACTGGCTGGCGCAGCGCAAGGCAAGTTCATGAACGCGAGTGATCCCATCCTGGAAGTTGAAGGCTTGAGCGTGCGCTTCGGCGCGCTGCTGGCTGTGAATGACGTATCGTTCAAGGCGCAGCGCGGCCATATCACTTCCGTCATTGGCCCGAATGGCGCCGGCAAGAGCACATTGTTCAACCTTGTTAGCGGCGCGTTCCGCCCTTCTGCCGGGCGCGTGCGTTTCAATGGCGAAGACGTGACTGGCCAGGCGCCCAATGCGCTGGTGCGGCGCGGCTTGTCGCGCTCATTCCAGATCACGAACCTGTTCCCCGAATTGTCAGTGTATGAAAACCTGCGCCTGGCTGCGCAGGCGCTGGAACCGGCCGGCCTGCTGCCCCTGCCCCTGCAGCGCAGCACCCTGGCCGTGCAACGCGCCGATGAATTGATCGAACGCTTCCAGCTGGCTTCCAAGGCTGGCGAAATGGCAGGCACCTTGTCGCATGGCGAGCAGCGCCGGCTTGAGATTGCCGTGGCGCTGGCTTCCCGCCCGCAAATGCTGCTGCTGGATGAACCCACGCAAGGCATGTCGCACAGCGACACCGCCCAGGTCGCGCAAATGATTCGCGAACTGGCGCAGGACAACCTGTCGGTGCTGCTGGTCGAGCATGACGTGGCGCTGGTGATGGATTTGTCCGACCATGTCGTCGTGCTCAACCAGGGCGCGCGCCTGGCCGAAGGCACGCCTGCCGACGTGCGCGCCAACCCCGCGGTGCAAGCCGCTTATTTCGGCACTGGAAAGGCCGCTCATGCTTGAACTGAACAACCTGAACGCGCACTACGGCCTGAGCCATGTGCTGCAAGGCGTGAACCTGGAAGTGAAGCCGGGCGAAGTGGTCGGCCTGTTTGGCAGGAACGGCGTCGGCAAGACAACAGTGATGAAGTCTGTTGCCGGCTGGCTGAAACCTTCTGCTGGATCGATCCGATTCGAGGGCCGTGACCTGGGCAGCATGTCTTCGGACCGTATTGCGCGCCTGGGCATCGGCTTCGTGCCGGAAGACCGGCGCATTTTTCCCGGCCTGACGGTTGAAGAAAACCTGACGATGGGACTGTTGCAGCGCAAGGGCCGCAGCCGCAGCGAAGAGCGCGAAGCGATCGAAGCCACCTTCCGCCGCTTCCCGCGCTTGCTGGAGCGACGGCGCCAGGCTGGCACCACGCTGTCCGGCGGCGAGCAGCAAATGCTGGCGGTTGCGCGCGTGCTGGTGGGCGCGCCACGATTGATGCTGATCGACGAACCGACCGAAGGCCTGGCGCCAATGATCGTGGATGAAATCTTCAACATCATCCAGCAGTTGCGCGAGGAAGGCATCGGCGTGCTGCTGGTAGAGCAGAACGTGCACCGCGCGATTGAAGTGTCAGACCGGTTTTATGCCCTGGAGCGGGGCGCGGTCATTTTCAGCGGCAGGGCCGATTCAGCCAGCGATCGTGAACGGTTGATGGCGGCGATTTCGCTTTGATCCAGGTTCCCGGCGCCGGCTTCATAAAGGTCGACCACGCGCCGGTACTGGCTGGGTGCAATGCCCAGGTGCTGCTGGAAGAAACGGGTGAAATGGCTTTGCGCCGAAAAGCCCAGCCGCTGCGAGATCGAGCACAGCGAATCGTCCGAGCAAGCCAGGCTGGCAATCGCATTTTCCATGCGCAGCACATTGGAATAAACATGCGGCGTAACCGCCGTGCACTGCTGGAACAGCTTGAAGAAGTGGGCCCGCGACAGGCAGGCTTCACGCGCCAGGCGGTCCACATTCAATTCGCCGCCCAGGCTGCCGCGCATCAGCGTGATGGCGCGCCGGATGCGGCGGTCTTGCACCAGTTGCGGACGCGTCGCGCCAACCAGGTCGAAGCTGCGCCATTCCGAGAATGCGTCGATCACCGACATCATCAAGTCTGACAGCGAGACTTCGAGCTGCTCTTCCTTGAAGTGTTCGCCACACATCATCTGCATCGATAATTCATTTGCCAGGCGCCGGATATGCGGGGAGATTTCAACGCAGGGACGGCGGAAGAAACCGGGATGGGCGCTGGAGGTGAGCTTGCTTTCGATGGCGCCAAGCCAGATCGGCTCGATATACAAAGCCAGGATCTGCGTGCGCGGCGCATCCGGATTGGGATGGGCATAGCAATGCGGCTCCCAGCTATTGACCAGCACAGCGGTGTTGTCCTTCAGCGGCTGCATCTGGTCGCGCACCGAAAAATAAGTGTCAGCGCCAGCTGCCTTCAACAGCACATGGCATTGCGAATGCGCGTGCGTAACCAGCGGGCCATCCATGTCGAGAAGGGCGACCCGGCCGAACTTGCCCTGAAAAATGCGGATGGCAGTGGACATTGCTGGAGAGGTGCTGCGTGTTGCAACGCGAGCTGAATCGAACCGCAATGGTAGCTTCATTCGTGCCCGGCGTGGGCGATAGCTGTGATGCGCTGCAGCACAATGGTGCAGCCCGCGCGTTGATGGCGCGTTGGCCTTGCTCAAGATTGAAGCGACTTGCTTACCGACGGGCAT
>JAQGMC010000134.1 GCA_028292545.1 Paucimonas sp.
GCGCCGTTCAAACCCTACCGTTAGGTGCCAACCCCATCCCCACCCCCGCCCTCCCCTTGAAAGGGAGGGAGGTTTCCGGGGTCCTGCACAGTCCATCGGCGCTACGCGACCTCAGCCCGCCAAAACCACCTGCGGGACCGCCCCCCGCAAATCCATCTCGTAATCCAGCCCGGCCACCGGCGCCCGCCCGGCAAGCCCGGGCCGGGGTTCAAGCCACGACTGCGTCACTGAAATGAGAAAACCCAGGGGATTCGAAGTGTCCCTGCGATCGCAAATACTCGAGCATCCTCTTCCCATGGCGCTCAACATCCGTACGCACATGCGCCACAGCCGCCTGGGTATCCCGGCGTTTTAGCGCATCCAGTATGTGGTCATGCGGATGTCCGTCAGGATGCTGGGTGGTCGGCGTCTTGTACATGAACCCGCCATAGGGACCAGTCTGCGCCCATAGATTTTCGATCATCGCCAGCAGGTTGGGCATGCCCGCCGCCCGGTACATGGTGAAGTGAAAGTCGATATTGGTGGACAGGATGCCCGCGTAGTCCTCCGTCTCGCGGTGGACCATGTACTCCCGCTGTATATCTTCAAGCGTTCGCAAAACCGCGGCAGTGATGTTGGGCACGGCACGTTCCATTGCCATTGTCTCCAACTGGATCCGGATCTCACGCAGCTCGGTGAATGCCTCCGGTGTCAGGACGGGCACCTTGATCGATCGCCCGTGGACCGATTCCAGCAGGCGTTCAGAGACCAGCCGCAGCAGCGCTTCCCGCACCGGCGTCTGGCTGACGCCCAACGAGTCGGTCAATGATTTCAGGGTCAGCGAGTCGCCCGGCTTCAGACGCCCGATGATGAGGTTCCTCTTCAACTGCTTGTAGAGCACCGTAGTGATGCTCTCAACCTGTGGCCTGTCCAGTTTCAGTTCCATACTTTCCATAGTTGCGTAAAAAGGCTTGACGCCGCACTGCAATTATATAAAATCCACGCAACAAAATACATTTTATAAAATGCAGCATCGGAGGCAAGCATGTACACGTTCAGCTACAAGAAGGCCGGATCGGTCGACGACGCCATCGCCACCTTAGCCGACAACGAGGAAGCGAAGGTGTTGGCGGGTGGCATGAGCCTGCTGCCGACCATGAAGCTGCGCCTGTCACGCCCGCAACAATTGATCGACCTGAAGGGCCTGGGTGAGCTTTCCGGCATTGCGCTGCGCGATGGATCACTGGTGATCGGCGCCATGACGACCCACTATGCCGTGTCGTCCTCGGAACTGGTGCTTGAAGCGCTTCCGGCCCTGGCCAGCCTTGCCGGCGGGATCGGCGACGTGCAGGTACGGTACCGCGGCACGATCGGCGGCTCGGTTGCCAACTGCGACCCCGCGGCGGACTATCCGGCCGCCGTCCTCGCCCTCAACGCGAAAATCGTTACGAATCAGCGGGAAATCGACGCAGACCAGTTCTTTGTCGGGCTGTTCGAGACGGCGCTTCGACAAGGGGAGATCATCACCGCCTTCCGGTTTCCCCTTCCCGCTTCGGCGGCGTACGTCAAGTTCGCCAACATGGCGTCGCGTTTCGCCATCGTGGGCGTGTTCCTGGCTCGCTTCGAGGATGGCGTGCGCATCGCGGTAACCGGCGCCGCTGACAGTGTTTTCCGACTCAGCGATTACGAAGCGGCCCTGTCGCGCCGCTTCGACGTCGGCTCGCTTCGGCGTCTCTCCGTTCCCAAAAACGGGCTGCTGGCCGACATCCATGCCACTGCCGAATACCGTGCCCATCTGGTCAGCACGCTTGCGCGTCGCGCTGCCGAGCAGGCCGGAGCGACTTGTGATCTTTGAAACCGCGGAGCTTGAGCCACCCGTGCTCTACAAGCTCCTGTCGTCGCTGGTCATTCCTCGCCCAATTGCCTGGATCACGACCTTGCACGCCAACGGCGCCGTCAACGCTGCGCCCTACAGCTTCTTCAACATCCTCTCCGACAAGCCGCCAGTGGTCGGCTTCGGCGCCGCGGGAAGAAGTACAGGCGAGCTGAAGGACACGGTTTCCAACATCGAACGCACGGGGGAGTTCGTGGTGAACCTGGTCCACGTGTCCACCCTGGAAAGCATGGCCAGGTGCTCCGCCGACCTGCCGCCGGGGCAAAGCGAGCTGGACGAGTCGTCCCTCAGCACCGCGGCCAGCACAAGCATTGCCACGCCGCGTATTGCAGCGTCGCCGGCCAGCCTGGAGTGCCGCCTGCGGGACATGATCGTGTTGAGCGACCGAGCCCGGATCATCCTCGGTGACGTCATCGCGGTACACGTCAAGGACGAGTTGTTCAGCAACCAGCAAAGAATGCATCTCGATCTCGCGGCATATCGTCCTGTCGGGCGGCTGTTCGCGAGCAAGTATGTGACCGTGAACGAGAACGTGGTCGAGCTTGCGCCTTTGCCCAATCAAGTCGCCCAATAAGGAAAAGAATGGACAAGATCAAACAGGTCGTTGCCGTCAAAGGTTTGCCCAAGCCAAAGGGCGTCTGGTCCGCGGCGATCACAACCCAACCCTGCCGCCAGGTGTTCATCGCCGGCATGCTGGCCAAGGATGAAAACGGCAACCTGCTGGGCATCGGGGACATCAGCGTGCAGACCGAGCAAGTGATCCTCAATCTGCAACGCGCTGTGGAAGCCGCGGGCGGTACCCTGCAAGACATCGTGCGGGTGGACGTCTACATTCGCGATATGAATCATTTCGAACAGATTCATGCGGTGCGCCGCAAGTATTTCCCGGTAGATCCTCCCGTCTCGACCATGGTAGAGGTGTCCCGCATGACTGACGAACGCGCGCTCATCGAGATGAACGCGATTGCGGTTTTGGCCTGAGGCGCCGGCATGAACACTGCAGAGGTCCTCAACAAGCCGGTGCATATCGGCCCCAGGCGTATGTGCCATGCAAACCTGTTTGTCTCCAGCGTGGCGGAATCGCTCAAGTTCTACAACCAGGTTTGCGGACTTGAAATCGTGCTGGAGCAGCCAAGCATCAACGCCGGCTTTCTATCCAACGGGAATACGCATCACGACATTGGCATGCTGCAAACGACCAAGGCCGCGGTGATGGGAGAAAACGGCCATCGCATCCTGGCCAACAACCAGGGTTCCGATCCGGGCCTCTATCATCTTGGATGGGAAATGGAGTCCGAATTCGAGCTGGTCAACGCTTACAAGCGTGCGCTCGCAGCGGGGTATCGCATTCACCGGACAGTTCGGCACCGGGCTTCCAACAGCATCTACCTGTTCGACCCGGACGGCAACATCCACGAGTTCTATGCCGACGTGGACAAGAACTGGCGCGACTTGTACCGCAGCCTCACGACGGTGAGCGGGCAATGGGAGCCAGACGCAGCGCGCGCTTCCACGATTGCCAAGTACCACCTCGACCCGCCGATCATGCGCGTGGAGGAGGCGCCCATGCATCCGGCGCGCTTCAGCCATGCGGTGCTGGTCGCGCGCAACTTCGAGAACGTCCAGCTTTTTTATTCAAACATCCTCGGCCTGCCGGAGGTGTACCGGTCGGAGGATAAAAGCGTCGTTGCCTACGGCTCGCGCTCTGGCGTCTATCCGGTCACCGTCGCCATCGTCGATGCCATGGCCATTCAGGGCGACGGCATGAAATCCCTGCATCACATTGCCTTCCAGGTCGCCGACGTGGAAGGCGTGGATGAAGGCGAAGCAGCGCTGCGCCGCCTCGACATCAATGTCGAGCGCAGTGTCGACTCGGCGTCCAAGCGCAGCGTCTTCATCCGCGACCCGGATGGGACCCTGGTCGAGTTCTGCAGCCGCAAAGCCAGCTGGAAGCCGGCTGACATCACAGCCGCGAACGCTTTTGAGATCTGAACGGAGACAGGACTAATCATGCGACACGTGGAGATCGCGGGAGCCGGCTTTGCCGGGATGACGGCGGCCATCGCCTTTGCTCAGCGGGGATGGTCGGTTCGGCTGCATGAACGGGCTGCAGAGCCGCGCGCCTTTGGCGCTGGCATCTTCATCTGGGAGAACGGCTTGCGGGTGCTGAAGGCGGTCGGCGCCCTTGAAGTGGCGATGCAGAATATGCATGAAGCGCCTAACTATTGGGCAAGAGACCAGCACGGCGGGATCGTTGGCGAATACTTCTTCGGTCCCGAGGCGGGCACTCGCATGATCACCATGACGCGCCAGAACCTTCACATGGCGCTGCTTGACGCCGCCTTGAAAAGCGGCGTCGAGTTGCAATGCAATTCGGAGGCCATCGGCGCCGATCCATCAGGCGTGCTGCATATGGCCGACGGCCGCGCGCTTGAAGCGGACCTGGTGGTCGCCACCGATGGCGTCAATTCAAAAGTGCGCGATTCGCTGGGTTTGCGGGTGACCCGGGAGCAGGTCGGCCATGGCGCCGTGCGCCTGCTGCTTCGCCGCACGGAAGAAGAGGTCAATTCCATCGAGGGCAATGCCGTCATTTTCAACCGCGATGCCGGGACGCGCAGGCTGTTGCAAGTGCCTTGCGACAAGGAAAACCTGTACCTCTGCTTCTCGACAAGCGCCGCGGATGAGGCTGGCCGCCAGCTCCCGGTGCGCAAGGATGTCTGGACGCAAAGCTTTCCGCACTTGCGCGCCTTGCTGGAGCGGGTAGGGGAGCAGGGGCGTTTCGACTTGTTCGAGGTGTCCAAGCTCGATTCCTGGTCCAAGGGGCGTGTCGCCATTGTCGGCGACGCGGCGCACAGCATGACGCCCGCGCTGGGACAAGGCGCCGGTTGCGCCATGATGAATGCGCTCTCGCTCGCGACGCATGTATCGGCGGGGACCGACCTTGAATATGGACTCAGGAACTGGGAATCGCTGGAGCGGCCCCTGACGGAACATACCCAGGACTACGCGTTGCAGCTGACGCTGGGTTCGGTGGCCGCCTCGGCCGGCGGCACGAAATGGACGCCGGAAGCCATGCGCACCGCGGTCCATGTTCCGACCGGGAGCGTGGGCAATCCGTCCGAACAAAAGGAGACACAAGCATGTATGTAGGCCAGGCCATACCGCGGGTTGAAGACCGCAAATTCGTGACCGGACGCGGAAATTTCGTGGACGACTTGCTTCCGCATGGGGTGACCTGGCTGGCATTCTTCCGCAGCCCGCATGCGCACGCCCGCTTGACCAGCCTGGACGTCTCGGCGGCGCAAGACATGCCGGGCGTGGTGCGTGTCATCACGGGGCACGACTGGATCAAGGCCGGGATGGGCAAGTTCGTGGTCTGGTCGCCAGTGACGAACGCGGATGGCGTCCAGCGCGAGAACATGACGCAGCCGGTGCTGACAGTGGACAAGGTCTGCTACGTCGGCCAGCCGATCGCCGCGGTGGTGGCGGAAAGCTATGAGCAGGCATTGGACGCGGTAGAAGCCATTGTGGCCGAATTCGAAGTGCTTGGCCCCATGGTCAATACCGCGCGCGCGCTTGATCCCGACGCGCCGGTCATTCATGACCGGCTCGGCTCCAACCTCGCCTTTGTCAGCGAGATCGGAGACCAGGAGGCGGTTTCCAAAGCCATGGCAAGCGCGCATCACGTCACCCAGATCACGCTGAAGAACAACCGCATCACCGCCAACCCGATAGAGCCGCGCGCCTTGCTGGCAGTGTATGAATGCGGGACCGATCAATACACGCTGTGGGCTACCCACCAGGCGCCGCACATGTTGCGCCGCGACCTGAGCGAGAACACGCTGCTGCATCCGGAGAACCGGATTCGCGTGATTTCTCCGGATGTCGGCGGCGGTTTCGGCATGAAGGTCGCCAACCACCCCGAGGAGCCGCTCGTGACCTGGGCCGCCAAGCTGGTGGGCCGGCCGGTCAAATGGACCGCTACCCGCTCCGAGGCGCAGATATCTGATGCCCAGGCGCGTGACCACTTCACGGTCTGCCGCATGGGCCTGGATAAAGAAGGACGGATCCTGGCCATTGAAGCCAGGACGATCGCAAGCCTCGGCGCATTCCAGACCCGCATGGGCGCCAGCATCCCGGCCCAGTTCTATGCCCGCTCCATCGTCGGTCTTTACAAGACGCCGGCTGCGTTTTGCCAGGTGCGTGGGGTGTACACCAACGCGCCTCCGGTGCAGGCCTACCGCGGGGCAGGGCGTCCCGAGGCTGCCTATGTGGTGGAAAGCCTGCTTGAGAACGCCGCGCGGGAAATGGGCATCGATATCTGCGAGATTCGCGAGCGCAATTTCATCAAGAGCAGCGAATTCCCTTACCGCATGCCGCTCGGGCTGGTCTACGACAACGGCGATCCCCAGGGCCTGTTGGACAAGGCCAAGGAAAAATTCGCCTATGACGAGATGCGGGAAGAACAGGCGCGCGCCAGGCGATCGAATGTCGTGATCGGCATAGGCGGCGCTTCCTTCGTCGACTGTGTGGGCACGCCCAGCAAGCAGATGATGGGCTTTGGACGCAAGAAGGTCGGCGGCTGGGATTCGGCCACGATTCGCATCCTCCCCACCGCGAAGGTCACGGTGCTGGCGGGCTCACACTCGCACGGACAAGGGCACGCTACTTCCTATGCCCAGATCGCCGCCGATTTCCTGAACTGCCCGATCGAGGATATCGAGGTCGTGGAGGGCGATACGGAGCGGGTTCAATTCGGCTTTGGCACCTGGGGATCGCGCTCGACAGTCACCACCGGCCTTGCGGTGGCCAAGGCGAGCAGGCTATTGCGCGACAAGATCATGGCGATCGCGGCGCACCTGCTGGAGGCACGCCCTGAAGACATGGAACCGATGCCGGGCGGGTTCCGGGTCCGCGGCACGGACCGAAGCGTGTCCCTGGGTGAGGTCGCCGAGTGCGCGTATCAGGGCGGGAACATTCCAGCCGGGATGGAACCCGCTCTCGACCAGTCCGCCTTCTATGACCCGGTGGACCGGAGTTTCGCGTCCGGCCTCCACCTTTGTGCGGTCTCGGTCGATGTCGAGACGGGCCGGGTCGGGATCACGAAATACGTATCCATCGATGACTGCGGTCGGATCATCAATCCGCTCATCATCGAAGGCCAGGCCCATGGCGGCATCGCGCAGGGCATCGGCCAGGCATTGATGGAGGATTGCGTATTCGACGAAGAATCTGGCCAGCCGCTGGCCGGCAGCTTCATGGATTACGCCATGCCGCGGGCCCGCGACCTGCCCATGTTCCTGATCGGCACCCAGGAATCGCCGGCGCCTTCCAACGAACTGGGCGTGAAAGGGGCGGGAGAAAGCGGCACCATCGGCGCACTGGCAGCAGTGCGCAACGCGGTGGTTGACGCGCTCTGGCACCTGGGCGTGCGCCATATCGACATGCCGCTGACCGCGAACCGCGTCTGGAGCGCAATCCAGCAGGCGCGCGCCGCCACCAACAACTGAAGTGGAGTAAAAGCGAATATGAGCAAGGTCCAAAATTGGGACGCCGACGCGAAAGTGGCGGTGGCGACTACCGTGAACGGCATCCCGGCCGCGTGTTCCGTCGAGACCCGCAGCTTGCTGGTCAATATGATCAGGCGTGACCTGCGCCTCACGGGCACGCACGTCGGTTGCGACACCACGCAATGCGGCGCTTGCACCGTACTTCTGAATGGCCGCGCCACCAAATCATGCACGGCCCTGGCCCTGGAGGCCGACGGCGCGTCGATACGCACGATCGAGGGGGTGGCGACAGATACCGAGTTGCACCCGATCCAGCGCGCCTTTCATGAGCATCACGGCCTGCAATGCGGCTACTGCACGCCCGGCATGATCATGATGGCGCTGGACATCCTGACCCGCCACCCGAGGCCGACCGAGGAACAGGTCAGGCACGACATCGAGGGAAACATATGCCGCTGCACGGGTTATGAAAACATCGTCAAGTCGATCATGGCTGCAGGCGAGGAGTTGCACGCGCGCGGTCTTGCGGCGCAGGATCCGGCCTGGCGATGAGGATCGAATTCGCCGACATCGGCGGTGCCAGGACCCGGATCGCCAGGGGCGGCAGCGGAAGCTATCCGGTCCTGTTCATCCATGGGTTAGGCACGCAGGCTGAACGGTGGATGCTCAACCTGGACGGTTTGCCGGAAGGCTTTGCGACGATTGCGCCCGACCTTGTCAACAATGGCTTCAGTGCGGATGCGGATTTTTCAGGCGAGGCGCCGCAACGACGCCATCTGAGGCAGATTCGCGAGCTGGCCGATCACCTGGAATGGTCGGAATGCGCAGTCGTCGGGAGTTCGTACGGCGGTTTGATTGCAGCCTTGTTTGCGCTTGAATATCCTGGCCTGGTCAAGCGGCTGGTGATCGTCGGTAGCGGGTCGGCGCTGCACCCCCCCGTGAAGCAGAAGGAGGTTCTGCAGGCCGTCAGGAAGAATGCCATGGGCGCCATCCACGCCGGCACCCTCGATGCCTGCCGGGACCGCATGGCAGCCACGACCTGGAATGGCCGCAACGTCAGTGAAGCGATGTTGCCCGGCTTGCTGACCGCCAACGCGCTGCCGGGGCGGCTGGCGTCGGCGGAGCGCTTTTATGATGCCCTTATCGCGCATGCGGATGACCCCGCTTGCCAATCGTGGCCCCGGCTGGAGCAATTGACCATGCCGACGCTTATCGTCACCGGACGCGAAGACATTCGTGCGTCGTGGCAGAAGGCCGCCGAGGCGAGGCTGCGCATTCCCGATTGTGAACTCAGCATATTTGAGGAGTGCGGCCATGGTCCCATGGCCGAATACCCCGAACGATTCAACCAGGCTTTGAGCAGTTTTCTTGCCCCGCTTACCCGCAACCCTTGGCCGTCTGGCGCCAGGGGCATCTGAAGGAGACCAAGTGAACCATCCCATCTTACGATCGAAGACTGTTGCCCTGTCGGCAGTGCTCGCGTCCCTGCTCGCCGCTTCCCTCACCGCGCAGGCCGCCGACCAGGTGACCCTCGGATATCCGCAGGCAATCGGCGTCAACAATGCCGACATAGGCTACGGCATCAAACTGGGGCTCTTCGCCGAGGAAAACATCGAGGTAAAAATGGTGGCGCTGGAAGGATCGGCGCGCATGGTTCCCCAGATCGCCAACGGCTCCATCACGGCGGCCTTCGTACATCCCGACTACATGTTGGCGGCCCTCGACAAAGGCGATGTGCCGCCCGTCAAATACATCTACAACTGGCGTCGCCGCTCGCCCTACGAAATCACGGTGCTGGCCAACAGTCCTTTCAAGAGCGTGGCCGACCTCAAGGGGGGCAAGAAGATCGGCATCGGCGCCCTGACTTGGGCCAATGCGCCGATGATACGGGCGGTGGCCAAGGATAACGGGCTGCGCTGGGGCGAGGACGTGCAGCTGGTCCCCATCGGGACCGGGCCCGCAGCCTGGAAACAACTGCAAACCAACTCTGTCCAGGCGCTGGCTTACTACGCCGCCGAGAATGAAAAGATCATTGCCTCCGGTTTGCCCATGCGGCGGCTGGATATCGGCAAATACGGGTCGATGTTCACCAACGGGATCCTGGTCAGCAACGCCACCATCAGCAACAATCCTGACCTGGTGCGCCGGCTGGGACGCGCGATCGCCAAGACCACCGTTGCCTGTTCCGCCAACCTGGAAGCTTGTGTGAAAGGGGCCTGGGTGCTCGACCCGACCTTGAAACCCGCGCCCGACAAGGAGGCGGATTGGGTCAAGCAATACCTGCCGCTGCAGCGGGCCAACTATGCGCACATGCTCACCTTCGATGCAGGTGAACCGCCGCAACTGGGTCGGTATCCGGAGTCGGGATGGGATACGCACGTGGCCGTCATGCACGAGGCTGGCATCCTGCGCAAGAAAGAGCTACCTATCAAGAACATCCACACCAACGAGTTCGTGGCCGACTTCAACAAGTTTGATCGTCAGGCGCTTGAATCCAGGTCGCGTTCTGAACGGTAAGCCGGAATCAACGACAAAGGATCATCATGGCAGTCTCGTCTTCCCCTTTTCGGGTGGTCACTCCCGGTGCAGCCGCGGCCGTTCCGCATCTCAGCGTAGAGGGGGTGTCCCTCTCGTACCAGGCTTCACGCGGCCCGGTCCAGGCCCTTGACGACTTGTCCTTGACGGTGGCCCAAGGCGAATTTGTCTCGGTCCTGGGCCCGTCCGGATGCGGTAAGTCGACGCTGCTCAAGCTCGTATCCGGGCTGATGCGTCCCACGGCTGGCCGAATCTCCTTGAACGGCAAGGAGGTCACGGGCACGCGCTCGGACGTGGGCATCGTCTTCCAGAAGCCCACGCTATTGCCCTGGCGCACAGTGCTCAACAACGTGCTCGCTCCGATCCGGGCGATGAAGGGCGACGCCCGGGCACACACCGAAAATGCGCTCAATCTGCTGACCCTGGTCGGGCTCCAGGAATTCGCAAATAACTATCCCAACGAGCTGTCTGGCGGCATGCAGCAGAGGGTGGCGATTGCACGTGGCCTGGCGCACGACCCGGGTTTTCTGTTGATGGACGAACCCTTTGCTGCGCTGGATGCGTTGACCCGCGAGCACATGATGCTTGAATTGCAGCGTATCTGGCTGTCGCGGTCGAAATCGGTGCTATTCATCACCCACAGCATTCCCGAAGCGGTATTCCTGTCTGACCGGATCCTGGTCATGTCGAGCCGGCCAGGACGGATAGTGCAAGAAGTCCGGGTCGAGCTCCCGCGGCCGCGGACGCTGGAATCGATGAGCGAGAAGCCGTTCAATGACTGCGCAAAGCAGCTACGACAGATGTTCAGCAAGGCCTGACATCGTGAAAAGACTTCGTACCGCGCTCCGGCGCTCATTGCCCGCTTCCTTCTTGTTGCTGACAATATTCTTGTTGTGGTGGGCCGCGACGGCTTTATTCGGTGTTCCCAGCTACCTGCTTCCCTCGCCTCTGAAGGTCGCCTCGACCTTCATCGAAGCGCTGGGTAACGGGACCTTGCTCCAGCATGCCCTGGCCACCTGTTCCAGCTGGCTTCTTGGATTCGCCATCGGCGCCTTGTTTGCCATATCCATCAGCGTGGCGGTGTCGGAGATAAAGCTGGTCGAGCGCTTGGTCATGCCGCTGGTGCTGGCATTGCAAGCGGTGCCCAAGATCGCGGTGGCGCCCCTGGTATTCGTCTGGATCGGATTCGGCCAGCCGGCGATCATCACGATGGCCGCGCTCACTGCCTACTTCCCGGTGCTGATGAGCGCCATCACTGGCTTGAAAGCGTATGACCGTGACCTCGAAAGCCTCTACCGCACTTTTGGCAGTTCCCGAATGACGATCCTGTGCCAGGTGAAGATCCCGGGCGCCGCGCGGGCGAGCTTCGCCGGCATCGAACTGGGCCTGGTGTTTTCATTGATTGGCACCGTGGTCATGGAATTCATCGTCGGCACCAAGGGTCTGGGATTCATGATCCAGGAATCGGCCAACAACGCCGACCTGCCTTTGAACTTCGCGGGCATCCTGGCGCTGGGTGTTTGCGGTGTCAGCTTTAGCGCAGCCTTGTCTTTCCTGAGGCGCAAATTGATCTACTGGGAAAACACGGGATCCGGAAGGAGCAGCGCACATGCCTGAATACGTTAAATCCTGGCTGGGTGCCCTGGCATCCTTCGGCGGGCTTTTCATCATCTGGCACCTCGCCACTACCGTGGGTGGCGTGTCTCCACAAGTGCTGCCACCGCTGGCCGACGTTGCAGAGAGCGCGCGGCGTGGCTTGTGGGACGGCCTCCTGTACCCGCACATCAGCTTTACGATCGGGTCCACCTTGACCGGGATTGCGATCGGGGCCACGCTGGGCTTGATCACGGCCATCCTGGTCAACGAATCTGCCTTGCTGGAGGACGCGATCTATCCCGTGGTCACGGCAATCCAGTCCGTGCCAAAGGTTGCCATTGCGCCGCTTATCATCGTTTATTTCGGCCTTGGCATGGCTTCCAAGGTATTTACCGTTGCCTTGCTCTCGTTTTTCCCGGTCTTTGTGAATGCCGTTGCCGGTTTCAAGTCTGTGGATCCGGAGCTGCTTGATCTTTTCAGAACCTTCAAAGCCAGCCGCCTGCATGTACTTTTGAACGTGCGCCTGCCGGCCGCAGGCGCTTACCTCTTCAATGGCATGCGTATCGGGATCATCTACGGAATCATCGGCTGTATCACTTCCGAGTTCGTGGCTTCCACGCGCGGACTGGGCTTCATCATCAAGTCGCGGGCTGGTGAACTCGATGTCTCGTTGATGTTCGTGTGCATCTTCGTCCTTTCGGCATGCGCGGCAGCGACGATTGCCGTGCTGACGGCACTGGAAAGGCGGACCCTGTTCTGGATTCCTCGAAACACCGGTTTCCAGATAAGCGAGAGGTAATAGCGAGGCCGGCCCGGCCGGCAGACGGTGCTGCCGATTCGGCCGCCGGCCAGGCGGTGCGGGAGCGGCGGGCGCAGTCGTGACCACGACCGCGGGCCAGCCCTTGCGCTACCCGGGGCCGGGCTCGCCACGCAATCGGGATTTCGTAGCCTGGGGCGATCCCAATCCGGCTTCTGCCCAGGAATGATCTGATCCGATACCAATGAAGCAGTACTCGTCCCCAGGGGCGATGATGTTGACGCAGTAACTCGGTGCAAGCTGCCGAAGCAGCCCCTTGTCATACGGCAAGGGCTGAACCACAGACGGAGACAACTAAAAATGCAAAACAAGAAAAATGAGCTCGGCTCGGATTCACGGCGACAATTTGTCAAAGCCACTGCGCTCGCCTCTGCCGCCACTGCCTTACCCTGGATTCCCGGGGTCGGTAATGCGCAATCAAAAGGGGCTCTGGCAAGCTCCACCAAGGGTATGGTCACCAGCCCGCATGAGCTGGCTACAAAGGCAGGGCTGGACGTCCTCGCCAGCGGGGGCAATGCGATTGAGGCGGCCATTACGATCTCTGCCTGTCTCAATGTCACCTATCCGCATTTTTCAGGTTTCGGTGGCGACGCCTTCCTGATCATTAGCGACCCGGCCGGGAATGTGCAGACCATCTCAGGAATTGGACAAGCACCGTCCAATCTGCCGAACTACAGCGGATCGATTCCGGTTCGCGGGCCGAAGTCCATGTTGACGACTGCTGCCGCAGTGGATGCGCTTGGCAAGGCCTTCGAAATGAGCAAGAGCAAGTTCGGCGGCACGAAGTCCTGGGCATCGCTGCTGGCCCCGGCCATCTCCCTCGCCCGCGACGGATTCCCTGTGACCGAGTCGGAACGATTCTGGATGGATTTCCGTAAAGGAGACATGCAACAACTGCCTGGCGTTGCCGCCGGCTTCATGGTGGATGGGAAAATCCCGGCGGCGGGCCAGCTATTCAAACAGACCAAACTGGCTGCCACATTGGAAATGCTGGCCGAACGTGGCCATCGCGATTTCTACGAGGGCAAGTTGGCAGCAGTGATTGCAAAGGGACTACAGGAAGCCGGCGCGCCATTGACCGCGAAAGACCTGGCTGCCACCCAGGCTCAGATCGAACCTCCCTTGCGCGTTGCTTACCGCGGCGGCACCTTGCTGTCACATCAACCGCCAACCCAGGGAATCACCACCCTGGAGATCATGGGGATCCTCGATCGCTTTGAGCTTTCCAAGATTCCCGAAGGTAGCGCCGATTATTACCATGTGCTGGTCGAGGCGGTTAAACAGGCCTTCATCGATCGCCGCAACATCGCCGATCCAAAATTCGTCGACGTGCCGATTCAGCGCATGCTTTCTGCCGCCAGCCTGGATGCCCAGGCGAAAAAGATCGACATGCGTCGTGCGCTTCCCTGGCCACATGCTTTCAAGCACGGCGATACGGTGTTCATTGGCGCGACCGACAGCCAAGGCTATAGCGTATCCATGCTCGGGACGATTTACTTTGACTGGGGCAGTGGCACGGCAGTGGGCGATACGGGAATGCTGTGGCACAACCGTGGCGCGTCATTCTCGCTCGATCCAAAAGCAATCAACCGCTTGCAACCGGGAAAGCGGCCGTTTCATACCCTCAATCCAGGCATGTACCTGAAAGATGGAAAGCCGGCGATCATCTATGGAACGCAAGGTGCCGATGGTCAGCCACAGACCCTCTCAGCGGTGTTGACGCGCCTGATCGACTACAAGATGGACCCCTTGACCGCGCTCGCCCGACCCCGCTTCCTGCTCGGCAGCCTGGCAGCCGGATTTGGAGGTGATGGACGCGACTCGCTGAAACTGGAAAAAGATGCGGGTGAAGCAGTCTTCGCGGAACTGGCCAAGCGCGGCCACGAGATCAGCCCGCTTCCTGCGCAGAGTCCGCTTGTCGGGCACCCAGGGGCAATTGTCATTGACCGGATCAATAAGCGAATCACCGGTGCCCATGACCCTCGCAGTGATGGACGGGCCCTTGGGCTCGCATAAACAGGCTGCGGCTTACGCCTGATCGTTGTCGCCCAGGTTATCGGGTCTGGAGCCCTGCCCACATCAAGTGGCAGGGCTCTTTTTCATTGACTGGTCCTCTTGCTGGACGCCAGCGACTTCATGGAGATCAAGCACATCTACCAGAACGCGGGTGTGGTTTGAGGTAGGGAGGCGGGAGCTTTCCGGGTCCTGCATAGTCAAGCGAGCTACGGTATCCCCTCCCTTTCAAGGGGAGGGTTAGGGTGGGGATGGGGTCAACGCACTTTTGCAGGTTCGTTTCCGCGCCGTTCAAACCCTACCGTTAGGTGCCAACCCCATCCCCACCCCCGCCCTCCCCTTGAAAGGGAGGGAGCTTTCCGGGGTACTGCATCGTCCATCGAAGTTTCGCGGCCTCAGCCCGCCACAAACACCTCTGGCACCGCCCCGCGCAAATCCATCTCGAAATCCAGCCCCGCCACCGGCGGACGGGCGAAGTGCCAGGTCACGCCGCTGCGCATGCGGCCGGTCTGGGCCATCATTTCACCGACCAGGCTGCCAATGTCATGCACGGTATAAGCCTGGGCCCGGCCCACATCCTGCCAACCGAAACCAAGCGCAACCAGGCGCTGTTCCATCTCGTCCAATACGCGCGCAATCTTCACCCGCATGCCTTCGCGCGAGGTGTCGCCGTAAGCAACGATGCGATCACGATAGGGTTCGCTGCCGTTGCGCGCATCGCCGCCGCCAGACAGCATGAAACTTGCCGCGACCGGCACATCGGTCGGCAAGGTGTAGGTAAACGCATACATGCAAACCTGGTCCGGGCCACCGTGTTCGGGGCACACATTGGTGCGCGCCACCGGATTCACGGCAGGCGTGGCCGGCGGATTCCCGGGCTGGTACAGGCCCCATTCCTGCAGCGTCTTCACATACTGGCGATTGAATTCGATAAAGCCCTGGTCATTGAACTGGCCCGGGGAACGCAATTCGCAATGGGCAAATGCTGTCATGGGCCGGCCCAGGCTTTGCAGGTGGCGCTCGATGGCGCGGAAGGCATCCTGCAGCGGCAAGGGTTGCAGGAAGCGTGCTTGCTGCAACATGAAGCCGGGCTCTGCGGCGACGCCGGCGGAGTACTGGAATACTGCCGGCAGGTAGCGGTAACCGCCGGCGGGGAAGGGTAGTGCCTTGCTCATTGCTGTCCTTAGTCTATTTGCATGTTGGCGCTTTTGACGATCTGCGCGTATTTGGCGATTTCAGCCTGGATATGCTCACCGAACTTGGCGCTGGTGCCGCCCACGATTTCTATGCCGCGCTCGCCCAGGTTCTTGCGCACGGCGGGTTCTTGCAGCGCGCGGTTCACCAGCGTATTCATTTTCTGCACCAGTTCGCGCGGCATGCCGGCCGGCGCGACCAGGCCATACCAGGAATCGGTTTCAAATTTCGGATAACCCTGCTCGGCGACGGTCGGGATTTCCGGCGCCAGCGGTGCGCGCGTCAGGTAGGTCGTGCCCAGTGCTTTCAACTTGCCGCTGCGGATATGGGGCAGGAAATCGGGCAGGTTGCCAAACATCAGGTCGATGTTCCCGGCCAGCAGGTCGGTCATGGCCGGACCTTGCCCGCGATAAGGAATGTGCACCATGTAGATGCCGGCCATCTGCTTCAACATCTCGCCGGCAAAATGCGCGGTGGTGCCATTGCCGAAAGAGCCGTAGGAAAGCTTGCCGGGATTCTTTTTGGCCCAGGCCACCAGGTCGGCCACGTTATTGAACGGCAGGCCGGGACGAACCGCCAGCACGTTTGCAGTACGCGCCATCAGCACCACCGGCTGCAGGTCGCGCGTGCTGTGATAGGGGAGGGTCTTTACCAGCGTGTGGTTCACGGTGTAACTGTTGGCCACGCCGCCAAAGGTAAGGTTGTCGGCGGCTTTCGCAGTGGCATCCACGCCGATTACGGTGCCGGCGCCGGGTTTGTTATCGACAATGACGGGGGAGCCGAGGTAGCGGTTGATTTCCGGCGTCAACACCCGCACCACGGAATCAAGCGTGCTGGCGCCGCCGGGGAAGGGCACGATGACGCGGATATTGGCGCCGTCGGGCCAGGTTGGGCTGGCCGGCCCTTGCGCCAATGCCGGCTGCGGGGCAGCTAGCAAGAATGCGCCTGCCGCCATGGCAACCGCGCGTTTGACCAGATGAAAAAACGGAAAACCGACTTCGACCATCAACAACCTCCAGAGTGGAAAAGCTTGAATGAAACCGTCGTCACCGCACGCCTGCCGTCAGCTCCACGGCGCGTTGACCGGTGATAATAGTGGCTCGCATACCGGAAGTACAGCTTGGGACTACCCGGACGAACGAATGGTTAAGGCAGGAAGTA
>JAQGMC010000140.1 GCA_028292545.1 Paucimonas sp.
TCGTAGCGCCCGTAGTCACGATCGAGATGGGCGTGACTTCCGAGCCAGTTCCAGCCGTGGTCGGTATCTGGACCAGTGGCAGCCGGGTGCCTTGGACATTGCCGATGCCATACATGGTCGAGAGCGGTTGGTCGCCCGCGACCAGTACCGCGATCAGTTTTGCCACGTCCATTGAACTGCCACCGCCGAAGCCAATAACGAGGTCCACTGCCAAACCACGCGCATGCTCAGCAGCCGCCAGGATCACTGAGTCGGGCGGATCCGCCACCACGTCCGAATACAGTTGCACCGAGAAGCCGGCCGCTTCCAGCGCCTGGGTCGGCGTCGCCAGGAGGCCGGTTTTGACAAAGCCGGGGTCGGTCACGATTAGCGCGCGCTTCGCTGCAGGGAAGTACTGGCGGCAAAGTTCGCCGAGCCGATTGCTGGCACCGATCTCCGACACGATGTTGGGCACGGTACTGAAAGTGAAGTTATTCATTGGTGTCTCCTTGAACCGCACATTCTAACAACCCCGGCCGGGTAGCGACCAGCCGAACCCACCCATTTGGCAAGCTTGCCCAGTAGTACAATGCCGCCTTGCTTGCCGCCTGCCACCATGACCGATTACCTGATCCTCGCCCTTGCCGCCTTCCTGGCGGGACTCATCGACGCTGTAGTCGGTGGGGGCGGGCTGATCCAAACGCCTGCCTTGTTCACCGTTTTTCCTCAGGCTGCACCGGCAAGCCTGCTCGGCACCAGCAAACTCGCGGGAATCTGGGGTACGGCTGCGGCAGCCCGCAGTTATGCAAGCAGGGTACAGATCCAGTGGAGTGCGGCTGCGCCTGCGGCACTCGCCGCCTTCGCCTTGTCCTTTCTTGGTGCCTGGACGGTGACCCGGGTCCCGCCAGACCTGATCCGGAAACTCCTGCCTTTCCTGCTCATCCTGGTCGCGGGCTATACCTATGCCCGCAAGGATTTTGGCCAGCACCACAAACCCCTGCACACCGGTAATTCCGAGCGCGGGCTAGCCATCGCGGTGGGTGGCGCTATCGGGTTTTACGATGGATTCTTCGGTCCCGGCACCGGCAGTTTCCTTGTCTTCATGTTCGTCCGCTTTTTCGGTTTCGATTTCCTGCGTGCTTCGGCCGCGTCCAAGGTCGTGAATGTGGCCTGCAATCTTGCCGCTTTGCTGATGTTCTCCTACACGGGCCATATGTTATGGGCTGTGGGGTTATTGATGGCCGTGTGTAATGTGGCGGGCTCGGTGACGGGTACCCGCCTTGCTATCACGCACGGGCTACCGTTTGTCCGGAAACTGTTCCTGGTTGTCGTGACAGCGTTGATCCTGAAAACGGCTTACGACGCATTTCTGCGCTAGTTCAATAAGCCGTCCTGCAATGTTTCACGTGGAACAATTCCGGTCGACGCTCGGTTTGTTCCACGTGAAACAATCAGTCCTCTAAACGAAAACGCTTATAATCACGCCTCTGTCCAGCCTGTCTCCCTGAGGCGCCTCATGCTTTTTCCCACTGAATTTGATGTCATCGTCGTTGGCGGTGGTCATGCCGGCACGGAAGCCGCGCTGGCTGCAGCGCGGATGGGTCAAAAAACCTTGCTGCTGACCCACAACATTGAAACGCTGGGACAGATGTCCTGCAATCCCTCGATTGGTGGCATCGGAAAAGGGCATCTCGTCAAAGAAGTCGACGCGATGGGCGGTGCAATGGCAATAGCTACCGACGAAGCGGGCATCCAGTTCCGCATCCTGAATTCGTCCAAGGGCCCCGCTGTACGCGCAACCCGGGCTCAGGCCGACCGGCTCTTGTACAAGCAAGCGATACGAAGCCGCCTCGAAAACCAGCCCAATCTGTGGCTGTTCCAGCAGGCGGTAGATGACTTGATGATGGAAGGCGACCGGGTAGTTGGCGCTGTCACCCAGGTCGGCATCCGCTTTCGGGGGCGCGCCGTAGTGCTCACGGCCGGTACTTTCCTGAATGGGAAGATTCACGTCGGCCTGAATAACTACTCTGCCGGACGAGCTGGCGATCCGCCCGCTATCTCCTTGTCGGAGCGCCTGCGAGAGTTAAAGCTGCCTCAGGGCCGGCTGAAAACCGGTACGCCGCCGCGCATCGATGGACGGTCGATCGACTTCTCGGTCATGGAAGAGCAGCCCGGCGACCTCGACCCGGTACCAGTCTTTTCAGTGATGGGTACGCGCGCCATGCATCCGCGCCAGGTGCCGTGCTGGGTTACGCACACGAATGCGGCGACCCACGACATCATTCGGCAAGGCTTGGACCGCAGCCCGATGTATACCGGCGTCATTGAAGGCGTTGGCCCACGTTACTGCCCGTCAATTGAAGACAAGATCCACCGCTTTGCTGGCAAGGATTCGCATCAAATCTTCCTGGAGCCGGAAGGGCTGACGACGAACGAGTTTTACCCCAACGGTATTTCGACAAGTTTGCCCTTCGACGTGCAGCTGAATCTAGTTCGCTCGATGCGTGGACTCGAAAATGCGCATATCCTGCGCCCCGGCTATGCGATCGAGTACGACTATTTCGATCCTCGAGGCTTGCAGGCGTCGCTGGAAACCCGCGCCATCCGTGGCCTGTTTTTCGCCGGCCAGATCAACGGCACGACCGGCTATGAAGAAGCGGCCGCACAGGGCATGCTGGCAGGGATCAACGCCGCCTTGCTGACGCAAGGCCGGCCGGCATTTACCCCGCGGCGCGACCAGGCTTACCTGGGCGTGCTGGTCGACGACTTGGTTACCCAAGGTGTGGCCGAACCTTATCGCATGTTTACCAGCCGCGCTGAATACCGGCTCAGCCTGCGCGAAGACAATGCCGATCTGCGCCTGACTGAAATCGGTCGCAAGCTTGGCTGCGTGGGCGACGCGCAGTGGGATGCTTTCCAGCGTAAACGCGACGCCGTTGCGGCCGAGTCGGAACGGTTGAAGTCAACCTGGGTGAACCCGCGCATCATTGCCGAAGCCGAAGCCCAGCGCCTGCTCGGACGCAGCATGGAGCGCGAATATGCATTGGCCGATTTGCTGCGCCGGCCTGACGTCACCTATGAAAAACTGATGACGCTTACGGCCCTGGACGGCAAGCAATACCGGTCGGAAGTCGTGCTCGACCCAGCGGTTACCGAGCAGGTGGAAATCCAGGTCAAGTACGCTGGCTACATTGACCGCCAGGCACGGGAAGTAGAGCGGCATGACTACTACGAAAACATGAAGTTGCCGGCCGAGCTGGACTATATGCAGGTGGCTGCGCTATCGATGGAAGTGCGTCAGAAACTTACGCGTCACAAGCCGCAAACCCTGGGCCAGGCCTCGCGGATTTCCGGCGTGACACCAGCCGCCATTTCATTGCTGCTGGTCCACCTTAAAAAGGGCGGTTTCAGGGAATTTGCCAGTCCGGACCGAGCGGCGTGAAGTCTCCAACGCTCAATCGCGACGCGCTTGCCGCGCTGCTGGAGCAAGGCGTGAACCAGCTACGCCTTGAACTCGGTCCTCGGGCACTGGGGCGGCTCCTCGACTTCACAGCACTGCTGGTCAAATGGAATACCGTGTACAACCTGACTGCGGTACGGGATCCGCAACGCATGGTGACCCAGCACTTGCTCGATAGCCTGGCTGCCGTGCCGGCCATCGCCAATGCCCGCAGTTTGCTCGACGTGGGCGCGGGCGGTGGCTTGCCCGGCATCGTGTTTGCAATCTGGGCGGCCGAGTCGGCGCCTGCGATGCACATCAGTTTGATTGATACGGTACAGAAAAAGACGGCTTTCCTGACCCAGGTAAAAGCGGAATTGGGACTGGATAACGTGACTATCTATTGTGGTCGGGTGGAGGAATTGCCTCCGGCATCCAAGTTCGATGTCATCACCTCGCGCGCCTTCGCCGAGTTGCGCGACTTTGTGGCATGGTCGGGCCACCTGCTGGAAACGGGGGGACGCTTTGTTGCAATGAAAGGTGTGGAACCGGCTGGCGAAATTTCGGCCTTGCCCGCGCCGTGGGTTGCCACCCGGGTCGAGCCGCTGCGGGTGCCCGGCCTGGAAGCGGAACGCCATTTGGTTACCATCGAGCGCGAAGATGCGGGGCAGCAAGCATGAGCCTGTTGTCGTTTTTGCATCACTATGGGCTGGCGGATCCTGTGCAGCTGGTTGTGACCACCATGGTTTTCCTCATGCTTCCGGGGCCCGGTACGTTTTGCATACTGGCCTGTACGGGCCAAGGCGGATTGCGCGGTGGTTATGCCTCCCTGTTCGGGGTGATGCTGGGCGATAGCATCCTGATGCTGATGGCGGCGTTAGGCGTGGCTGCCCTGCTGCGCGCGAATCCCGGCTGGTATGCGCTGCTACAGTATGCCGGCGCCGCCTACTTGTGCTGGCTCGGGCTGCGTCTGTTGCTGGCCAAGGAGCAGGGCAGGGCGGTCGTACCTTTCAGGCACATGGCCAATTTGCGCCGCAGCTTGCTGGTGACCCTGCTCAATCCCAAAGCCATCGTGTTTTACATGGCATTTTTCCCCCTGTTCATCGATCCGGCTACCGAGCGCGGCGCCTCGACATTCATTGCGATCGCAACTGTCATCCTGTGCTGCACGCTTGCCTACGGCTCCTTCCTGGTCGTCGCCGGCAATGCAGCTGCAACCCGGCTTAAAAAACACCGCGGCATCGCTGCCATCGGCAGCAAACTGGCCGGTCTGTTCCTGATCGGCATGGGCATCAAGATCACAACCAACTAAAACGACCAGACAGGCAGGGAAGAATGGCGAAGATTTTTTGCGTGGCGAACCAGAAAGGCGGAGTAGGGAAGACCACGACGGCAGTGAACCTGGCTGCCGGTCTTGCCAAGCTGGACCAGCGCGTCTTGCTGATAGACCTGGACCCGCAGGGCAATGCGACCATGGGCGCCGGTATCAACAAGGGTGAACTGCAGCTCAGTATCTATCACGTCTTGTTGGGGTTGGCTGAGGTAAGCCAGGCGACCCTGTTTTCCGAGAATGGCAAGTTCCACGTCCTGCCCGCCAACCGTGACCTGGCCGGCGCTGAAGTTGAAATGGTGGAGCTCGAGAACCGGGAAAAACGCCTGAAGCTGGCCTTGGAGCCTGTCGGCGCCGACTATGACTTCGTGCTTATCGATTGTCCGCCGGCATTGTCGATGCTGACCTTGAACGGATTGTGTGCAGCCAACGGCGTCATTATCCCGATGCAGTGCGAGTACTATGCGCTCGAAGGTTTGTCGGACTTGGTCAATACGATCAAGATCGTGCACGCCAAGCTGAACCCAGACTTGAAGATCATCGGCTTGTTGCGCGTCATGTTTGACCCGCGTGTCACCTTGTCGCAGCAAGTCTCGGCGCAACTGGAGCAGCACTTCGGCGAAAAGGTATTCAAGATCATCATTCCGCGCAATGTGCGACTTGCGGAAGCGCCTTCGTATGGCATGCCGGGCGTCATCTTCGACCCGACTTCCAAAGGTGCGCAAGCCTACGTCGCTTTCGGCGCCGAAATGGTTGAACGCATCAAATCAATGTAAAACCCACCCCTCGACATGGCTACGAAAAAACAAAAAGGATTGGGCCGCGGCCTTGAAGCACTGCTCGGCGGCGGCTCCGCAGATTTTGCTGAAGAAATTCCGGTCCTGGAGATGGCGCCGACCACGCTGCAAATGGGCGAACTGCAGGCTGGCAAATATCAGCCCCGGACGCGCATGGACGAAGGCGCGCTTAACGAGCTGGCCGCTTCAATCAAGGCGCAGGGCTTGCTGCAGGCAATCCTGGTGCGGCCGATCGAGCAAGCCGGAAAGGGGCCCCGCTATGAAATCATCGCTGGCGAGCGCCGGTTCCGTGCCGCTCAGCTGGCTGGGCTGGCTGAAGTCCCGGTGCTGGTGAAGAAGGTGGATGATGAATCAGCGGCCGCAATGGCGCTGATTGAAAACATGCAGCGGGAAGACTTGAATCCGCTGGAGGAAGCGCAGGGAATACATCGCCTGATCACTGACTTCAAGTTCACGCATGAACAGGCGGCCGGCGCCGTCGGACGTTCGCGCAGCGCCGTGTCCAACCTGCTGCGCTTGCTGAATCTGGCCGCGCCAGTACAGACCATGCTGATGGCGAACGATATCGACATGGGCCATGCGCGGGCGCTGCTGGCAGTGGATGCCGCAACCCAGATTACGCTCGCCAACCAGATCGTCGCCAAGCGCATGTCGGTGCGGGAGGCGGAAAAGCTGGTGCTGCGCGCCAGCCAGGAAGCAGCTGGCACTGAACGCACAGGCACCGGGAAGTCGAAATCAGGCGACTTGCGGCGCCTGGAGGAAGAACTGTCGGACGCACTGGCCACCACCGTAAGCATCCGGATGGGAGCCAAGCAACGCGGTCAGTTAAGCATCGATTTTGCCGACCTGGATGCGCTCGACGGCATCATCGCCCGCCTGCGTCGATAGAGAATGGCCCGCTCTAAGGTGGTGCGCTTATCGTTCAATGTGAACGATAAGCGCTCACTTATAAGTCTTGCCACTAGCCAAGTTGAGGTTTGACGTGGCCTTCGGAAAACACTTATAATCCCGTGGCTTTGTCGAACGCACTCCCTGACGCAATACCCCCTGAACTCCTCGGTCCGCAAGCGGTGAAAGCTGCGCGCACCGCGCGGTTGCACCAAACCGGACACTGATGCTGCGCCTGGTCCTGCTACAACTGGCCACTACGCTGGCCACCGGCATTATTGCGGGGTTGATTGGCGGATGGCCCGCGATGTTTTCCGCGTTACTGGGCGGTTTGTGCTGTGTCGTGCCGAACAGCCTGTTTGCCTTGCGCTTGTTCGCCAGCGTGCAGAAACGCGAGGGCGCCAACCCGATGACGTTTTTCATCGGGGAGTTTATCAAGATTGCCCTGACGGTCGCTCTGCTGTTCGCGATCGCCATGTTGTACCGTGACTTGAACTGGCTGGCGCTGATCGCCGGGTTCGTCGTGGCACTCAAAAGTTACATACTCTTATTGTTTAGGCACTGAAATGGCAACTGAAACAGTAGCGCAGCAAGCATCGCAGCATGCGCCAACCGCCTCAGAATACATCGTCCACCATCTCGGGCACCTCTCCTCGCATCATCAAGACAAGATCATCGATTTTTCGGTGATCAACATGGATACCATCTTCTGGTCCGTCGCCATGGGCATCCTCGGTTGCTTCCTGATGTGGAAAGCTGCCAGTCGCGCCACCGCGGGCGTGCCAGGACGCTTCCAGGCGCTGGTGGAAATTGTCGTGGAAATGGTGGAAGACCAGTCCAAGGCCATCATTCATGGCGATCGCCGTTTCATCGCACCGCTGGCGCTGACCGTGTTCGTCTGGGTGCTGCTGATGAACGCGATGGACTTCCTGCCGGTCGACCTGTTCGCCGCGCTGTTCGGCCTGGCTGGCAATGGGGAAATGCATCACCGCGCCGTGCCCACCGCCGACTTGAACGGCACGCTGGGCATGGCCTTGGGCGTTTTCGCGCTGATGATCTACTACAACGTCAAGATCAAGGGCATCGGCGGCTTCATACATGAACTGTTTTGCGCACCATTCGGCTCGCATCCCGCGCTGTGGCTGCCGAACCTGGGCCTGAACATCATTGAATTCGTCGCCAAGACCGTGTCCCTGGGCATGCGGCTGTTCGGCAACATGTATGCGGGCGAACTGGTGTTCCTGCTCATCGCCCTCCTGGGTTCGACCGCCACCTGGTGGGGTTTTGGCATGCATGTCATTGCCGGCTCCGTCTGGGCGATCTTCCATATCCTGATCGTATTGCTGCAGGCGTTCATCTTCATGATGCTGACCCTGGTGTATGTCGGACAGGCGCATGAAGGGCATTAAGACCCCGAACGTATCGGCACTACGCTGAGAAGCTTACGCAGTATTGCAGTTTCCCCTTTTACTTTTGACTTTGACCTACTAAGGAGTTTTCATGACTAACGTCGCTTTCGTTGCACTGGCTTGCGGACTGATCATCGGCCTGGGCGCTATCGGCGCCTGTATCGGTATTGGCATCATGGGCGGCAAATTCATCGAAGCCTCGGCTCGCCAGCCTGAGCTGATGAACACCCTGCAGACCAAGATGTTCCTGCTGGCCGGCCTGATCGACGCTGCATTCCTGATCGGCGTTGGTATCGCAATGATGTTTGCATTCGCAAACCCGTTCGCAGGCTAAGCGCGCAGTTCACTATCGCCGGGCCACGGACGCACAGGCTTGACCTGACCGTCCACGGCCCGACAGTCGTCATTACGAGAAGGAAAATACCGTGAACCTGAACGCAACCCTGTTTGCACAGTTCGTGGTCTTCTTCATCCTCGCCTGGTTCACGATGAAATTCGTGTGGCCGCCGCTGATGAAAGCGCTCGACGAGCGCGCGCAGAAGATCACCGAAGGCTTGGCAGCAGCAGACCGCGGCAAGGCAGAAATGGCCGCCGCAGAAAAGCGCGCCCATGCCGAATTGTCGAGCGCCCGCGATGAAGGCCAGAAGCGCATCAACGAAGCCGAGAAGCGCGGCCTGTTGATCATCGAAGAAGCCAAGAAGACCGCAAGCGACGAAGCAGCCCGCATCATCGCTGCCGCCCGTGCCGACGCTGAACAGCAAGTGACCCGTGCGCGTGAAGAGCTGCGTGCCCAGGTGGCGACGCTGGCCGTGCGTGGCGCTGAGCAGATCCTCAAGCGCGAGATCAACGCATCCGCCCACGCTGAGCTGCTGAACCAGATGAAGGCTGAACTGTAATCATGGCTGAAATCGCAACCGTTGCCCGTCCCTATGCCGAAGCGCTGTTTCGCGTAGCTGCTGCATCGAACCTGCAGGCGTGGTCCAGCCTGGTCGACGAAATGTCCCAGGTCGCCGCGCAGCCTGAGGTGAAGCAGCTGGCCGACAACCCCAAAGTGTCCGACCAGCAAACGAGCGAAATCTTCCTGTCGGCGATCAAGTCGCCGGTACCGGCCGAGGCCAGGAATTTCGTCGACATGCTGGTGCAGAACGGCCGCTTGACCTTGTTGCCAGAAATCGGCACGCAATTCCACGCCTTGAAGAATGCGCAGGAAGGCGCCGCAGATGCGCGCATCGACAGCGCATTCGAAATCTCCCAGGCGCAGGTGCAGGAACTGGTTGCCGTGCTGGAAAAGAAATTCGGCCGCAAACTAAACCCGACCGTCACTGTCGATCCTTCGCTGATTGGCGGCGTGCGCGTAGTAGTGGGCGACCAGGTGCTCGATACCTCGGTGCGCGCCAAGCTGCAAAAGATGCACGTTGCCCTGGCCGCGTGACCAGCGCCGGCAATCCGGCGCTTCGGCGCGCAAGCACACAGAACATTTTTAGGAGTTAGCATGCAACTCAACCCGTCTGAAATCAGCGAACTGATCAAGAGCCGGATCCAGGGTCTTGGCGACACGGCCGAAATCCGCAACCAGGGAACCGTCATCTCCGTGACGGACGGTATCGTCCGCATCCACGGCCTGTCCGACGCAATGCAGGGCGAAATGCTCGAATTTCCGGGCAACACCTTCGGCCTCGCGCTGAACCTCGAGCGTGACTCGGTCGGCTCCGTTATCCTGGGTGAATACGAACACATCACCGAAGGCGACACGGTCAAGTGCACCGGCCGCATCCTGGAAGTGCCGGTCGGACCGGAACTGCGTGGCCGCGTGGTCAACGCACTCGGCCAGCCGATCGACGGCAAGGGTCCGGTCAATGCAAAAATGACCTCGCCGATCGAAAAGATCGCACCAGGCGTGATCGCCCGTCAGTCCGTGTCGCAACCGATGCAGACCGGCCTGAAGGCAATCGACTCGATGGTGCCGATCGGCCGCGGCCAGCGCGAACTGATCATTGGCGACCGCCAGACCGGCAAATCGGCCGTGGCAGTGGACGCCATCATCAACCAGAAGGGCCAGGACGTGACGTGTATCTATGTCGCGATCGGCCAGAAGGCATCCACCGTCAAGAACATCGTGCGCTCGCTTGAAGAGCACGGCGCAATGGACTATACGATCGTGGTTGCGGCGACGGCTTCGGAGTCGGCCGCCATGCAATACATCTCGGCTTACTCCGGCTGCGCAATGGGCGAATATTTCCGCGATCGCGGCGAAGACGCGCTGATCGTGTATGACGACCTGTCCAAGCAAGCCGTCGCTTACCGCCAGGTGTCGCTGCTGCTGCGCCGCCCGCCGGGCCGCGAAGCTTATCCTGGCGACGTGTTCTATCTCCACAGCCGCCTGCTCGAGCGCGCTGCCCGCGTGAACCCCGACTATGTCGAAGCCTTCACCAACGGCGCAGTCAAGGGCAAGACCGGTTCGCTGACGGCATTGCCGATCATTGAAACCCAGGCTGGCGACGTGTCCGCTTTCGTTCCGACCAACGTGATCTCGATCACCGACGGCCAGATCTTCCTTGAGACCTCGCTGTTCAACGCAGGTGTGCGTCCCGCAATCAACGCCGGTATTTCGGTGTCGCGCGTCGGTGGTGCAGCCCAGACCAAGGTCATCAAGAGCCTGTCCGGCGGTATCCGTACCGACCTGGCGCAGTACCGTGAACTGGCAGCGTTTGCCCAGTTCGCTTCCGACCTCGACGAAGCAACCCGCAAGCAGCTCGACCGTGGCGCACGCGTGACCGAATTGCTGAAGCAGCCGCAGTATTCGCCGCTGCCGATCTCGCTGATGGCTGTGTCGCTGTTCGCCGTCAACAAGGGTTATTTCGACAGTGTCCCCGTCAACAAGGTGCTCGCTTTCGAATCCGGCCTTCACAACCATGTGAAGACCAGCGCCCCGGCCTTGCTGCAAAAGATCGAAGACACCAAACAGCTCGACAAGGACGCCGAAGAGCAACTGGCAAACGCGATCGCCGACTTCAAGAAAACATTCTGAAGACAACGCGACTCGCAAGGAGTAATTGCTGATGGCTGCAGGTAAAGAGATACGCGGCAAGATCAAGAGCGTAGAAAACACGAAGAAGATCACCAAGGCGATGGAGATGGTCGCCGCATCCAAAATGCGCAAGGCGCAGGAACGGATGCGGTCCGCTCGTCCCTACAGTGAAAAGATTCGCAATATTGCGTCGAACCTGGCGTCCGCGAATCCGGAGTACACGCATCCCTTCCTGGTTCGCCAGGACAATGCGAAGACCGTGGGCTTCATCGTTGTCACGACCGACAAGGGCCTGTGCGGCGGCATGAACACCAACGCCTTGCGCGCGGTGACGGCCAAGCTGCGCGAACTTGACGCCAGTGGCATCAAGACCGAAATGGTCGCCATTGGCAACAAGGGTCTCGGCTTCCTGAACCGGATCAGCGCCAAGGTCGTGTCGCATGTGACCCAGATCGGCGATACGCCGCACCTGGACAAGCTGATTGGGCCGGTCAAGGTGTTGCTGGACGCTTACCAGGAAGGCAGGCTGGACGCGGTCTACCTGGTCTACACCCGCTTCATCAACACCATGAAGCAGGAGCCGGTGCTGGAGCAATTGCTGCCGCTGGCGTCCGAGAAAATGACTGCCGACCGCGGCAGCCACGGCTGGGATTACCTGTATGAGCCGGATGCCGCAACCGTCATCGACGAACTGCTGGTGCGTTACGTCGAAGCGCTGATTTACCAGGCTGTTGCCGAAAACCTGGCGTCCGAGCAATCGGCGCGGATGGTGGCGATGAAGTCGGCCAGCGAAAATGCAGGCACCGTAATCAGCGACCTGCGGCTGGTCTATAACAAGACCCGCCAGGCAGCGATCACCAAGGAACTGTCCGAGATCGTGGCCGGTGCGGCCGCAGTTTAAGCAGACGTCAGAATTTTAAATTTCAAATATTGAAGGAACGAAAATGGCTGAAGGCAAAATCGTTCAGTGTATCGGTGCAGTGGTGGACGTGGAGTTTCCGCGCAACGCGATGCCCAAGGTTTTCGATGCATTGAAAATGGCAGGCACCGCGCTGACCCTGGAAGTGCAGCAGCAGCTTGGCGACGGCATCGTCCGTACCATTGCGCTGGGCTCCTCTGAAGGTCTGCGTCGCGGCATGATGGTCCAGAACACCGGCACCGCGATTACTGTGCCCATCGGGCAGGCGACCCTCGGCCGCATCATGGACGTGCTGGGCAACCCGATCGACGAGCGTGGTCCGGTCAGCATGGAACAGTCGGCCCCGATCCATCGCAGGGCGCCCGCGTATGACGAGCTGTCGCCGTCGACCGACCTGCTGGAAACCGGCATCAAGGTGATCGACCTGGTCTGCCCGTTTGCAAAAGGCGGCAAGGTCGGCCTGTTCGGCGGCGCCGGCGTGGGCAAGACCGTGAACATGATGGAACTGATCAACAACATCGCCAAGGCGCACTCGGGCTTGTCCGTGTTTGCTGGCGTGGGCGAGCGTACCCGTGAGGGCAACGACTTTTACCACGAGATGGCTGATGCCAAGGTGGTTGACCTGGACAACCTGCCGAACTCGAAGGTCGCGATGGTCTACGGCCAGATGAACGAGCCGCCGGGTAACCGCCTGCGCGTTGCGCTGACGGGCCTGACGATTGCCGAAGGCTTCCGCGATGAAGGCCGTGACGTGCTGTTCTTCGTCGACAATATCTACCGCTACACGCTGGCCGGTACCGAAGTGTCGGCACTGCTGGGCCGTATGCCTTCCGCCGTGGGTTACCAGCCGACGCTGGCCGAGGAAATGGGCCGCCTGCAAGAGCGCATCACCTCGACCAAGACCGGATCCATCACCTCGATCCAGGCCGTGTACGTGCCAGCGGACGATTTGACCGACCCATCGCCTGCCACCACCTTTGCCCACCTGGATTCGACCGTCGTGCTGTCGCGTGACATCGCCGCCCTGGGTATTTACCCGGCAGTGGATCCGCTGGACTCGACCTCGCGCCAGCTTGACCCGCACGTGGTTGGCCAGGAGCACTATGAGACCGCCCGCGCCGTGCAGGGCACGCTGCAGCGCTACAAGGAATTGCGCGACATTATCGCCATCCTGGGCATGGACGAGCTGGCGCCGGAAGACAAGCTGGTTGTGGCTCGCGCCCGGAAGATGCAGCGTTTCCTGTCCCAGCCTTTCCACGTTGCTGAAGTGTTTACCGGCTCGCCTGGCAAATACGTTGCGCTGAAAGAGACCATCCGCGGCTTCAAGATGATTGCATCGGGCGAGCTCGATCACCTGCCGGAGCAAGCGTTCTACATGGTCGGCACCATCGACGAAGCCATCGAGAAAGCGAAGAAGATGCAGTAATGCGCAAGCGGGTCCGCAACTCCCCGTTGCGGACCCGTCGCAAGACTGGACTTCCGATTTCCGAACCAAGGCAAATTTATGGCACATACGATACACGTTGACGTGGTTTCTGCCGAAGAGTCGATCTTCTCCGGCGAAGCCGAATTCGTCGCGTTGCCCGGCGAGGCCGGCGAGCTTGGCATCTACCCGCGGCACACGCCACTGATCACGCGTATCCGCCCGGGCGCGGTGCGCATCAAGGTGGTGGGCCAGGCTGAAGACGAATTTGTGTTCGTCGCTGGCGGCATCCTCGAAGTGCAACCGAACACGGTTACCGTGCTGGCCGATACCGCCATCCGCGGCACCGACCTGGACGAGGCCAAGGCAGCCGAAGCCAAGAAAATGGCCGAGGAAGCGTTGGTCAACCGCGAGTCGAAGATCGACTATGCGGCAGCCCAGGCTGAACTGGCTGTGGCTGTTGCGCAGTTGGCGGCGATCCATAAGCTCAGGCAAAAGCGCTAAGCGGCGCGAGTGGCATGTAGTCAAAAAAGGCAGCTTCGGCTGCCTTTTTTGCTTTGAGAGCGCGGTGCGGAACCGTGCCGCTGGCGCCGGTACAGACCGCATTTGCACCCTCAGGAGCTGTCATGATCTGTAACCCCGCCCGCATACCAGCCCGCAGCCAGTTTCCCGATGCGCAGCTTACCGGTGCGATGCCGGCTGAAGTCGTTGAACACATGCTCGCCCACGTAGACCTGTCGGACCCTGCGACCCTGATCGCTCTGGCCTCGACTTGCCGCGCACTGTGGCAACGGCTCGGCGACAGGGCGCGCGCAGAATCGTACATGCAGGCGGTAACCACGGCTTTCCCCGGGTTGGCCGCCGAAACGCAGGTCCAGCTTCCCGGCCAGCTTGCCAGCTGGTTGCTGAACATAATGGACAAGCTTTCGCTCGACCGTTTTGCAGCTCATGCCCGCTGCATTACCGACTTGGCCGATGCACCGTGTTTGAGTTTGGATGCAAGGTTGCGTGCAACATGGAAGGTGCTGGAAGCCTTCAAAGAAGGCGTGACGCAGCATTTGAACTGCGCTATGGCGGCGGACGCACCGGAAATCTCCTCGGCCAGCCTGGAAGTGATCCAAGTGCTGCAGCGCGCCGTCCATTATTCTAGTGCGAAGTACCAGAGGAACGTCGATGCATTCAACGTCCAAGCCGCGGCTTGGGAATATGCGTTTATGGCGCAGCTCAACCTGGTTTGAGCGTCAAACGTCCTTGCTTGACCAATGCGCCGGCAGGCTGGACCAGTCCGTCATAGAATCCCACTCTCCAGGAAAGGATAGATATGACCTGCGACTCCTTGATTCCAGGCATCCTTCGCGATGCCCGCACCGTTGCCATTGTCGGCTTGTCCGACAAGCCTGAGCGTGACAGCTATGAAGTGGCCGAATACCTGCAACATCACGGCTACCGCATCATTCCGGTCAACCCGGCGAATGCCGGGTCTCACATCCTGGGCGAGCATTGCTACGCCACGCTCAAGGAAGCAGGCCGGGATTTGGGCGAACAAGGCGTCGTGGTCGATGTCGTGGATTGCTTTCGCAAGCCTGAAGCTGTGACCGACCTGGCAAGGCAGGCCGTGGAAATCGGCGCCACCACCTTGTGGATGCCGCTTGGCGTGGTCAATGAAGAAGCCGCCCGCATCGCCCGCGAAGCGGGCCTCAAGGTGGTGATGGACCGGTGCATGAAAATTGAGCACGGGCTTCTTCCGCACTGAAACGATCTTCCACACTGACACGCCATGCCTGGTTCCCGCTCTGGCCTAAGGGAATGGCTACCCGAAGCGCTTGCACTTGCCTTGCTACCCCTTTTGGTCTTGCAGGGCAGGCGCACGCGCGCCCGGGTAGCGCGTCTTCCCGAGCCGACCGATCCGGCATCGGGGCTGGTTGGCACAGCCATCGGCAAGCCGCTTACGCTGCTGCTGCTGGGCGAGTCACCTGTCGCGGGCGTGGGCGTCTCTTCGCACGCTGAAGGGGTTGGTGCAGCTACCGCAGCCGCACTGGCAACGGCCAGCGGCCGCAAGGTCCAATGGCAAGCCCTTGGCGTTAATGGCATCACCGTCGGCGAGGCCGCAAGCTTGCTGTTGCCGCGTTTGCAGCAAAGCCAGGTGGATATCGCCTGCATCGCTTTCGGCGTGAATGACAGCACCGCGTTTCGCCGCCACACGGCGTGGCGCTCGGCGGTGGCTGGCTTGCTGGACCAGGTTGAATCCCGCTTGCAACCGCGCCACATCCTGCTGTCGGGTGTGCCGCCGCTTTCTGCTTTCCCGGCGCTGCCGTGGCCCTTGCGCACGGTGCTCGGCTTGAAGTCGGCTTCGCTCGACCGGGCACTGGCCAGCCTGGCGCAGAGCCGTTCCCGGACTTCCCATGTGCCCCTTCCCAGGCAGTTGGCCGACCCGGCCTTGATGGCCAGCGATGGCTACCATCCCTCGGCTGCTGGCTGCGCCTTGTGGGGCGGCTTGCTGGCAGCGGCCTGTCCCGCTTCGGTACTGGCGGCTTGATAGGCAGTCCCCGGCGCGGTCTTTGGGCGATAATAGCGGCCACCCGAAAAGACAGCCGCGTCCATGCCCACATTCAGTCCCCTCAAGAACGATACCTTCCTGCGCGCCTTGCTGCGCCAGCCTACGGAATACACGCCGGTCTGGCTGATGCGGCAAGCAGGCCGCTATTTACCGGAATACCGGGCGACGCGGGCACGCGCGGGTTCCTTCCTGGGCTTGGCGAAGAATCCGGAATTGGCGACCGAGGTCACGCTGCAACCACTGGACCGTTACCCGCTGGACGCGGCCATCTTGTTTTCCGACATCCTGACCGTGCCGGATGCGATGGGCCTGGGCTTGTCTTTTGCGGAAGGCGAGGGGCCGCGTTTTGCCCGCCCCCTGCGGGACGAACAAGCCGTGCTGGCCTTGCGCGAGCCCGACCTCTCCAGCCTGCAATACGTGTTCGACGCAGTGACGCAGATCCGCACCGCGCTGGATGGCCGGGTGCCCCTGATCGGTTTTTCCGGCAGCCCCTGGACCCTGGCCTGCTACATGGTGGAGGGCGGTGGCTCGGATGACTTCCGCACGGTCAAGGCCATGCTGTACAGCCGGCCGGACCTGATGCACCACATCCTGAAGACCAATGCCGCTGCAGTGGCGGCCTACCTGAATGCGCAGGTGGATGCCGGCGCCCAGGCCCTGATGATCTTCGATACCTGGGGCGGGGCGCTCGCTGATGGCGCCTACCAGCGCTTTTCGCTGGACTACATGCGCGCGGCGATTCGCCAGACCAAACGGGAACGCGATGGCGTGCCGGTGCCGCTGATCGTTTTTACCAAAGGCGGCGGGCTCTGGCTGGAAGAGATTGCCGGTTGCGGCGCGGATGCCGTGGGCCTAGACTGGACGGTCAACCTGGGCAAAGCGCGTGAGCGCGTAGGCCAGCAGGTGGCCTTGCAAGGCAACCTGGACCCCACGATCCTGTTTGCCGGGCCGCAGCAGATCCGCGATGAAGTACGGGCGGTGCTCCAATCGTATGGCCAGCCCGGGGCTGCATCGGGCCACGTATTCAACCTCGGGCATGGTATTTCGCAGTTCACGCCGCCCGAGGCCGTAACGACCTTGGTGGACGCGGTTCACGAATTCAGCCGCGCGCTGCCGAAGCAGCTGTAAGCGTGTCGCGCGGAGTTATGCACATAAGGATTATTTGTGCGCGGCAACATTCATATCGGACTAGCGGCTGCGACGGTTTTCGCTAAGTATTTGATTTCATGCCGGTAATTGGATGTTGACGTTTCCCTGACAATGGCTTGACAAGTGCCTTCCTGTCAAGCTAGGCGACCAAGCAACAGGTTTTGTTCACAAAGTTTTCCACAGGCACACTGTAGGACAATTCCTAATACAAATCCGGTTCTTTTCCGAAAGTCTTCAAGTAACTCCTTAAGTGCTGACACTACTGCTCGCGCGACATTGTGAATTTCAGACTAACTTTCACCGCACCGGGGTTACATTCGGGCCGCACTTATGCACAAAAAGTTTGGTTCCGCCGCGTCGCCACGGTTGCAGCCCAACAGAAAGCTAGGCTAAGGCTAAGTCATTGAAAAGTATGGCTTTTATGAGATGCCTTCTGGTGAGGCACAACGCTGTAACCCGCATGGCGCGCGGGTTTGCGCCACGATTGACGGTCTTATCCCCATAGTTATCCACAATCTTTGTGGATATCGGAAAAAGCTTTTATAAAACCGCTCGTTAGGCGGATTCTTAAAGTCATTCATTAACTTGAAACCGCTTTTTCTCCAAATTGCCCTCGATACGCCGCTTGACGCATTGTTCGACTATGCGTGGCCGTATAACGACCTGCCTGTGCCTGAAGTTGGCAGCTTGGTCGTCGTGCCTTTCGGGCGGCGTGAAGTCATGGGGCTGGTTGCGGCGGTGTCGAGCACAAGCGCGCTTCCTGCGGAAAAAATCCGTTCAGCTCTCGCCGCCCGCACAGAGTTGCAGGCCCTGGGTGAGCGCTGGCTCTCGCTATGCGCCTTTGCCGCCGAGTACTATCACCGACCGTTAGGTGAGGTGGCACTGCCTGCGCTTCCGAAGCAATTGCGTTCCTTGAAGCCCGGGCCCTTGCTGAAGGCCTTGAAAAAGCTGGACCCACAGCCCGACCAGCGCAGTGCACGAGCACGGCGCAAGCCGCAGGCCGCCGCGCTTGAGGAACCGCTTGAGGAACCGCTTGAGGAACCGCTTGAGGGACCGCTTGAGGAGCCGGTACAAGCCGCTGCCGACCTGTCCCCCGTAGTGGTTTCGCCGCCTCCGCCACACCGACCGGCACTGAATGCTGCCCAGGCTGAGGCCGTGGACGAGGTCACCGCGGCCACCGGATTTACGCCCGTGCTCCTGTTCGGCGTAACCGGCAGTGGCAAGACGGAGGTCTACCTCCACGCAGCACGTGAAATCCTGGCGCGTTCGCCGCATGCACAAGTGTTGATGCTGGTACCTGAAATAAACCTTACCCCGCAGTTGCTGGCACATGTGCAGGCCCGCTTTCCCGACATGGCGATTGCAGCATTGCATAGCGGCCTGGCCGAGGGCGAGCGGCTCCAAAACTGGGTCGCGGCCCATACTGGCAAAGCTCGCATCGTCGTCGGGACCCGGCTTGCCGTGCTGGCTTCCATGCCCGGGCTGGCGCTGCTGATTGTCGATGAGGAGCACGACCCGTCTTACAAGCAGCAGGATGGACTGCGTTATTCGGCGCGCGACCTTGGAGTGTGGCGCGCACACCAGCTAGGCATTCCGGTGGTGCTTGGATCGGCCACGCCTTCGCTGGAAACCTGGCAGCACGCGGAGGTGGGCCGTTACCGGCGCCTGGCCTTGGCTGCACGCGCCGTTCCTGACGCGGTCCTGCCTGCGGTCAGGCTGATCGACCTCGAGCGCGACAAACCCCAGCAAGGCTTGAGCAGCCTGCTGGTTTCCGCCTTGCAGCGGCGGCTGGAGAGCAAGGAGCAATCGCTACTGTTTTTGAACCGCCGCGGCTATGCCCCGGTAATCAATTGCGATGCCTGTGGCTGGGTCAGCAATTGCGAGCGCTGCACCGCTTTCATGGTCTTGCACAAGCCAGAACAAAGGCTGCGCTGCCATCACTGCAGCCTGGAAATCCGGATTCCAAGGTCTTGCCCGACCTGCGGCAATATCGATCTTCAGCCAATGGGACGCGGCACCCAGCGTATCGAAGAGCACTTGCAAGCGCTGTTTCCGCAGGCGCGCATCTTGCGCATCGACGCCGATTCCACCCGCCGCAAGGGCGCGGCCCAGGCCGCCTTCGATAGCGTGCACCAGGGCGATGTCGACATCCTGGTGGGCACGCAAATGGTGGCCAAGGGACATGACTTCCGCAACCTGACCCTGGTCGGCGTGCTCAATCCGGACACGGCATTGTTTTCCCACGACTACCGCGCCAGCGAACGGCTGTTTGCGCAGTTGATGCAGGTGGCGGGGCGGGCCGGGCGCGCCGGCCAGAAGCAGGGCGGCAATCCGGGCGAAGTGCTGGTCCAGACCCGCTACCCCCGTCATCCGCTGTATGCGTCGCTGTCAGCCCAGGATTACGCCGGCTTTGCGGCGGTAACCCTGGCTGAGCGCGCCAGCGCAGGCTTGCCGCCTTTTGTGCACCAGGCACTGTTGCGTGCCGAAGCCAAAAGCATGGACCTGGCACTGGAGTTCCTGGCTAGCGCCGCTGCCCTGGGCAGTGGGCGCGCCGACGCCGTTGCCGTGCATGACCCGATTCCAATGGCGATCTCGCGGGTTGCGAATGTCGAACGGGCGCAAATGCTGGTTGAATCCACCTCCCGCCCGGCGCTGCAAGCCTTCCTGCGCAGCTGGATGCAGGCGTTGAGGGCCATGAAGTCCCGTGTACGGTGGTCGCTCGAAGTAGACCCGATGGAGATCTAAGAGGAAAATGCAGCACGCGCAGCCCTGCCCAGGTCGCCGCGCGCGACAGCAAGCTTTACAATCGGTCAACCAATCCCAAACAATCCAGGCTTGAAGTCGATGGCAGTTTTTCCATCCAATTTACCGAAACGACGCGACCGCAATACGCGGGTGCGCTTGCGCGGAACCGCGCTGGCGTCGCTCGACTACTTCATCACTGCCATCATCCTTTGCGGATTTGCCTTGGCGGGTTCGCTTTCCACCCGCTTGCTGCCCGTGATGCTGGCTGTGATGGTGGGCGTCAACCTGTTTTTCTTGCTGGCGATCGCCACCGGCTTCAGCCGGCGCTTTGCCGATCCGGCGATGACCGTGGCCCAGGTTGCCACCGCCTGTGCGTTGAATTTCACCGGCCTGGTGCTGGCGCCGCAGCTTGCGCATCTTTTCATGATCATGCTGATCGTGCCGCTGGCTTACAGCAGCCTGCACTTCAATCAGCGCATGTACCTGGCGCACTGGGCGTTTTTATCGTTGGCGCTGGGGGTGATCATCCCGCTGGTGGGCCCCAGCCTCGATATCGCGATCAAGACCATGCCCGAGCAAATCCTGTCCTGGCTGGCTTATGTCGTGGCGCTTGGGCGTTTCCTCTCGATCAATGCCCAGGTATCGCGCTTGCGTAACAACCTCGCGCAAAAAAATGGCGAACTCAAATCCATGACGGCCAAGCTGAGCGACCTGGCCAGCCGCGACGAGTTGACGGGGCTATGGAACCGGCGTGAGTTCATGCGCCTGCTGCAGGAAGAGGCAAGGCGTGCCGCACGCAGCAAGGCCAGCTTTTGCGTGGCCATCATCGACATCGACCACTTCAAGGAAGTCAACGATCGCCATGGCCACCTGGTAGGCGATGCCGTCTTGAAGGAACTGGGCCAGTTGCTTGAATTTTCGCGTCGCGCGACCGACAGCGTCGCCCGCTATGGCGGCGAGGAATTCACCCTGTTGCTACAGGGCGCGAAGTTGTCCACCGCAACCGTAGCGCTGGAACGCACGCGCCACCTGGTCGAACAGCATGACTGGACGCAGGCCGCGCCGGAATTGCAGCTGACGGTATCGGCCGGCATCGGCGCCTGGCATCCCGGGGATACGCTCAACGCCGTCATCAATCGCGCCGATGCTGCGCTTTACGAAGCAAAAAATGCCGGCCGTAATTGCGTGCGGGTCGTGGCACGCTGAACATCGCTGACCCGGTTCGCGCTACTGTAGGCAGCAGCCTACTTCCCAGCCGCCGTCAGGCGCGATGCATGCCGCCGTGGTCCGGGCGGTGCGGTATCGATACCGGGTTGAAGTCGATCCAATCCCCGTTCTCTATCGTGCCCTGTGCCTGCTCGACATCAGCCGCGCCCAAGTCGCGCAACAGCTCTTCAGCGCGTGCCGCCTGCTGATCATCATTTACGCCGACGGCCACCATCATTCCTGCCAGCCGTGGCCGCGGCTCGTTGGTTTCGTCGCTATCTTTCATTGCGCCCAGGCTGCCCGCCATGTTGCCGATGTGGGCGCCGACGAAGGCACCCGTGATTGGCCCCAGCGGTCCAGTGACAGGAATCGTTGCAGCACCGATGGCTGCGCCGATTGCGCCGCCTGCAGTGGTCCCCGCGGCAAGGCCGGTGGTGGATTCATGCGCTCCCTGTGATTCATCACGGTCGCCACCAACCGGAAAAGTGTCGTGCTGGCCGGGCGGGTTCACGTAGAACGTGCTGATGTGATTGCTTGAAAAACCCGCGCGCGCCAGCTCGCGCACTGCCCGTTCCGATTCGGCTTGCTCGTCAAACCTTCCTGCGATGATGGTCTGCATCATTTCTCTCCTTCCAGTGCATCGGTGCATTGGCCTGCTGGCCTGTTTTAATGAGAGCAGGCCGCTTGCCAATAGTTTCGTCACGAGCATTGTCCTAACCGGCGTAGTACTTGCTTCGGGCTGGTCCTCTACCGTAACCGTCAAGGAAACAACATGGGGAATCATCTCGAGGTCCAGCCGGGCATTGCGCTGGAGGACGACGCTGGATCGCGCGCGACGGTTATTGCGATTGACCGTTCTGGCACCGAGGAACTGGTGTTGGTGCGCCTGCCGGATGACAGTGAATTGTCGTTTCCCATTTCGCTTCTGCAGCAACGAAAGGGCGGCATCTTTTTCAGCGGTGAGTTTGCTTCGCTCTCCGGCGCTGCGCCAGAAACACAACGTGAAGACCCAGCCCTCGTCATACCGGTCATTGAAGAATTCCTGACACTGGAGAAAAAGAAAGTTGAGACCGGTCGCGGCGTGCGCATCACGAAGAGCGTGGACGTGCTCGAAGAATTGGTCGACCTGCCGCTGCAACGTGATGAAATCATCGTGGAACATGTCCCGCGCGACATTCTTCTGGCAGAAGGCGAAACCCGCGAGCGGCGCGAGGAGGGCGACACCGTCATTATTCCCGTGCTTGAAGAAGTGCTGGTAGTGCAAAAGCGCTTGCGCCTGCGCGAGGAAATCCATATCACGCGGCGTCGCCATGAAACGCATGCACCGCAACGCGTGCAACTGCGCAAGGAAGTCGTGAACGTAGAACAGATCAACCCAGACAAGCTTGATTGAGGAACGCGACCGCCCGCACTCGGTCGAACGTGGCCATGGTCCTAGGGTGTGAAGTCGCGCCGGGCCGGGCAACTACCAAGGAGGCTCGAGATGCAAAACACAGTGATAGGTGTGTACGACAATTATTCGCAGGCCCAGTCGGCGTTCAATGAACTGGTTGCACGCGGCTTCACGCGCTCGAACGTCAACTTGAGCCCGTCGGCGGAATCGACCGAAGCCCGCGGTGCGATTCTCAAGGACACGACGGAACAGGATCAGGGCTGGAGCATCGGCCACTTCTTCCGTTCGCTCTTCGGTTCCGAGGATGAAAGCGCAACCCACCGCGATGTGTACCAGGAAGCCGTGCGGCGCGGCAGCTACCTGGTGACTGTCGAGGCCGATTCGGATGAACAGCGTGACCAGGCAACCGATATCCTCAACCGCTTCGATCCCGTTGACATCGACGAGCGGTCCTCGCAATGGCGTACCCAGGGCTGGTCCGGCTATGACCGCAATGCACCGCTGTTGAGCGCCGATGAAATCCAGCGCGAGCGTGCGTCGTACCAGGGCTCAGCAAGCACGACCACTGGCAAGACAACGACGTCGAAAACAGCAGCGACGCGGGCCAAGGCTGGAACGAACGACATGACAGGCGGTACCCTCGAAGGCGAAGCGCGCCTTAAGGTAGTGGAAGAAGAAATGCAGGTCGGAAAGCGGGTGGTGCAACGCGGCGGCGTGCGCATCTACCAGCGCATGACCGAGAGGCCGGTGGAAGAAACGGTGCACCTGCGTGAAGAAAATGTACAGGTCCAGCGCCGTCCGGTGGACAAGCCGGCGACCGAAGCCGATATGGCTGCCTTCAAGGAAGGCTCGATGGAGCTTCGTGAGACCGCAGAAGAGCCGGTGGTCAGCAAGACCGCTCGCGTCGTCGAGGAAGTCGTGGTCGGGAAACAGGTGAGCGAGCACGATGAGAAAATAAAGGGAACAGTACGGCGCACCGACGTGGAAGTCGAGCAACTTGGCGCAGGCAACCGCGCTACGCCAGGCGGAACGGTCGACTTCGACCGCGATTATTACCGCAATCATTGGCAGACTTCTTTCGCCAGCCAGGGCGGTCGTTATGAAGACTATGAACCGGCCTACCGTTTCGGCAGCGAACTTCGCGGCAACCAGGCGTATCGCGGCCGTAACTGGAACGAGATCGAGCCGGAAGCACGGCGCGATTGGGAATCGCGCCATAGCGGCTCGGCTTGGGAACGCGCCAAGGATGCAGTGCGCCATGCCTGGGAGCGCGCCACCACCTAAGCAAACGCGCGCGGCGACAGCTGCAAACGGCAACAACGGCACGCATGCTGATGGCAGGCGTGCCGTTGTTTCATGAGGGAAGCGCCTGCTTGCAGCCGCGCTGCCGGCAGCGCGCTGCGGCACTGGCCGCGCAGGGCAAGGCGCGAATTGCAGGCTTGGCGCGCAAGCGCAGTCGGCGATTACATCATCGGTGCATCGAGCAAGCCATCCGCGGCCATCTCGCGGATCGTGCGTATCGTGTCGATGTCGGATTCCTTGTAGGCCGAGCGCCTGAAGTCATCGACCATGGTGTCGGGCTGCCCTTGCTCGCCGATACTTTCTTCGCTGTCGTCGGAGTATTGGAAGCGCACGAACAAGCTGCCTTCATACGGCTCTTCTATCGTCACCACCAGGTTGGCATCCGGGATATCGCCCTGGCGCGGCACGTGGTAATGGACGCTGTTGGGCTTGTCGTAGGAGACGCTGTCGCGGATGACAGCCGGCCCGTAACGCAAGGCGCGGTCGATACCGTCTTGCCTGCGGTTGGTGATGTTGCACTCGTCCAGCCAGGGCACGAAGCGCTTGGGCATTTCCGCCCGCAGCACCAACCCCCGCCACAACTGTTCCCTCGTCAGGGGATCGATCAGCGGATTGAGTGGGTCGTTGATTTCGACCAAATGTGAAAATCGCATGCCGATAACTTTACCATGCCGCCTGCCGGCTTCGCACCCGTGGCAGCGGCGCCGGCATCGACCCTGATGGGACAGTCCAGCAGGCACAGGGTTCATGCCGTTGCGCCTTGGCTGCAGGCAGGGGCAGAGGCAATTGCTGCGCCGGATCCATCCGCTACAATGGCGCGCCAATGTGTTCAGGTTTCCCGCATGTCAAATCCGCATCTATCCGGCCTGAATCCACCGCAACGTGAGGCGGTGGCTTACCTGGACGGCCCCTGCCTGGTGCTGGCCGGCGCCGGTTCGGGCAAGACACGCGTCATTACGCAAAAGATTGCGCACCTGATCGAGCATTGCCAGTACGAGGCACGCAATATCGCGGCGCTGACCTTCACCAACAAGGCGGCGCTGGAGATGCAGGAGCGCATCGCCAAATTGCTCAAGGAACCCAGGAAAGCCAAGCAACTGACGGTCAGTACTTTCCATTCGCTGGGCGTGCAAATCCTGCGCCGCGAAGCGCGCGAGGTGGGGCTCAAGGACCGTTTCTCGATACTCGACAGCGACGACTGCTTTTCCATCGTGCAGGACCTTGCCGCTACCACCGACAAGCAACTGATCCGCAAGATCCAGAACCAGATGTCGCTGTGGAAGAATGCACTGGTGGCGCCCGAGCAGGCACTGGCCCAGGCCAGCGGCGAACTGGAAGCGCAAGCGGCGCGCATCTATCGCAGCTATGTGGCCACGCTGTCGTCCTACCAGGCGGTGGATTTCGATGACCTGATCCGCCTGCCGGTAGAACTGTTTCGCAATAACGAACCGGTGCGCGACAAATGGCAACGCCGGCTGCGTTACCTGCTGGTGGATGAATACCAGGACACGAACACCTGCCAGTATGAACTGGTCAAGCTGATGGTGACGGGCCTGGGAAAGAAGCCGATGTTTACCGCCGTGGGCGACGATGACCCGGCTATCTATGCCTGGCGTGGCGCGACCATTGAAAACCTGAAAACACTGCAAGTCGATTTCCCCGACCTCAAGGTCATCAAGCTCGAACAGAATTACCGGTCGACCACGCGTATCCTGCAAGCCGCGAATGCCGTGATCGGCAACAATCCCAAGTTGTTCGACAAGTCACTGTGGTCCGAGCATGGACTGGGCGACCCGATCCGGGTGATGGCGATGGAGGATGACGAGCATGAAGCCGAGCAGATCGCGATCATGCTGTCGGCCCATCGCTTCGAGCGCCGCACGCGGTTTTCCGATTACGCCATCCTGTATCGCGGCAACCACCAGGCGCGCATCTTTGAAAAAGCCTTGCGCCGCGAGCGCATTCCTTACGTGATGTCGGGCGGCCAGAGTTTCTTCGATCGCAGCGAAATCAAGGACATCATCAGTTACCTGCGCCTGATTGCGAATGCGGACGACGATCCGGCGTTCATCCGCGCCGTCACTACGCCGCGCCGCGGCGTCGGGCAGAGCACGCTGGAAGCGCTGGGCGCTTATGCCGGCCAATGGCAGTGTTCATTGTTCGAGGCTATCTACAAGGGCGGCATTGAAGCGAAGCTCAACGACAGGCAGTTGCGGCCGCTACAAGAATTCGGCGACTTCATCAACCAGCTTGAGGCGCGCGCCAGCCGCACCGGCGCTGCCGGAACTGGCGACAATGCTGGCAGCGTCCTGGATGACATGATGAAAGCCATCCACTACGAGGCTTACCTGTACGACACCTTCGACGATGGCCAGGCCCAGTCGAAGTGGCAGAACGTGATGGACTTCGTCACCTGGCTCAAGGAAAAGGGAAGCGGCGGGCGCGACGGCACGGATCCCGAAAAGAGCCTGCTTGACCTGACCCAGATGGTGGCCCTGATGAGCATGCTCGAAGGCCGCGACGAAGAACCGGACGCGGTGCGCATGTCAACCCTGCATGCATCCAAAGGACTGGAATTTCCGCATGTATTCCTGGTCGGTGTGGAAGAGGGCATCCTGCCGCACAAGGGCGACCCGGATGCGCCCGATGAATCGATCGGCCCGCGTATCGAAGAGGAACGCAGGCTGATGTATGTCGGCATTACGCGGGCGCAGCGCAGCCTGACTGTCAGCTGGTGCAAGAAACGAAAAAGGGCGCGTGAAAGCGTGCATTGCGACGTGTCGCGCTTCATCAAGGAAATGAAGCTTGATGAAGGCGACGCCATGCCCACGGAAGCGGAAATCATTACGCCCCAGGCACGGCTGGCCAACCTGAAGGCGCTGCTGCAAAAACCGAAAGTGGCATGAAGCCGCCGGCGCGCCGCGCAACTGGAAAAATATGGACCAAGAACGCCTGATCGAAATCGAAATCAAGCTGACCCGGCAGGAAGACTTGCTCGACACGCTCAACCGCACGGTGTTTCGCCAGCAGGAAAAGATCGACCGGCTGGAATCGCTGTGCAGCGCGCTGGCCTTGCGCATCAAGGATATGCAAGCCGCGCGCGACGAACCCGGCCCGGCTGACGAAAGGCCACCGCATTACTGAGTTGAAGCAGGCTACGCGCCTGCGCGCCGCCGGCACGAACCACAGCACAACTGACGACCGACATGAGTACAAAGGATGCGCTGCTACGCGCCAAGCTGAACCAGGAAACCGGGCGCATCGCCTGGTCTGAATTGATGGGCTGGTTTGCTTCCGGCTCTGTGATTGCCGTGTCGCAGGCGCTGGACTTGATCGACGTCGCCGAAGCCATGACCAACGACGACACCAGCGCCTTCAACAAATGGATCGCGGCCCAGCAGCTTGGCAAGCTGGGTGACGAACAGGCACAAGCCTGGCTGGAGCAGGACGTGAAAGTCTGGGCTGTCGTGGTCAAGCCCTGGATACTGGTCCAGCTTGAGAAGCCGGCCACGCCGGCTGAGCCAGCTTAGGCGCGTAAAGTGCCGGCACGATGGCGTGGTGCCGGCCCTGGACCAGCCTTAGCGGCCAGACGGCGGCCTTGGCGCAGATTGCGCCTGGCGGCCGCGCCAGCCGGGGTCCTTGTCCGCATCCATCGACTCGTCGATTTCATCATCCAGCGGCAAGTCGGGCGCACTTTGTATCTGGTCAAAACCAATATCCGCGCCGTCGCGCACCACTGTGTCGCGTCCGGCGGTCGCATGTTCGCCGGTGCCCATCGAATCCGTGTCGCTGGAAAGGTCGGCGTCGCCCACGTCAGGGCCTGCGGTATGGTGGGCGGTGCTCCTTTCAAGGTCGGAATTGGTGCCGGTATCGAGCGGCAGGGTTTCTTCGCGCGCCAGGCCGTCCGTGCCCATGATGTCGCTGCCGCTATCGGAATTGTCGCTCGGGCCCAAAGCCCGCGTGCCATGGCCGCTGCCAAGTTTACGGTCGCGTCCGCCGAAGTTGTCTGGATCGAGCGTGCTGTCTGCCATGATGTCCTCCATGCATGAAAACAGTTAGAAGGAGAGCCGGGCAGCGAGTTCATTTTGTGCAAGCGCCGTCACGGAAAGCGCAGATGCATGCGATCCGCCGCGCCCGGATGCAGCAGTTTTCTCCAGCAAGCCCTGCCACGGCTCGGTAGAATTGCCGGGCGAAACGTTTTGAATCCACGCGTGACCCCCGATCCCCATCTGCTAGAGCGCAAGATCATCCATTGCGATTGCGACTGCTTCTATGCCGCAGTCGAGATGCGTGACGATCCCACGCTGGTGGGTAAGCCGCTTGCCGTAGGCGGTCGCGCCGATCAGCGCGGCGTGGTGGCGACTTGCAACTATGAAGCGCGCCGCTTCGGCATTCATTCGGCCATGTCGACTGCGCAAGCGATCAAGCGCTGCCCGCAACTGATCGTGCTTCCACCGGCAATGGACAAATACCGCATTGCCTCAGGCCAGATATTGGCCATCTATCGCGACTACACCGACCTGGTCGAACCGCTCTCGCTGGATGAAGCCTATCTCGACGTCACTGGCGCGCTGCAATGCAATGGCAGCGCCACCTTGATTGCGCAGGAAATCCGGCAGCGCATCAAGGAAAGCGTTGGCATTACCGCTTCTGCCGGCATCGCCCCCAATAAATTCATTGCCAAGATTGCCAGCGACTGGAACAAGCCTGATGGCCAGTTCGTCGTGCGGCCGCAGGATGTGGATGCCTTCGTGGCTGCCTTGCCGGTCGATAAACTGTATGGCGTGGGCCGCGTCACCGCCGCCAAGCTGCGGCGCCTGGGCGCAGAAACTTGCGGCGACCTGCGCGCTTGGAGCTTACTGGACCTGCAACAGCATTTCGGCAAGTTCGGCACGCGCTTGCAAAGCCTCTGCCGCGGCATCGACCTGCGTGAAGTGAGCCCTTCACGCGAGCGCAAGTCAGTCAGCGTCGAGGAAACTTACGTCACTGACCTGCCTGACTTGCCAGCTTGCCGGCAAGCCTTGCCAGAATTGTTGCAGCGGTTGCAGGCGCGTATCGCTCGCGCCCGGGCCGGTGACAATATCAACAAGCTGTTCGTGAAGATCCGTTTCGATGATTTCCAGCGCACCACCGCAGAATGCAGCGGCACGATGCTGGACGAAGCCGTTTTCTATCGCTTGCTCGAAACAGGCTTCCAGCGCCGGGGCCGCCCGGTGCGCTTGCTGGGCGCTGGCATTGGTGTGGACGAGGCGCGCGCCCAACAAGACCCGCAATCAGGCTTATTCGACCAGCAACTCTAGCGCCATCTGCAGCCCGGCTTCGGTAGAATGGCCCCTTTTTTGGCGAGCTCCCATGTGGTTCAAGAACCTGCAGATATACCGCCTTCCGGCTCCCTGGCCCGTCAGCGCTGACCAGCTCGAGGCGGCGCTGGCGCCGCAAGCTTTCGTGGCCACCAGCAGCATCGAAATGCAAAGCATGGGCTGGGTTGCGCCCCGTCCCAACGGCAAGCTCGTGCATGTCGTGAATCGCCAGATGCTGTTGTTGCTGGGCCGTGAAAAGAAACTCTTGCCCACCACCGTCATCAACCAGTTCGCCAAGGCGCGCGCCGCCGAGCTGGAAGAGCAGCAAGGCTTTCGCGTCGGGCGCAAGCAGATGAAGGAATTGAAGGAGCAGGTTGCCGACGAACTGCGCCCGCGCGCTTTCAGCATTTACAGCAGCACCTTTGTCTGGATCGATCCGGTGCATGGCTGGCTGGTGGTGGATGCCGCCAGCGCATCCAAGGCGGAAGACGTGCTCAAGCTGTTGATCAAGGCCGTCGACAAATTTCCGATGGAGACGCTGCATGTTGCGCTGTCGCCGCGCGCGGCCATGACCGACTGGCTGGCCGCCGACGAAGCGCCGGGCGGTTTCACCGTCGACCAGGACACCGAATTGCAATCCTCCGGCGAATCCAAGGCCACGGTTCGTTACGTGCGCCATACGCTGGATCCGGACGATGTGCGTCGCCACATTGCCGCGGGCAAGCAATGCACCCGTTTGGCGATGACCTGGGCCGATCGCATTTCTTTTGTGTTGACTGAATCGTTGTCGATCAAGCGCCTGGCGCCATTGGACGTATTGAAGGAAGACAGCGACGTCGGATCGCGTGATGAAGAAGAGCGTTTTGATGGCGACTTCATGCTGATGGCTGGTGAATTGGCCAAGATGATTGCCGACCTGGTGCAAGCGCTGGGCGGCGAGCAAAAGTTTGCCCAAGCCGCTGCCTGAGAAGTCGCGCCAATGGTCCGAATTTTGACCATAGGAAGGCAACAATCTATGGTCAAAGGAAACAAGTTCAGGTAGACTTGCGCCCCTTGAGTCTTGCATCGCCAAGACATGGAGTGGTAGTTCAGTTGGTTAGAATACCGGCCTGTCACGCCGGGGGTCGCGGGTTCGAGTCCCGTCCACTCCGCCAATATAAAAATGCCCGCGCAAGCGGGCATTCTCGTTTCCGGAGTGGAGGGAGCCACCTGCGTGGCTCCCGGCGGGAATCGAAGGGATTCGCCTGCAAGCGAATCCGCGGCCTGCGGTATGTAGGCGAGTCCCGTCCACTCCGCCAATATAAAAATGCCCGCGCAAGCGGGCATTCGCATTTCCGGCGTGGAGGGAGCCACCTGCGTGGCTCCCGGCGGGAATCGAAGGGATTCGCTTGCAAGCGAATCCGCGGCCTGCGGCATGTAGGCGAGTCCCGTCCACTCCGCCAATCCTTAAGGAAAACGGGCCCTCGCGGCCCGTTTTTTCTTTTTACCCCCCTTTGCACCCCCTTCGGGTCGCGACAAGCGAGGGGAAGTTCACCCGTTCACGCGACGTTCGATGTCTTCGATGCTTGCAAGCACGGCATCCAGCGGCGGCACGTCGCCGAAGATCATCCCCGACATGGCGACATAGTCGGCGCGCAGCGCGGCGCGCATGGCGCGCGTTGGGGCCAGGGTGAACGTGCCAGGCGCCGCCGTGGTTAGGCCAAGATCGGCGCTGCCAAAGAACAGCCGCGCATGCGTTGCGCAGTTTGCGGCAAGAGGGCGGTTGTCGAGCCACCGTGCTGACCGTTCGCTTTGCAGAAGCTGGTGAGCGTCATAGTAGTGACGCGAGACCCGCTGGCCGCCATGACGAAGGACACCACGCCGGTCATGCCATTGCCGCAGACCGTGGAGGATGATGATCTTGTCCCAGAACGTGCGCTCGGCTTCAACCGTGATTACGTTGGCAACGCGAAGGTCAAGATCGGGAAGATCAGCGGCGACGTACGGCGTCACCGAAGCGCTCGTATGCGGATCGAGGGCTGACTTCGCGCCCGCTTCGATCTTGACGGCGGATCGGATGTAGTCATTTGTCCGTGTCGCCGCCGCCGGATACCAGAGCAGCAAAGTCTGTCCATCCGCATCGTCCGGGTCGCGCTCCAGTTTCATGCGACCTTTGCCAACGGCATCAACGCGCTGCGCAAGTTGGCTCGTCAGCGAACCGTTGATGAACGCCTGACAGGCCTCGCGAAGGGCGTCGAGCCTTTTGCGTTGCTGCTTGCCGCTGAGCCCTTCAAGCTCTGCGGGATCGACGGCCTGCCCGATGTCTTCTCGGAACACCGTGATATCGATGTCCTCGGAGAAGCGCGGGATGAGGTCGAAGGCCTTCGAGAGCGATGTCCCGCCCTTGAAGAGCAGGCGGGGACTTCCAGCCTCAAGGCCGTTGAACAAGGCGTCGAGCGTCCAGCACACCCAGAAATCCTTCTCGACGTTCTGCACGGCCGTACCGAGGCGCGCAGCGGTCTCCACGAATAGCGCGCCTCTATCGGCATCGCTCGATGCGATCACGTCGTCATAGGCTGTGTTCATCGCGGCCCCGCCGGGGTGCTGCGCGCGGGCGAGGGCTTGCGCCGTGTGGCCGCCTTGGCCGGATCAGGTGGATCAGCGGGTGGCATCGGGTCGAAGCCCGGAATGGTCCGGAGGAAGCTTTGCATCCATGCAGGTAAAACGCTGAAGCCTTGCGTCAGATCACTCCGGATGCTGTCGCCGTGTTTCGGATCGCTGAGAAGGCGGGTGAGTGTCTTCCTGATGCGGTCGCCGTCTGTCGGCAGCATGTCCTTCAGCCAGTGCAGTGCCTGGACGACCCGCATGGCCGGTCTGCCCGCCCAATAGAGACGGCTCGGCGCTGTCGGCTTGAACTCGATGGTGAGCTTGTCGAGGTGGATGGAGCGGGGTTGCGTATCTGTGTAGACCGTGACGCGCGCCGGAACGGCATCGGTCAGGCCGAGGTCGTTGGCCGCCGTCATCCCATCGACGAGGATGCGAGCCTGGTCGCGCCGTGCGAGCGCATCCACGACGGCGCGATAGTCCGGAGAAGCCGGGCGCTTGGTTAGACTGTTGAGGGTGGGGCGGTCGTACAGGCCGCGATCGATCCGGCGCAACGCACCTCGTGCGACCATGCGTTGCAAGGTCTTGTCGATGGCGGCGCGCGTGGCCAACGCGGCGAAGTCAGCGGGGACCCAGACATAGCCCGGCCCTGCGGCGTTGATCATGGCAGTGATGCGGTCTACGGTGTCGGTCATTGAGAACCCCCTGTCCGAAGTTTATATATAAACTTCGGACAAAAGCAAGCCAAGAGCGCCGACGTGTCCGAAATTTATATATAAATTTCGGACGTTGCGAGATTTGCTGCCCTAGGGAGGATCCGGGTGGATGAGCCAATGCTCTCGATGGTGGCCACGCGCCGCACGGCCGACAGCCGGTCCGGGGCGAGGGTGTCGAGCGCCCGCCAGGCTCCCTTGAACTCGTCGATCCGGGAGATCAGGCTCAGACTTCTCGGGTGATTTGCAGGGACTCAGTGCGTAGCATGGCGCTAATAGTGCGCCCATTTGCGCCCATTTAGATAGTTCTGTCACCCCTTGCCCGGCATGGAGGGAACCACCTGCGTCGCTCTTTCATATTGTCGCCATGTCGATCACGAAGCGGTATTTCACGTCGCTTTTCAGCATCCGCTCATACGCTTGGTTGATGTAGTCCATGCGGATCATTTCAATGTCCGACACGATGCCGTGTTGAGCGCAAAAGTCGAGCATCTCCTGCGTCTCGCGCACGCCTCCGATCAGCGAGCCGGCCAGTTGCCGGCGCTTGAAAATGAGGTTGAAGACTTCGGTGGCAGGATGGGGGTCTGCCGGGGCGCCCACCAGCGTCATGGTCCCGTCCCGCTTGAGCAGTTGCAGGTAGGGATCAAGCTGGTGCGGCGCAGCCACGGTGTTGAGGATGAAATCCAGCGTGCCGGCCCGGGCAGCCATCTGTTCAAGATCGGTCGAGATGCATACCTCGTCAGCGCCAAGCCGTTTTCCATCCTCGGTCTTTTTGGGGGAAGTGGTAAATAGCACCACATGCGCGCCCAGCGCGTGCGCAATCTTCACCCCCATGTGTCCGAGCCCACCGAGGCCGACGATACCGACCTTCGTGCCCGGCCCCACTTTCCAGTGGCGCAGCGGGGAATAAGTAGTGATCCCGGCACACAACAGCGGCGACACCGCAGCCAGGTCCTTCAGCTCATGTTTGATGTGCAGGACAAACGATTGCTTCACGACGATGGTCTGGGCATAGCCGCCGAAAGTATTTTCGCCGCCGAATACAGGGCCGTTGTAGGTGGCGGTGAAGCCGTTCTCGCAGTATTGCTCTTCACCTTCCGCACAGGAGGGGCAGCGGCCACAGCTGTCAACCATGCAGCCGACACCAGCCAGGTCGCCGACCTTGAAATTTTTCACGCTGCTGCCGACAGCGACCACACGCCCGACGATTTCATGGCCCGGCACCGAGGGATACAGCGTGTTTTTCCATTCATTGCGCGCCGTGTGCAGGTCCGAATGGCAAACCCCGCAATACAAGATGTCGATTTGCACATCTTCCGCGCCGGGCGTGCGGCGCTCAAGCTGGAAAGGCGCCAGTGGGCTGCGTTCGTCGCGTGCGGCATAGGCTTTGGCTTTGATCATGATGGGTTCCGATAGAAGGTTGGAAGGGTGGAAGGAAGAAGGGTGGCGAACGCAGGCTTGCCATAGGGCCTGGTGAGGGCGATCTGGTTGGCTTCACTTCCGGTATTGTGCGTCTGAGACCTTTTCCAGCCACTCTACGTTCTTCCCGTCGCGGGTTCCGGTCAGGGCCAGGTGGGTCATGGATGAGGCAGGTGAAGCACCGTGCCAGTGCTTGACGCCCGGCGGACACCAGACCACATCGCCCGCTCGAATTTCGACGACCGGGCCACCCCACTCCTGGGTCCAGCCCACGCCGGCAGTAACGACCAGGCGTTGACCCGCCGGATGCGTGTGCCATGCGGACCTGGCTCCCGCCTCGAAACTCACATAGGCCCCCGAGAAGTTCAACGCATCGTTGGCAGGAAACAGGGGTTCGACTTTGACCTTCCCGGTGAAAAACTCGGCCGGGCCCGGGCTGGCCGGCAAGGAGCCGGCGGTGGTGATGGTTTGCGACATCCTGGTCTCCTTTGCGGCAAGCGCGCCTTGCGCTAGCGCGCATGTTGGAACGACGACATAAAGCAAGCTCAGCAGTAATCTGCAATTCATTTTGTTCCCCCTCGGTGAGCCCCTCTCGGCCCGGAATCTTTCCCTGCGCCAGCGGCTCGTTCGGCGACGCTAGCGTTGGCCGGGGCCGATCTTTCAAGTCGGCTTCCAAAATGAGCCGTGACGGATGCCAGCACCAGCAGCGTCGCACCGCCGATGAAGGTTGCTTGTATGGCGATATGGTCGAGCAGCAGGCCGCCGAAGGCTGCGCCGAGCATGATAGCGAGCTGGATCGCTGCCACCATCAATCCGCCTCCGCTGTCTGGTTCATCGCGGACTTCGCGACTGAGCCAAGTAGACCAGGCCACCGGTATTGCCGCGTTCAGCCCGCCCCACACCACCATCGTCATGCCGGTGGCGATGATCGAATCGCCAAGCAACAGCATTGCGACCGTGGTGGCGGCCAATGCCAAAGGCAAACCTTTGAGCAGTGAAGGCAGATGCTTGCGCGCCAGGATGCTGGCGATATAAGTACCTGCGAACGCGGCGCTGCCCAAACCCAGCAGCATCAAGGACAGTTGGGCCAGCGTGACCTGCGTGATCGTTTCCAGGAAAGGCCGCAGGTAGGTGAAGGTGGCGAATGCACCGGCGAAAGTGAGCATCACGGCCACCATGGCCACGGCAACCTCAATTCGGCGCAGCAGGCCGAACACCCTTTTGACCGGGCTCGCCGCTTGCGGTGCCATTTTCGGCAAGCTGAGCCATTGCCATGCCAGGTTGGCCAGTACCAGCGGCACGAGGATCCAGAAAACGCCGCGCCAGCCAATGAGCCCGCCAAGATAACTGCCGATGGGTGCCGCGAATGCCGTGGCAACGGCGTTGCCCATGTACACAATGCCCAGTGCGCGCGGTACGGAATCGTAGGGAACGAGCCGCATCACGGTGGCGGTGGCAAGTGCCCAGAATCCGCCGACGGTCACGCCTAGAAGGGCGCGCGCGGCCATTAACACTGTGAAATTCGGCGCTGCGGCGATAAGCACCAAAGAGGCCAGCATCACGAGGGTCAGGCCGACCAGCACAATGCGGCGGTCAAAGCGGCTGGCAATGCCCGGAATCAGCAAACTCGTGAGCACCGCGAACAGTCCTGAGATCGAGATCGCCTGGCCTGCCATGCCATTGGTCGCATTGAGGTCGGTTGCGATTGGGGTCAGAAGGCTGACTGGCATGAATTCGGCAGCGATAAGCAGGGCGACACACATTGCCATCGAGCACACTGCACCCCAGGGTCGTTCATGCGATGGTGCGAGTGCAGTTGCGGACAGGGACATAGCGGGAAATCCTTCTGAAGCGAGACTTGGCGAAGGAGCACATGTTAATGACCGATTGATGCACTGGATCGGGTGGGATTTCCATGGGCTTATGAGCCCTGCTCATGAATCGCCTCACCGGGTGGCCGTCCTTGCCGGGGCAAGAGAACGGTGAAGCAAGGCCGCAGCATGCGCGCTGATAAAATCAGCAATCAACCTCCTTCCCGGTTCCTTGCATGGCGCGCGACAATATCAACGACATCCAGGTTTTTATCGAGGTGGCGAAGGAGCGCAGTTTCACGCGGGCGGCGGCAAAGCTCGGGGTGACCCAATCGGCGCTGAGTCACATCATCCGAGGACTGGAAAGGCGACTGGGCATCCGCTTGCTCACGCGTACCACACGCAGCGTGTCGCCCACGGAAGCGGGCGAGCGGCTCCTGAGCGCAGTGGGCCCGCGGCTGGAAGAAATTGAAGCCGAGATCGCGGCAATCGCCGAGCTGAAAGACAACCCGTCCGGGAAGATACGAATAACAGCCATCGATCATGTCATCGACAACATACTGTGGCCGCGGCTTGCGCCCCTGTTATTGCGATACCCCGACCTGCGCATAGAGATCAACTCTGATTACCGCATGGTCGATATCGCGGCCGAAGCATATGACATCGGCGTGCGTTGGGGCGACCAGGTGCAGCAGGATATGGTGGCCGTGCGCCTGACGCCGGACGTACGGATGATGATCGTTGCGGCGCCAAGCTATTTCGACGCCCACCCGACACCTGCCGCACCGCCGGACCTGCTCAAGCACAACTGCATCACGCTGCGACTTGCCGGCGGCGGTCTTTACGCCTGGGAGCTGCGGCGCGAAAACGACGACGTCCAGGCGCGCGTTACCGGGCAAGCCACCTTCAATGGCGCTTACCAGATTGTTGGCGCGGCATTGAGTGGATCCGGCTTGGCCTTCGTGCCGGAAGACATGGTGCAGGCGCATATTGAAGCAGGGCGTCTCATCAGCGTGATGGCCGACTGGTGCCCCTGGTTCCCGGGATTGCACGCCTATTACCCAAGCCGGCGGCATTCGTCCCGTGCGTTGGCGCTGGTGATCGAGGCGATCCGCTATTCGGCGGCGCCTGGGCGTGGAGCGACGGGCGGTGATGCAAGAGCCGGTTAACCGCCACCCGGGGCAGTCGGCCGCAGCCGCGGCGAAAAATACTGCCTCGACTTGAATCCAAACACATTTCCCCTGCGTACCAGCTAAGCGGGCCGTAGAGCCGCAGACATCCGCTGATCCAGATACCCAAGGAGAAAACAATGAACGCATCCCGCTGGTCCTCTTTCCCCGCCTCTGCCCTCGGCGCGTGCGCCGTCACACTGCTTGCCGCCTGCGGCTCAATGTCGCCGCAAATGAGCAGCTATTCGCAGGACGCGCTGCCGGCCGCGATCAAGGTACCGGCCGGTAACAAGGTGGCGCTGGAAACCGTAGGCGTGGGCGAGATCACCTATGAGTGCCGCGACAAGGCCAATGCCCCTGGGCAGGCTGAATGGGTGTTCGTCGGCCCGAAGGCAGCGTTGAACGATCGCGGCGGCAAACAGGTCGGCACTTACTATGGCCCCCCCGCGACCTGGGAAGCTGCGGATGGCTCCAAAATCACGGCGACCCAGTTGGCAGTCGCCCCGTCTGGCGCAGGCAACCTGCCATATCAACTGGTGAAAGCCAACCCGGCCATGGGCTCGGGCGCGATGAGCGGCGTGACCTACATCCAGCGCGTTGCGCTCAAGGGCGGCGTGGCGCCGGCTTCAGAGTGCAGCGCCGCCACCAAGGGCAAGCGCGAAATCGTGAATTACCAGGCGGATTACATCTTCTGGAAAGCCGCCTGATCCTGTAGGCTGAACTGGCCACGTCAATTCTCCCCAGGCGCGTGAGCGCGCAAGTCGCTGTTTGCGAACGAATTTCGGTTGCAAGCGGTTGCAAAGTCTGTGCCTGGGGAAAGATTGCCGGATTAAAATCCTTCGTATTCGCCCGGAGGATGACAATGAAAACAATCGCGCTGCCAGTATTGGCCCTGATGCTGGCGGCCTGCGGTTCGCCGCTGCCCACGGCGCCCTTGTCGGCGCCAGATGCAGTGGCGGATACCTCGATCAACGCCCGCCTCGGTTCGCCAAGCCTTGCACGCGACCTGCACTCCAGCGCCATCACCCTGGACGCTTACAAGGTCGACCTGGCGCAGCGCATTGCGCAAATCAACGCGGCCAAGGTCTACTCGGGCCGGCCGCAAGCCTTGCTGCGCTCTGTGATCGTGCTCCGCTACACGCTCGACAGCCACGGCAACCTGGTACGCAGCGAAATCCTGCGCTCCAACCGCGATGCGACCACCGAAGCCACCGCCTTGGCGTCGCTGAAAACCGCAGCGCCTTTCCCCAAGCCGGCGCGGCACTTGCTGCGCAATGGCCGTATCGATGTTTCCGAAAGTTGGCTCTTCAACAGTGACGGCCGCTTCCAGTTGCGCTCAATAGCCCAAGCCCAGATGACGGAATGACGCAGCAATGAGTGCCGGCGTGCTTTTTTCGGCAATCGTCGGCGGCATGCTGTTGCCGCCGCTGGCCATGCTATTGCTGGCCGCGGCAGGCGGCGTGCTCATGCTGGCAGGGCGCCGTCGCCTGGGCCGAGGCCTGGTGACGCTGGCGCTGGTTTTGCTGGCTGTGCTGTCGACGCCGCTTGGCGCTTACTGGTTGGCGCATCCACTGGAGGCACAGTCGCGGGCTCTGGTGCAACCGCTTGAAGCAGGCGCGCAGGCAATCGTGATACTAGGCGGCAGCCGGGCCGAATCGGCGCCCGAGTATGGCGGGCGCGACCAGCCCAGCCTGGTGACGCTGGCACGCTTGCGCTACGGCGCCTTGTTACAGCAACGAACCGGCTCGCCCGTGCTGCTCACCGGCGGCAGTCCGGACGGCCGCGAAGAAGCGGAGGCCGTGTTGATGGGCCGCGTCATGCGCGAAAGTTTCATGGTGCCGGTGCGCTGGGAAGAAACGCGTTCAGATAACACTGCGCAAAACGCGACATACAGCGCCGCACTGCTCAAGCAAGCCGGCGTGAGCCGCATCCTGCTGGTGACTGACGCCATTCACATGCCGCGCGCACGCCGCATGTTTGAGGCAACCGGACTGGACGTGATACCGGCGCCCACCTCTTTCAGCAGCGAGCCGCGGCTGCCCCTGGGCGTGTTGCCCGGCGCGGGTGCGATGGAACGCAGCCGCTATGCGCTGCATGAATGGCTGGGTTTGCTCTGGTATCGCGTTCGATATCTGAACTGGTGATTACAGCCAGTCTGTAACCGCAACAGCCAAGCAAATACTTCGCGTACGCGTCAACGATCACCAACCACATGATCTGTTTTCGCTCCATCATTTCCAGTTATGCGACAGCTTGGCGCGCAAAAAAATAAACATCTCCGGCTCGGGTGGATGCGCGCTATCGATTCTGTTTAAATGAAGTCCCTCACTGTCCAGCTCAAGTCATCGTGCGCATCAAAAACCTCTTTGCAGTACTCGTGTCCATCGCAACTGGCGCCGCATCCTTTACCGCCCACGCCGATGTCGTCATCGCCCAATCTGCGCCCCTCAGTGGTGAAGCTGCCGACGTCGGCAACGGCCTGGCGCTCGGATCCCGCATCTACTTTGAACACGTCAATGCCACCGAAGGCGGCGTCAACGGTCACAAGATCATCCAGGTCGTGAAAGACGATGGTTACAAAATCGACGCCACGGTAAAAAACACGCGCGACTTCATCGCCGATCCCAAGGTAGTCGCACTGACCGGCTACTACGGCACCGACAACGTGTCCGAATTGTTCAAGCAAAGCCTGTTTGACAATACACCGCTGGCGCTGGTGGGTGCATCGACCGGCGCGCGCCTGCTGCGTGAACCGCTGAACCCCAACATCTTCCACTTGCGCGCCAGCTATGCTGACGAAATCGAAGCAATCGTGCGCCATGTCGATGGCCTGGGCACCAAGCGCATTGCCGTCTTCTATGAAGAGAATCCCTTCGGCGACGCCGGCGTGCGCGCGCTCGAAGATGCCGCGCGCAAGCGCAATATCGCCGTTGCTGCGCGGGCGCCATACGAGCCCTATACCACCAAGGTTGACCGTGCGGTGAAGGACGTGCTCGCGGTCGACCCCGATGCCGTGGTGATGATCGCGCTCACCGCGCCGGCGGCCGAGTTTGTGAAGCTTTACCGCACAGGCGGCGGCCGCGGTTTCCTGTTCAATATATCGACCGCCAATGTCGAGGGAATGACCAAGGCCATCGGCGCCAAGGTCGCGCAAGGCGTGGGCATATCGCAGGTGTTTCCCTTCCCGTACAGCGCGACGCTGCCGCTGGTTGCGGAATATCAGGGCCTGATGGCACGCTACGCCAAGGGGACGCCTTATTCCTATGCAACGATGGAAGGCTTTGTGAATGCCAAGGTGCTGGTGGCGGCGCTGCGCAAGGCTGGACGCGAACCCACGCGCGCTTCTGTCAAACAGGCCTTGCAGGGACTGGGCCAGATGAGCCTGGGCGGTTACCCGATCAGTTTTGCGCCGAATAACCATGTCGGCTCGCGTTTCGTCGAATTGACCGTCGTCAGCAAGAGCGGGAACCTGATGCGCTAGCCGGCGCTGATGTGCGCTATTGTGCGGGTAACAATCGGCCGGCGCGCAGCTGGGTTTCCCAGACTTGGGTTTCCTGACCTTCTTCGCAAGGTGACACCTGCATTGTTTGCCGCCTTTGCGCGGCAGCTGCGCCGGCCGGTGCAAGCCCACCAACCGGCGAGAGGAATGGCATGGTCGAGCTTTCTGTCGATGTAGCAGTAATCGGTGCCGGCAGCGCTGGGCTTACCGCCTTTCGCGCTGCAAGCACGCACGGCGGCAAGGTCGTGCTGGTAGAGGAGGGCAGCTACGGCACCACCTGCGCCCGGGTCGGCTGCATGCCCAGCAAGTTGTTGATTGCCGCGGCCAATGTCGCCCACGGCGCGCGCCACGCCGGCATGTTTGGCATCCAGGCGGGACCGGTCGAAATTAACGGGCCGGCCGTAATGCGCCGCGTGCAGGCCGAACGCGACAGTTTTGTCGAGTCCGTGGTCGAGAGCACGCAAGCCATTCCAGCGCAATATCGTTTGCAGGGAAGCGCCCGCTTTATCGGCGCAACCAGCTTGCAGGTGGGCGAAGACTGCACCGTGCACGCCCGCGCCATCGTGATCGCAACCGGGTCGCGTCCCGTCATTCCGGCTGAACTGCAACCTGCCGGCGACTGGCTCCTGACCAGCGACGATGTGTTCGAGCTGCTTGACTTGCCGACCTCGGTTGCCGTGGTCGGCGCTGGCGCAATCGGCCTTGAACTCGGGCAGGCGCTGCACCGGCTCGGCGTACGCGTCGTCATCTATGGTCGTTCAAGCGCGGCGGGCCAGTTGGACGACCCGGTGCTCAAGCCCCTGGCCACCAGGCTTTTCGCCAATGAGCTTGAGCTGTGCCTGGACAGCACCGTGCTCGGGGTGGTGCGCACCAGCGACGGCGTCCAGCTCAAGGTTCGCGATGCCAGCGGGCGCGAAGCGCGGCATGAATTTGCACGCGTGCTGTGCGCAACCGGTCGCATACCCAATGTCGACCGGCTCGACTTGCAGCATGCCGGCCTGGCGCTTGACAGCCGTGGCGTGCCGCGCTTCGATCCGTCTACCATGCAGTGCGGCGACCAGCCGGTGTTCATTGCCGGCGACGCGAACAATGAACGTCCGCTGTTGCATGAAGCCGTGGCACAGGGACGTATTGCAGGCGACAACGCCGGTGCCTGGCCATCGCCAACCGCGCAGTTACGCCAGGTGGCGCTGACGATCGCCTTTTGCGAACCGCAACTTGCCACAGTCGGGCCGCGCTGGTCGCAGTTGCAACCAGCGCATTGCGTAGTGGGCGCGGCCTCGTTCGATAACCAGGGCCGCAGCCGCGTGATAGGGGAGAACTACGGCGCCTTGCATGTGTATGCCGGTCGTGACAGCGGCAAGCTGCTGGGCGCGCAAATCGTCGGACCGCGCGCCGAACACCTGGCCCACTTGCTCGCTTGGGCGCTGCAAGCCGGCATGACGATAGAACAGATGCTGGCCATGCCGTTCTACCATCCCGTCATCGAGGAAGGCTTGCGCGCCGCGCTCAAGGATGCGCGCGACCAGTTGCGCAAGTCGCCGCTTGCGATCGAGCATTGCGACGACTGCACGCCCGGTATTTGATTGCCGGCGCGGCCGGCCCGGCGCCGGGTTTGCGTGCGAGGTCGCTCAAAGGCTTCCTGGATGGAAGCTTCGCTCGTTCGTGCGGCTCGTGAAAGCGCCCTCCCTTTCAAGGTGAGGCCGGGGTGGGGGCGTGGTTTAGCAGCGCGCAGAATCCGGATTTCTTTACCGACTTGCGATCCGCCAAGCTTGTTTTTCGGAAAACTAGCCACAATTACCATAGGCATGCACTGCGGCGCATCGGCAATTGCGACGTTGGACCCAGCCGTCATACCTGCGCAATGCGCATCCCACGGACACAGGAGAACCCACATGGTTGAATCCCAGCTCAAAACGGTACGTAACGACTTCAGCAGCTTGCTGCGCGATGCCCAGGCTTTGTTCGTCGAAGCCACCAGCGCCACCGGCGCCAAGGCCGACGACTTGCGCGCGCGCGGCATGGCCTTGCTCGAAGAGGCAGGCAGCAAGGCAAAGGAATTGCAGGCCGCAGCGCTGGAAGCAGGCAAGGAAATCGCCGATAGCGCCGACGGCTATGTGCGCGAAAACCCCTGGCAGGCAATCGGCATTGCCGCTGGCGTCGGCTTTTTGCTTGGCCTGGTCGCCCGACGGTAAGCACACCGGCATGCAAAACGAAGAGCTGAGCCCGCCTGGACAACCGGGCGGCCTGTTCGCCACGGCGGCCAACCTGGCACGCAACGGCCTTGGTCTGGCGATCAGCCGGATCGAGCTTGCCGCCATCGAGCTCGGCGAGGTGCGTACGCATTTGCTGAAGCTGGCGCTGCTCGGCGCCCTGGGCTTGGTTGCCGCCTGGTTCGCGCTTGCCTGGTGGTCAGTGCTGATCGTCGTGCTGGCCTGGCCGGTGATGGGCTGGACCGTGCTTGCGTTGCTGGGCGCCGGCTTTTCGCTTGCCGCAGTCCTGCTGCTCAAGCGGGCGCAAGCCATGCTGCGCGAAGACAAGCTGTCTTTGCCGGCGACGATGGCCGAGCTGCGCAGCGACCGCGACGCCTTGATGTAAGCATGCACTCACGATAAATGCAGCGGAATACATGATGAAGCCGACCAGGCCCGATTTATCCCTTCCTGCCCAGCAGCGCAAAAAGCTGGTTTTGTTGCAGGGCCAGTTGTTCCGCCTGGGCATGATGGAAGCGCAGAAAACGCTGGCCATCCAGCTTCAGCCGCAAGCCCTCCTGAACCGGGTTTTCACCCAAGCCGTCGATAGCGGCGTGGATGCCGCGCGCGGATTGCTCTCCCCGGCCGCCTTGCTTGACGGACGATTTGTCGCCTTGCTGCCAGTCGTTTCAAAGGCCGTCGGCATGCTGCGCCGGCGCCGGTTGCTCGTGCCGGCGGCGCTTACCGTTGCCGCCGCTGCGGCCGGCTATGTTGGCTGGAAGGCGTTTTCCAGGTGGCGCGCTACCTCCCCGACCCGGCCCGCCGCAAAGACCTGAACGCGCCTTTCCCGCCTCGTCACGCCACTTTTATAGCTCGAGGGCAAGGCGGAGAACTTCGGTTTACCGGTCAAGTCTGAAAGACGCGTGCACGACACAAAACCACACATAACTGTTATCAGGGAAATGCCATGGGCAAAGTAGTCATCGCAACGCTCGTCGTCGCCAGCTTGGCCGCGGGTTGCGCAAACATGAATGAAACCCAGCGCGGTACGGCGATGGGCGCCGGCGTGGG
>JAQGMC010000075.1 GCA_028292545.1 Paucimonas sp.
ATTGTTGTCGGTCAGCGTGCCGTGGTCCATCACCTGCAGCAGGATATTGAAAATGTCCGGATGGGCTTTTTCAATCTCGTCCAGCAGCAGCACTGCATGCGGCTTCTTGGTGATGGCTTCGGTCAGCAAGCCACCCTGGTCGAATCCGACATAGCCGGGCGGCGCGCCGATCAGGCGGCTGACTGCATGCCGCTCCATGTACTCCGACATGTCGAAGCGGCTCAGGTCGATCCCCATTATGAAAGCGAGCTGCTTGGCGACTTCGGTCTTGCCCACGCCGGTCGGGCCGGAGAACAGGAAAGAGCCGATCGGCTTGTCGGTCTTGCCCAAACCGGCGCGCGCCATCTTGATCGATGCCGCCAGCGCTTCGATGGCATTGTCCTGGCCAAACACGACATTCTTCAAGTCGCGGTCGATGGTCTGCAGCTTGGCGCGGTCGTCCTGGTTGACGGACTGCGGTGGGATGCGCGCGATCTTCGAGATGATGTCTTCGATGTCCGCCTTGTTGATGGTTTTCTTTTGCTTGGACTTCGGCAGGATGCGCTGGGCAGCACCGGCTTCATCGATCACGTCGATTGCCTTGTCGGGCAAATGACGATCGTTGATGAAGCGGGCTGACAGTTCAGCCGCCGACGTCAGCGCAGACGCGGAATACTTGACGCCATGATGCTCTTCGAAGCGTGATTTCAGCCCGCGCAGGATCTGCACGGTTTGCTCGACGGTCGGTTCGTTCACGTCGATTTTCTGGAAGCGACGCGACAGCGCATGGTCTTTCTCGAACACGCCGCGGAATTCCGTGTACGTGGTCGCGCCAATGCACTTGAGCTGGCCGCTGGCCAGGGCTGGCTTGAGCAGGTTGGATGCATCAAGCGTGCCGCCGGAGGCGGACCCGGCGCCGATGATGGTGTGGATTTCATCGACGAACAGGATGCCGTGCGGGCTATCCTTCAACTGCTTCAACACCGACTTCAGGCGCTGCTCGAAATCGCCGCGATACTTGGTGCCGGCCAGCAGCGCACCCATGTCGAGCGAATACACGACGGCGTTTTGCAGCACGTCGGGCACTTCGTTCTGGGTGATGCGCCATGCCAGGCCCTCGGCGATAGCGGTTTTGCCCACGCCTGCCTCACCCACCAGCAGCGGATTATTCTTGCGGCGACGGCACAGGGTCTGGATTACGCGCTCGACTTCGGACTCGCGGCCGATCAAGGGGTCGATCTTGCCTTCGGCAGCCAGCTTGTTCAGGTTCTGCGTGAACTGGTCGAGCGGGCTTTCCTTTTGCTGGGCTTCAGCCTGGGTTTCCTCGCTGCCTTCCGGCGCTTTCTGTGGATCAGCCTGCTGGTCCTTGCGCACGCCGTGGGAGATGTAGTTCACCACATCAAGTCGGGTCACGCCCTGCTGGTGCAGGTAATAGACGGCATGCGAATCCTTTTCGCCAAAGATTGCCACCAGCACATTGGCGCCAGTCACTTCCTTCTTGCCGTTGGAAGCGGACTGCACATGCATGATGGCGCGCTGGATCACGCGCTGGAAACCAAGCGTAGGCTGGGTATCCACTTCGCTGGTGCCAGGCACGGTAGGCGTGTTGTCGCTGATGAAGTTGGTCAGCGTTTTGCGCAAGTCTTCAATATTGACGGCGCAGGCACGCAGCACTTCAGCTGCCGACGGATTGTCGAGCAGGGCGAGCAGCAGGTGTTCGACGGTGATGAATTCATGGCGCGCTTGCCGGGCTTCGACAAAGGCCATGTGCAAACTTACTTCCAATTCCTGGGCGATCATGCTTCCTCCATCACGCATTGCAGGGGATGACCCGCTTTGCGCGCGTGTGCCAATACAAGTTCTACCTTGGTGCTCGCTATGTCTTTCGGATAGACACCGCACATTCCCTTGCCATCGCGATGAACCATGAGCATGATTTGCGTCGCAGTTTCGCGGTCCTTGTTGAAGTATTCCTGGATGATTGCCACTACGAACTCCATTGGGGTGTAGTCGTCGTTGAGCAGAAGTACCTGGTACATAGGCGGCGGCTTGTGCCTTTCCTTCTGCTCCTTGCGCACAAGAACGGTGCTGTTCTCATCCTTGGTTGCCATGCGTCTATTCTAAAGCCTTCGATTTCGTGTGCAACGCGCGTCTGCGCGAACCTTGACATAGCTGTTGATATTACGCCGTTTCTTGACCATCCGCAGATGACACTGCAAACCTCAAAATCAAGCCCCCGGCACCCTCGAAAAGCACTTTTCGGGCCGGTTTTCGAATTCCTTGACAATTCTGATTTTTCAACGAACAATGCGTAATTATTAATTAGTGCCTAAAAGCACTATTGATAAGAAGAGAGCAAGTTGGAGGAGGGGCAGCGTTACGCGAGGCTTCTTGCTGCTACGGCTCGTGTGATTGTTTTAACTTGAAAGCTTCTATGGCAACTGGCACCGTTAAATGGTTCAACGATACCAAAGGTTACGGATTCATCACCCCCGATGACGGCGGCGAAGACCTCTTCGCACACTTCTCGGCGATCCAGATGAACGGCTTCAAAACCCTGAAAGAAGGGCAAAAAGTGCAGTTCGAGGTGACGCAGGGCCCTAAAGGCAAGCAGGCCTCCAATATCCAGGCCGCCGCCTGACATCCAGGCGCAGCTAGTCAGGATCTCATCCCCGCCACTGCGGGGATTTTTTTTCCCCGCGACACCAGGCCGCGCCGGTTCGCTTGGCCCGTCATGCTCGAAGCGAGGGACCACGCTTGCCCACAAGGCAGGAATTGGTGGCGCCTATCTCGTTTTCAAGGCCTTGCGCCGCCCCCTTGCCTGCTTTCCACCGCAGAAAAAACGGACGATCATTCGGGCGGAAACCGGCCATTAATTACATATTTTCGATCATCACTTGGCCAAAGCCCGAACACGACACCTGGGTCGCGCCTTCCATCAAGCGGGCGAAATCATAGGTCACCTTTTTTGAGCTGATGGCTTTCTCCATCGACGCAATCACGATGTCGGCTGCCTCATTCCAGCCCATATGGCGCAGCATCATCTCGCCCGACAGGATCAAGGATCCCGGATTCACATAGTCTTTGCCGGCATATTTGGGCGCGGTGCCGTGGGTGGCTTCGAACATGGCGACCGAATCCGACATATTGGCGCCCGGCGCGATGCCGATGCCGCCCACTTGGGCCGCGAGCGCGTCGGATATATAGTCGCCGTTCAGGTTCAGCGTGGCAATCACGCTGTACTCATTGGGTCGCAACAGTATCTGCTGCAGGAAGGCGTCAGCGATGACATCCTTGACCAGGATTTCTTTGTCGGTCCGGGGATTGCGCAGCTTGCACCAAGGGCCGCCGTCGATTTCCTGTGCACCAAATTCCGCCTTGGCCAATTCATATCCCCAATCTCGGAAGCCGCCTTCGGTAAACTTCATGATGTTCCCCTTGTGCACCAGGGTCACCGAAGGCTTGTCGTTATCGATGGCGTACTGGATGGCCCTGCGTACCAGCCGGGTCGTGCCCTCGCGCGACACCGGTTTGATGCCAATCGCGGAAGTGTCCGGAAAGCGGATCTTGTTGACGCCCATATCATTGAGCAAAAAGTTAATCAGCTTTTTTGCTCCCACGCTGCCCTCTTCCCATTCAATGCCAGCATAAATGTCTTCAGAGTTTTCGCGAAAGATCACCATGTCCGTCTTTTCCGGCTCTCGTAGCGGCGAGGGCACGCCCCGGAAATAGCGAACCGGGCGCAGGCAGACGTACAGGTCGAGTTCCTGGCGCAGCGCGACGTTGAGGGAACGAATCCCGCCGCCCACTGGGGTCGTCAGGGGCCCTTTGATCGAGACGACATATTCCTTGGCCGCTTCCAGCGTTTCGGTAGGCAACCAGGCATCCGGTCCATAGACCCGCGTCGCCTTTTCGCCGGCGTAGATCTCCATCCATTGGATCCGGCGCCTGCCGCCATATGCCTTTGCCACGGCCGCGTCGAGCACCTTGATCATGACCGGCGTGATGTCCACGCCGGTACCGTCGCCTTCTATATAGGGAATGATGGGCTGGTCGGGTACGTTCAGCGTGAAATCGGCGTTGACGGTGATTTTCTGCCCCTGCGCAGGCAGCTTGATGTGTTCAGCCATATTCGAATCTCCAGAGAGCCAACCAGTGTGCAAGACAATAAACCTTGGAGCGCAGGCCACCCGCGGCGGTTCGCCTGCCTTTGGCTGCCCCTGCCTCGCAAGCGGCCCATCGCTTGCCCTTTGTCTTATACAAAGGACAAGAAACAGCCGCTGATTATGCCTGCATTTCCATTGGTTTTCCGGCCTGCATGGCGAGCACCGGGGTGGCATTCGCGCACGCGCTGGCAGCAGTGCGGCAGCACGGTTAGACTGCCGGCATGCCCTTGATCCTGCTGAACAAACCCTTCGACGTGATCTGCCAATTCTCGCCCCATCCAGTGCGAAAGACGCTCGCCGACTATGTGGACGTGCCTGCCATTTACCCGGCCGGGCGGCTGGATGCAGACAGTGAAGGCCTGGTCTTGCTGACCGATGACGGCCAGTTGCAGCATGCAATTGCCGACCCGCGCAAGAAGCAGCCCAAGACTTACCTGGTCCAGGTGGAAGGCCAGGCCAGTCGCGCGCAACTGGAACGCCTGGCGCAAGGCATTCACCTGGGCGATTTCACCACGGCGCCCTGCCATGCCAGCCGCGCGCAAGAACCGGCCTGGCTGTGGCCGCGCAATCCACCGGTGCGGCAGCGCGCGAACCAGCCAACCGATTGGCTGGTGATCCGTCTTAATGAAGGAAAAAATCGCCAGGTGCGGCGCATGACGGCGGCAGTCGGCTTGCCGACGCTGCGCTTGGTGCGGGTGGCAATCGGCGGCCTGTCGCTGGAAACCCATCCCCTGATGCCGGGGGAATGGGCAGAGGTACCGGCCACCGGCTTCAAGCTCGGCGGTCGGTGAAGGAGGCGATCAGGGCGTGATCAGTTTCAAGTCGAATGCGCGCTCGGCCAGCCAGATGCAGGCGAGCAGCGCAATCAGCGCCGACCCGCCGAGGAGCACCACTTTCTGGTAGAAGCGCGTTGCGCGCAGTGCCCAGGCCAGCGGCAGGAAAACGCACACGATCGTGAGTTGACCGGCTTCGACGCCGAGATTAAAACCTACCAGCGCTACCGCGAGCGTGCCGGTCGGCAGTCCCAGGTCGCTCAGCACGCTGGCAAAGCCGAAGCCGTGGATCAGCCCGAAGGCAAATGCCATCAGCCAGCGCTTCTCTGCAAACAAGGGATAGATATTATTCAGCGCAGCGAGCACGACTGACAGGGCAATCGTCGATTCCACCAGCCGCGATGGCAGGCTGACCAGGCCCAGCGTGGCGAGCGTGAGCGTAATCGAATGCGCGACCGTGAAAGCCGTCACGATCTTGGCGACGCTGATCAGCGCCGGCACGAAAGCCGGCACCGGTTCCCAATGCCGCGCCACGCGCACCGCTACCGCCGGCAACAGTAGCGCCATCAGGAACAGGATATGGTCGTAACCGATCCAGATATGCCACACGCCTTGCGCGGCGTAGTCGATGAATTGCTGCCAGCGCGAAGGTTCCGACAATGAAAACACCTGGCTTGCCGCTTCCGGCGTAAAGACACCGGTACCCACCGTGCTGGCGCGCTGCAGGCGCAGCAAGCCTTTATGTTGCGGATCGATATCGAAGAACAAGCCATAACGCACCGCCAGCGTGTCACCGGTTGCAGGACAACGCGCCTCGAAGCGCAATACTTCATAGGCGCCATCGGTGTGGTCATCCACCAGGTGCTCGGTTGCAGCCAGGCTGCAGGCGCTGCCGCCTGATGAGATCGCAAGGCGCGACAACGCATAGGCTTCAATATCCTTGTGCTTTTGCTTGAGCTCGCCCCAGGTCACGGCGCCGTCGGCATTGCTGTCAAGGCCAATTGCGAAGTCGAGGTCGCGCAGGGCGATATCCCATTGACCCCGCACCACGCTGCCATCGACTGCCAGCGACAGGTAACTGTCGCTTGGCTTGTGGGCCAGCGCCGGCAGCAGGGTCAGCGAGAGCAGCAGGAAAACCAGCAGGCGCTTCATCGCGGCGTTGCGCCAAGCTGGCGCGCAAGGTCGGCAAGTACCACATCTTGCACACGGTTGGCGGCCAGCCAATCCAGCGCCGGCCGCGCCGCGTCTGGTTTGCGCCCGGCGATTGCGGCTTGCATCAGCACCCGCGCATCGCGCGGCTCGCGTTGCAATTCCCAGTTGTGCACGGCAAGGGGCAAGGCGGTTGCCGGGTCTTGCCCGGTTTCGAGGATGAAGCGCGCCTCTTCCTGTTCATGCGTGGTGTCGCCGCGCAAGCGCGCCGCTGCATAGCGGGCACTGAGCATGGCGGCGCGCTGGGGGGCTTCGGACGCGTTGAGCGCGCGTTCAGCCAGCGCCAGTCGCAGCAGCAAGCCATCCGAAGATATTTTGTCTTTCAACAGGGCGACGACGTCGCGCGGGCGTTGCAAATCCAGCAGCAGGTCGGCGTAGGCCGCGAGCAGGAAAGTATCTTCAATGCCCAGTGCCAGCGCTTGCCGGAAATGCTGCTCGGCTTGCGCGGTTTGCCCCAGGCGCCGGGATATCTCGGCAAGGCGGATCAGCACCCAAAGTTTTTCCGCGGCGCTGGCTTGCGGCTGGCTGGCCAGCGCCGCCTGCAGCGACGTGTAAGCGGCGCCAGCATTGCCAGTCAAGCCATCGACCATGGCTTCGCAGCCGGTACCGATGAGCGCTGCGCCGGACGTGCGCAGCGCGCTGCAATCGGCGCGCGCCTGCGCATAGCGGGCTTGGACGATATGAATCGTGGCCCGCAACGCGCGCGCCTCGGCATTGCCCGGAGTGCGCGCCAGCACGGCGTCGAGGTCAGCCACCGCGCCGGCAAAATCATGGCCGAACTGGCGCAGGGAGGCGCGCAGCACAAGCACGGCATCGGGCGGATCCGGTAAGGTCCACCAGGGCTTGAGCGCGGCCTGGGCATAACCGAGGTAACGCGGATCGCCTTCTTGCGCGACAAGGTTGTAGTAACGCTGGGCCAGGCGCACGGCCAAGCCCAGATCCTGCGGATTTTTGCGTTGCGCACTGCGCAATTCGGCAAGTTCACGTGTAAGCGGGTCGGCGGGACGCAGCGGCAGGCGTTCCAGCACTTCAGCATCCTGCACCGGTTTGCGCGGTGCAGCACAAGCGGCGCTTGTAACCAGAACAGGCAAGGCAAGCAGTAGGAATGCGAATGGAAAGAGGCGGCGGGACAGAAAAGTTAGCAAAGTACAGAAATTCCTGACGAGATTGTCAACCAGTAACAGAGCAGCGCGTTTGAGTATTTGATTCTTCACAGAATCGTTCTACTTTAACGTTAAATCGAAGGACATAATATGAAACTGATCGCTGCCCTGGTTGCTGGCCTGTTCTCCCTGTCCGCTTTCGCCCAAGCTTCGGCTTCGGCATCGGCTCCTGCTGCTGCTTCGGCATCGGCTTCGGCAAAGAAAGCAGAAAAAGCAGAAAAGAAAGCTGACAAGAAAGCTTCCGCATCCGCTTCGGCTCCTGCATCGGCTTCGGCTGCTGCTTCGAAAGCAGCTTCGAAGTAATTCGAACTGCAGTTGCGTGAAAAGGCAGGCTTGTCCTGCCTTTTTTGCGTTTACATCTGGCTGCCAATCTTTTCGGCTACACTTCCTGCCCATCCTCCGCTTCCAATTCGGGTTCCCGACATGACCACCCTGCCGCTTCGCGCCGCCCTCGGATGCCTGTTGACGCTCGCCGCCTCACTTTGCTTGGCCCAGGCGCGGCTGCCGGTGGCTGAACTGACAATTGGCATGCATGTCGTGCGCGCTGAAGTGGCGGCGCGCGACCAGGACCGGCAGCAAGGCCTGATGTTCCGCGAAAAAATGGGGCCGAACGAAGGCATGCTGTTCGTCTTCGACGAACCGGGCCGGGTTTGCATGTGGATGAAGAATACGCCGCTGCCGCTGTCGGTCGCTTTTCTTGACGACCAGGCCCGCATCATCAATATCGAAGACATGGCGCCGCATACGCTGGCTTCGCATTGCGCCAGCCGGCCGGCACGCTATGCGCTGGAAATGAACCAGAACTGGTTCCGGCAAAAGAATATCAAGGCCGGCACGGCCATTGGCGGCGTGGCAGCAAACCAGGACCGGAAGTAAGGAAACACGAACCGGGACCGCGACCGCGACCGGCAATATGCCTCGCCGCGACCGGAAAAAAATCGCCGCGGGCGGCAAACCACACGCGGCGCACAAATGAAAAAAGCCCGCTCGGCATAGCCGGCGAGCTGTCTTCAGCTTTTTATTTTTACCTCGGCACCGGGGACCAGCCCCGGCACGCGTCAAGCAATCAGGCCAGTGCTTTCAGGGCAGCGGCCAGGCGGCTCTTGTGACGAGCGGCCTTGTTCTTGTGGATGAGTTTCTTGTCCGCGATGCGGTCGATCGTGGAGATCGAAGCCTGGAACACTTGCGAAGCTGCGGCCTTGTCGCCACCTTGGATTGCCTTGCGCACGGCCTTGATTGCGGTGCGCAGTGTCGAACGCTGAGCCGAATTGTGGGCGTTTTGCTTGACTGCCTGGCGGGCACGCTTGCGCGCTTGAGCTGTATTTGCCATTGAATATCCTGTAACTGGTCGGAAAGCCGCAGGAAATGCAACCCGCCGGCTGGAATTCTGTAAAGCCACGGATTATAGCTGCCTTTCAATAGACGGGCAAGCGTGACCGTCTGCCATTGCGCGCTGCACCGCCCGAGCAGGGGCTGCCCCGGCCCTGCCGCTATAATGCCCGTCCATGAAATTGCACAAAACCCTCGCCACCGTGTCCGGCATGACCATGCTGTCACGCGTCACCGGCCTGATTCGCGAGTTCCTGATTGCCCGTGCATTCGGCGCGTCCGGCTACACCGACGCTTTCTTCATTGCTTTTCGCATACCCAACCTGTTGCGCCGGATGTTTGCCGAGGGCGCCTTTTCGCAAGCCTTCGTGCCGATCCTGGCTGAATTCAAAAACCAGCGCGGCGATGAAGCCACGCGCGAACTGGTCGACCACGTCGCCACCATCCTGGTCTGGACGCTGTTGCTGGTAACGCTGCTGGGTATCGCCGCCGCGCCGGTCGTGGTGTACCTGATGGCCAGCGGCTTGCAGGCCAATCCGGATGCATTCGACGCTTCGGTGCAGATGACCCGCATCATGTTTCCCTACATTGTGTTCATGTCTTTTGTGGCGCTGTCAGGCGGCATCTTGAACACCTGGCGCGAATTCAAGGTGCCGGCTTTCACGCCCGTGCTGCTGAACCTGTCCTTCATTGCCGCCGCCCTGTTGCTGGCGCCGCGGCTGGAACAACCGGTCTATGCGCTGGCGATTGCGGTGGTGGTGGGCGGGGTGCTGCAAGTGGCGATCCAGGTTCCGGCGCTAAGGCGCCTGGGCATGTTGCCGCGCCTGACTTTCCGGCTCGGCACGGCGCTGGCCCATCCCGGCGTGCGTCGCGTGCTGCGCCAGATGGTGCCCGCCACATTCGCCGTATCGGTGGCGCAGATCAGCCTGATCATCAATTCCAATATCGCCTCGCACCTGCAAGCGGGCAGCGTGTCCTGGCTATCCTATGCCGACCGGCTGATGGAATTGCCCACCGG
>JAQGMC010000095.1 GCA_028292545.1 Paucimonas sp.
GATCGCAGGGAATGATCGGGAACTGGCGCAGGTCGGCATAGCGCTGCGTGTCTTCTTCCTTCACATAAGCCAGCGGCCGGATCACGATATGGCGGCCATCGTCGGACTGCAACTTGGGCGGCATGCCCTTGAGCTTGGCGCCGAAGAACATGTTGAGGAAAAACGTCTCCATGATGTCGTCGCGATGGTGTCCCAGCGCGATCTTGGTCGCGCCCAGTTCATCGGCGACGCGGTACAGAATGCCGCGCCGCAGCCTCGAGCAGAGCGAGCAAGTTGTTTTCCCCTCCGGTATGACGCGCTTGACGATGCTGTACGTATCCTGGTTTTCAATGTGGTACGCCACGCCCAGCTTTTCCAGGTAGGCCGGCAGCACGTCGGCCGGGAAATTCGGCTGCTTCTGGTCCAGGTTCACCGCCACGATGTCGAAGTGGATCGGCGCCCGCTCGCGCAGCGTCAGCAAGATGTCGAGCAAGGCATAGCTATCCTTGCCGCCGGAGAGGCAGACCATCACGCGGTCATTCTCTTCAATCATGTTGAAGTCGCCGATGGCCTGGCCAACCAGGCGGCACAGCCGCTTGTGCAGCTTGTTGTTTTCGTACGCCGCCTTTTCGGCGCGGCGCTGGGTCAGCGGCGCGGCTTCCGGCAGCAGGGCATTCGCATCCGTCATTTGCCGGCCTCTTTCACATGGAAGACTTCCACGCCGACGGCATCGCAGTCGGGATACACGTCGGGCTTCTCGGTCGAGACCCGCACTGCCTGCACCTTGGGATGCATCAGCATCGCACGCGCCACGTCGTCGCACAGCGTTTCCTGCAAGTGGATGTGGCCTTGCGCCATGCGGCGCGCAATCGTGTCGCGCATGAAATCGTAATCCACCACTTCATCCAGGCTGTCGCTTTGCGGGGTCGACAAGGCTAGCGGAATGAACAGGTCGACATTGATCAGCACCCGCTGCTCGCCACGCTTTTCAAAGTCGTGCACGCCGATATTGACCTGCACCTCGTAGTTGCGCAGGAACAGGCGGCGGCAGGCCGCCAGTTGGGGATGGGAGAGGGCAAGGGGCATGATCAGGAGCGGAAAGGGAAAGCGGTAGCGTTATTTCACAACGAACATCACGTCGCGCGGCGAAGGCAGCAAGTGCTGGCCGCCATCGATAAGCAGCGTCGTGCCAGTGATTGCAGGCGACTCGGCCGCGAAGCATACCGCAGCGGCGACGTCTTCGGGCGTACTGGAGCGGCCCAGCGGCGTTTGCAGGTGGGCGCGGCGGAATTCTTCCTCGGTCTGGTCGCCCGACACCATGGTGATGCCTGGCGCCACGCCAACCACGCGGATTGCCGGGGCCAGCGCCTGCGCCAGCATGACGGTCGCCGCCTGCAGCGCAGCCTTGGACAGTGTGTAGGAAAGGAAATCCGGGTTCGGGTTCTGCAGCTTCTGGTCCAGCAAGTTCACCACCACGCCCTGGCCACCGGCCGGAAGCAGGGCGGCCAGCGCTTGCGCCAGCAGCAGCGGGGCAGCCAGGTTGGTGCGCATGTGCTGGTCCAGCACCGTGCTGGAAAAGGTCGCCGCATCGTCATAGCGAAACAGCGAGGCATTGTTGACAACACAGCTGACCGGGCCCAGTGCTTCGCCACAGCGCCCAAGCAGGGCGCGCGCGGCGGCTTCATCGGCCAGGTCGCACTGCAAGGCCACCGCCTGGCGGCCCAGGGCGCGGATTTCCCCGACAACCGCTTCGGCCTGCCCGGCCGACTGGCCATAGTGCACCACGATGTCCCAGCCGCGTTCGGCCAGCGCGAGCGCAATGGCGCGGCCGATGCGCTTGCCAGCGCCGGTCACAAGGGCAATCCTTTGCGCTTTGTCTGTCATGGAATGTCGCGGTACCGGGTTGATGGAAGTGCCACTGCGAAAGGCGTGGCAACGATCCGAACGAATGCCCCTGCGAATGCCTCTACAATAGCGCCATGCAACTGCAACTGCCTCAACCTTCCCCGGACGCGCTGGATGCTTCACGCGCCTTGCAGCAAGCAATCAACGCCCAAATCGATAGCGCCGGCGGCTGGATTTCGTTCGAGCGCTACATGGCGCTGGCACTGTATGCGCCGGGACTGGGTTATTACAGCGGCGGTTCGGCAAAGCTGGGGAAAGACGGTGATTTTACAACCGCACCGGAAATGACGCCGCTCTACGGCCGCACGCTGGCGCTGGCTTGCGCCAGCCTGTTCGAACAATGCGGGCGCCACATGCTGGAGTTCGGCGCCGGCACCGGCAAGCTGGCACGCGACTTGTTGACCGAGCTGGAAGCAATCGGGCAACCGGCGGCGTCTTACCAGATTGTCGAAGTGTCCGGCGAATTGCGCCAGCGGCAGCAGCAAACCCTGCGCGATTTTCCCCAAGTGACTTGGCTTGATGCGATGCCGGCGCGCTTTTCCGGCATTGTCGTCGCCAATGAAGTGCTGGACGCGATGCCGGCCCGGCTGCTGGAAAAAACAGCTGCGGGCTGGCAGGAACGCGGCGTGGCCCATGGGCCCGGGGGTTGGCAATTCGCACTGCGGGCCTGTGCAGCGCAGGAACTGGAAAGCCTGCTGGCCCAGGTGCCGGGCGCCGAGGCGCTGCCCGTGGGCTATGTCGCCGAAGTGCATCCGCAGGCGCGCGGCTTCACCCGCTCCGTGTGCGACATGCTTGAACGGGGCGCCGCCATCCTGGTCGACTATGGCTTTCCAGCGCATGAGTTTTACTTGCCGCAGCGCTCGGCCGGCACGCTGATGTGCCATTACCGGCATCATGCGCATGACGATCCCTTCTACTTGCCCGGCTTGCAGGACATCACCGTGCATGTGGACTTCACCGACATTGCCCGCGCTGGCCTGGACAGCGGGGCTGAGGTTTTGCTGTACACCAGCCAAGCTGCATTCCTGATCAATGCCGGCTTGCCTGAATTGCTGATGCAAGTGTCGCCCGACGACCAGGTGCGTTTCCTCGCCTTGAGCAATGCGGTGCAGCGGCTGACTTCGCCAGCCGAGATGGGGGAGTTGTTCAAAGTCCTGGTGCTTGGACGCCAGCTTGCTTTGCCTGCCGCCCTGGCCCGCGGCGACCGCAGCCACCGCCTTTAAGGACGCTTGATGATCCGCTGGTTCCTGACGATTTTCATTGCCATGATCGTGTTTTCCGCAATGCTGCCCTGGCTGGAAAAATTCGGCATCGGTCGCTTGCCCGGGGATTTCAGTTTCACCCTCTTCGGCCGGCGCATCCTGTTGCCGTTTGCTTCCACTATCCTGTTTTCGATGGTGATTTTCCTGATTGGGAAATTCGTCCGATGATCCGCTGGGTGGTGGCAATCTTCTTGCTGTTGCTGGTGTTCTCCGGCTTGCTGCCTTTCCTGTCCAGGCTGGGCTTGGGCCGCTTGCCGGGGGACATTCCATTCAAGCTGTTCGGCCAGCCTTTCTGCCTGCCTTTCGGTTCGACCCTGTTGTGGTCGGCCGTTGCCTTTGGCATTGCCGAAGTAGTGCGGCTGACCTGCCTGGGCTGCGCCTGATAAGCATGTCAGGCGCAGCCCCGTGCTGGTCGGCGCGATTCAGTCTGTGCTGCTTGTGGACTCGTCGTCGCTGCTTGGGTATGAGGGAGCCGGATCCAGCTCATACCTTTGCATGCCCACCTCCACGACCGGCGGCGTCCAACCGCGCTTCCATCCCGCCTGATCCCACTCTTTTCCCCACATTTTCAGCGTGGCGACTAACTCTTTGTGGACCAGTGAGCGATTCTTGTATCGTAGGGATTTCACGGCGTCGTAAACCGCGACAAAGCACTGTTGCCGGTCGGTTGCCCGGTAGCGCCCTGCTGCTAAACCCACGTGAGTCGCGTGGGCGATATGACCGCCGTGCATCATTCGATTGCGCCGCAACGAATCGTCCTCTTGCTCCGGTTTTACGGGCGCCAGCAGCTTAATGACGAATTTCAGCACGGCGATGGCCGCATCGGGATTTCCGACGGAAAGCATTTTTTGATAGACGCCAATCAGGCGCGCACAGTCGCGGTATCCCTTCAGTAGGTGCACGCCAAAGGTTTCGAGCGCGGCTCGCACCTCTCGTCTGCCAAGAACGGCTGCGCGCTGATCCAGGCTCTGCCAAAAGAATTCCGTATGTGGTTGCAGTTCCTGCTTGAGCGCTGTCAGGCCCTCATCGACCGCAATCGAATACAGGGAACAGACAGCAACATCGCTCGCCAGTGGATTGGCCTCTAATTCGATCAGGAGTGACTGAACTAAAGTTCGTGCAAGGGCTTGTCGCACGCCGTCTTTGCGCGCTTCCTTGGTTTGCAGAACGGCGATGCATAACTTTTCCAGCGCGTTCAATGTGTCGCCCGCACGATCGCGGTCGCTCTCATTGCTGGCGACCAGTTGCTTTGACGCAATCGCAAACGCTATAGCGAGTAAGGGAAATTCTGCAACCGTTGGCGCCTCATGCTGGAACAAATGTCCGATATCAGCCAGGTCGTCAGAATCGATCAGCTTGTGAAGCGCCTGGCCGCGAGGCGTGGCGATGGGGAGGCTAGCCGCTACGGCTTGGACCTTTGGTTCACTTTTCGACTCAGGATCGCGTAACGGCGCAGTGTCCAACGGAGGAATGTCCGATTTCCGGCTGCTGTTGCTGTTGACTTTCGCGGGGGCCTTCGGTGATGCGTCCTTGGCTGGGGTCCCGCGGTTTGCCTTGTCGGTTTCTTTCGTTGAAGGCGTCTTGTGAATTGGTTGCATGTCTGGATCTCCTGGGAAGCTGCTGCGATGGAGGGGAAGTTGTCCGTTTATTGAATATTTGTTCAGAGATGCCTATGTAACAACGTGCGTCCATTTGTTCCAAAATCGTCCCGGCTCCCCCAAGCTGGTTGTTGATCAGCAAATGGCTGTGCAGCCCGCCCGGTATACTGGTAAGCCCCCATCTCGGCCTCCTTTCCGCGCTTTGAACCCATCCATGTCGACCACGCTTGAAGACCTGAAACTGCGTTACGGTGACCGCTACAAATGGCTGGTGCTGTTTTCGCTGATGATCGGTTCGATGGCGTCGATCCTGGCGTCCACCATCGTCAATGTCGCGGTTCCCGACCTGTCGGAGCACTTCGGCATCGACCAGGGGCGCGCCCAATGGGTGTCGACCGCGTTCATGCTGGCAATGACGCTATCGATGCTGTGCACACCCTGGCTGCTGTTGCGCTTTGGCTTGCGCAGAACCTATGCGGGCGCCGTTCTGCTGCTGCTATGCGGGGGCGTGGTGGGTGGCTTCAGCGTGAACTATCCGATGTTGATTTCGATGCGGGTGACCGAAGGACTTGCGGCTGGCGTGCTGCAACCGATTCCGGCGATCTTTGTGCTGCGTGCGTTCGACAGCAGTGAGCATGGTCGCGCCATGGGCGTGTTCGGCTTCGGCGTCGTGCTGGCGCCCGCTGTCGGGCCCAGCGTCGGCGGCTTCCTGGTTGAGCAATTCGGCTGGCGCTCGATATTTTTCGTGGTCGTGCCGTTTTGCGTGCTGGTGCTGTTCCTGACCCGCAAACTGCTGCCGCGAATATCGTCCATGGCGGGCGACGCCAAATCGCTGGACTGGAAAGGCTTGCTGCTGGTCGGCGCCGGTGTGGTCGCCTTGCTCAATGGCCTGGTCTACCTGCAAAAGGAAACCGGAGCCGGCATTGCGCTGGTGCTGGCCGGACTGGCAATGACGGCGGTATTCATCTGGTATCAGTTACGCGCGCCGCATCCGCTGGTGGCGATGGAAGTTTTTCGCTATCGCCAATTTGCCATGGCGGCCGGGGTTGCGTTCATCTATGGCATTGGCTTGTTCGGATCGACTTACCTGCTGCCCGTTTATACGCAAATGGCGCTGCACTACTCCCCCACCCATGCCGGGCTGGTCATCCTGCCGGCCGGGATTGTGCTGGCCCTGGTGATTCCGCTTGCGGGGCGCATGGTGGATTATTACTCGCCACATGTGCTTGTCGCCTCCGGCATAGGTTTGTTGGCACTGTCATTCGTGCTGATGAGCACTGGTACGCCTGGCACCGGCTATGTGGCACTGATGGTCTGGGCCATCATCGGCCGCATCGGGCTGGGATTTGTATTGCCGGCATTGAGCGTGGGCGCCATGCGCGGCGTTGACCCGGCCTGGATTGCGCATGGCACCAGCACCATCAACTTCCTGCGCCAGCTTGGTGGCGCCATCGGCGTCAGCCTGGCGGGCATCGTGCTCGAATGGCGGCTGGTGGCGCACAAGACCGGGCTGGAAGATGTGGGCGGCAATGCCGCAGACCGCATCAAGGCTTTCGATGAAACTTTCCTCTTCCTTGCAGCGATCTGTTTTGCAGCCATGGTGGCGGCATGGCAGATACGGCCGGCTACGCCGCGCGATTAGGCGCGCCGCTGCGGTGAAGTCGCTGCACCGGACGCCTTACCAGCCGCGTCCGGGCGGCTCTTTTTTCATGGCTTCTATATCGCTGGCGAACATCTTCTCCAGTTCGTCGCGCGCCTGGCGTGACATGGAAACGAGTTGTTCCTGGTCCTTATAGTGCGGGTACACCTTCAACAGCGACGCCAGGTTGTGTACCCGGAATCGCATTGCCGTTTCGCGTGCAAGATAAGCGCCGAATCCCAGCTGGTGCAGCACCTCGCGGCCCAGACGCAAGGAAGCTTCAAAGGTTTCACGTTCAATCAGCGTGACCCCGCGGTCAAGCAAGTCATAGTAGTGCGACACGTTGCGTGCGCGCGCCAGGATCAGCAGGTCGGGGAAAGCTTCCCGCGCCACCTCCACCAGTTTCAGGCTGTCTGCCACGTCATCCACTGCTACTACCAGGGCGCGCGCCTTGCCAGCCCCCGCGGCGTGCAGCAAGTCCAGCCGCGTCGCATCGCCATAGAACACTTCCAGCCCGAAGCGCCGTAGCAGGTCGACCTGGTCCGGGTCGTGGTCGAGCACGGTCAGCTGCACCTTGTTGGCATTGAGCAGGCGGCCTACGATCTGGCCAAAGCGACCGAAGCCGGCAATGATGACATGGCCTTCGCGCGGCTCGACCTCATCCTGCTGGCGCTTGTGCTGGGCCTGCAGGCGCGGCGCGAGCAGCTTGTCGTACAGAAGCAGCAAGAGCGGCGTGGCGACCAGTGACAAGGCCACGACCAGCACCAGCAGCGCCGCAGTTTCGCGATCGAACACTTTAGCGGCGGCCGCCGCGCCGAACACGACGAACGCAAATTCGCTGCCCTGTGACAGCAGGATCGCAAACAATGGGCGCTGGCGCTGTGGCACGCCCAGCCGGCTGCCGAGCGCATACAAAATGGCTGCCTTGAGCGCCAGGAAGCCGGCCAGCATGGACAGGACACGCAGGGGCTGGGCCAGCAGCACGCCAAAGTCCACCGTCATGCCCACGGCCATGAAGAACAGCCCCAGCAGCAAGCCCTTGAACGGTTCCAGGTCTGCTTCCAGTGCGCGCCGGTATTCCGAATCGGCCAGCAGCACGCCAGCGATGAAGGTACCGAGCGCCATCGACATGCCGACCTGCTGCATCAGCAAGCCGATGCCAATTACCAGCAGCAAGGCGAAGGCGGTGAAAATCTCGCGCATGCCGGTGCGCGCGATCACGCGCATGACCGGGCGCAGCAGCGTGCGACCCACTGCGATCAGGGCGCCAATCACGCCGACCACCTGCACAGCCTTGAACCAGCCCGGGATGTCGTCGGCCACAGCCACCGCGGTCACTCCCAGCAGCGGCACGATCGCAATCATGGGAATGGCGGCGATATCCTGGAACAGCAGGATAGAAAATCCGGCGCTGCCGGCGGGGGTGGCCATCAGGTTGCGTTCCTGCAGCGAAGCCAGCGCAATCGCGGTGGACGACAGCGACAAGCCCAACGCCGCAATCAGCCCGGATTTCCAGCCGAAACCTGCGGCCAGTGCAGCCCCGAACAGCGCTGCACTCACCACCAGCACCTGCATCGATCCGCCGCCAAATATGGCGCGCCGCATGGTCCACAAGCGCGTCGGTTCCAGTTCCAGCCCGATCAGGAACAACAGCAGCACCACGCCCAGTTCAGAGATATGCAAGATGTCCTGCACGTCGCGCACCAGTCCCAGTCCCCATGGCCCGATGCTGATGCCGGCGACCAGGTAGCCGAGCACGCCGCCCAGGCCCAGGCGCTGGATGATGGGAACGGTGACGACCGCGGCAAGCAGGTAGACGAAGGTATTCTGCAGCAGGCCCGATTCCATGTGGATTTTCCGGCAGGTGGTTGAAGAGGATTCGAACGGGTTTCCTGGGGCTTCCTGGCGGTTCAGGCCAGACCGCTCTCGGCGCTTGGCGGCCAGTCAGGATAGCTGGCCAGGATATGGCGGTATTGCGCGACATGGGCTGCCATTTGCGCATCGCTGGCGCCATGCGCGTCATGCAATACCAGCGGCGCATGCCAGCGCATGCCGCAAAATTCAGCGGTTTGGCGAAAGGGTGGCAGGAATGAGGGAAATTCATAGCCATGCTCGGCAGCGGGGCGGTAGGCGTCCTGCGGACCACCGGTAGTCACCGCCAGCAGGAAATCCTTGCCGGCCAGGGCAGTGCCGCCCTCGCCGTAAGCCCAGCCACGTTCGAAGACCACATCGATCCACTGCTTGAGCAGGGCCGGCATGCCATACCAGTAAATCGGGTGCTGCAGCACCAGCAAGCTGGCGGCGCCGACCCTTTGCTGCTCTGCCGCGACGTCGATATGGAAGTCTGGATAGGTTTCGTAAAGGTCGAGCACTTCGACGCCGGGAAGGCTTGCCGCCGCTTTGGCAAGCTGCTGGTTGGCTCGCGAACGGTGCGGATGCGGATGGGCGTAGATGACAAGCACAGACATCGGTTGGCATGAAGGATTGGCTGGATTGTCAAGAACACTACACCATTGGCATGACATTAACCCTACCCGAGCGCAGGGGCGGATCGCAGGACTTGGCGCAGGTGTCGGCGTTTGTCCGGCGTCTACCCGCGATTGTAAGAAAGCTGATTCAGGACATTACTTTTCCGTTGACAAAGGTAGGTCGGACATCTATAGTTTGGGGTTCCCTGCGGAGGGGTGGCCGAGTGGTTAATGGCAGCAGACTGTAAATCTGCCCTCTTACGAGTACGCTGGTTCGAATCCAGCCCCCTCCACCAGAGTAAGCAGTTCCGGAGTAGCAGTGAAGTGTTGTATGTGTTGCGGCTGAAGCAGTCGCCCTTGCGGGTGTAGCTCAATGGTAGAGCTGAAGCCTTCCAAGCTTATGACGAGGGTTCGATTCCCTTCACCCGCTCCAGTTTTTGGTTGTTTGCGCCCCGGTGGCGCGAACCACAATGCCCTTGTAGCTCAGTGGTAGAGCACTCCCTTGGTAAGGGAGAGGCCACGTGTTCAATCCACGTCAAGGGCACCAGTTTTGAAGCAGTACCGGCCTCACATATCGGCAGCAGGCAGATCAGCAGAAACAATCGGGCGCGTGCCTGAAATCTCATTCAATCGTTAGGAGTCCAAGATGGCAAAAGGCAAGTTTGAGCGGACCAAACCGCACGTGAATGTGGGCACGATTGGCCACGTCGACCATGGCAAGACCACGCTGACGGCAGCAATTGCCACCGTGCTGTCGGCCAAGTTTGGCGGCG
>JAQGMC010000106.1 GCA_028292545.1 Paucimonas sp.
ATTAGGCTTCCTTCTAGGCTTCCCGCTAGGCTTCTTGCGCATCCGCGCCGTCGAGCGCGCAATACCGGCCGCGGAAATACAGCAGTGGCGCGCTATTGTCGTTGTAGTCGAAGGCCAGCACCTTGCACACGAAAATGCGGTGGTCGCCGCCATCATAGACGGCCCAGCGCTCGCATTCCATGCGCGCGACCGCGCCTTTCACCAGCAAGCCGCCGTGATGGCCCGGCTCGACATTGCATTCTTTCCAGCGGTGCCGCTCACGGCCGGCGAAAAGCCGCGAAAGCTCGCGATTGCCTTCATCCAGGATGCTGATGCCGTAATGCGAGCCGTTTTCAAAGCTGGCCAGCGCGCTGCTGGCATGATGCAGGCTGAACAGCACCAGCGGCGGATCGAGCGACACCGAGTTGAAGGAATTGACGGTGACGCATTCATGCGAGTCGCCGTTGCGTGCCGATACCACCGCCACGCCAGTGGCGAACTGGCCCAGCATGCGACGCAGTCCGGGCGTATCCATGCTTACTGGTCCTTCGCCAGCACGCCATCCACGAGTTTGTGGAACATGTCCCAGGGGGCTTCGCGATAACTCAGGTTGCGCACCAGGAAATGCGCGCCCAGGTAGCATTTCTCATACGTCAGGTGGCGCGAGGCGAATTCGGAACCGGTCATGTCCCAGGCCAGCCGGAACAACTTCATGCGGTCGGCAGCCGACATCTGCGGCGTGTACCAGTAGGTTTCGAAAGTCTCTTTCAGCGCTGGATCGGTCAGCACCGAGACATCAGCCGGCATCTGGTAGACGCCGCCGCCGCACAATTCGCGCACGGCATCAATCATCACGGGATAGTTCTCATAGCACCAGTTGGCCGTGCCATACACGCCGCGCCGGTTGTAGCCCTTGAATTCGCCGCCCGCCCAGTCTTCGAAATTCTCGATCTGGCCCAGCACCATGCTGCCGACGATGGCTTCCATCGCAGCGAAGCGGCCAAGCGTATCCATCACTGCCGGAATCTTGTCCGCGCCCGTGGCTTGCGTGATGCGGCTGGCAAGCCCGGTCAGGAAAGTCACCTTGCTCCAGAAGCGCACGCCCGCCTGGTGGTTGCTGAAGGAATGGCCCGGCGTGCGGACATAAATGTCGCGCGCCAGTTGCGCATCGCGATGGATGAAAACCCGCTCCCACGGCACTTTCACTTCCTCGCACAGCACCATGCTGTCGGTTTCGTCATAGCGCCAGGAAAGCGGCGCTTCGCGCGGATCCGACACGGCAGTGGCAATCGGCCGGCGCGACCAGAGCGACAGGCCCGGCACATTGACTGGAATGGAACAGGTGATCGATTCCGCCACTTGCTCCTTGGCCAGCGGCAGGATATTGCCGATCCAGATTTCGTTTGCCAGCACCGCGCCGGTGGCCAGCATTTTCATGCCGGAGATGACAACCCCATCATCATCCTCGCGCACCACGCGCAGCGAGGGAACGGTACGGTTTTCACGCTGGAACAGTTCCGGATTGCGCATTGCCTGCGGCGGCAGCACCGCATAGGTTGCGTACAAATCATTCTTGCGCAGGTAATCGTAGTAGTTCAGCAGGTTCTGGCCGAAACCCTTGCGGTTTTCGTCGAACACTTCCGGATGGGCTGTCATGCCAGTCACATAACTGGGCACATGGTCGGGTGAGCGGCCGAACATGCCGAGGGTCAGTTCCGCAATTGCGCGGTGGCACTCGGTGCGCTTGCGCAAATCGTCGCGCGTCTTGGGGCGCAGGTAATACATCGAATAGCGCTCGCCGCCTTCCTCGAACCACAGGTCGCTGCGCGAAGGATCGGCTTTCAAGTCAAACAAATCGGCCACCGTTTGCGCCGCACCGCTGAAAGCAGGGTGGGTGGTGACGTCCTTCACGCGCTCGCTGCCGATATAAACCACGCGGCCATCGCGCAGCGATTCGAGGTGTTGGGCTCCGGTACGAAGCATGAATGGGCGTCCTTCCATCGGATATCCAGGCCGCGCCTGCCGCAACCTGCTGTGATGGAAGTGTAGCTATAAGTGAAAATAATTCAAGATATTTTCACTTGCACTGAAACTCGTCACCGCCCGAGGCGGCTTGGCGCCCGTCAGCCCGGCTTTTGCGCCTGCTTGGCAACGATCCACACGAAACGCGTCGTGCCCGGCCCGGCATTGGCAAAACGATGCGGGGTTGTGCTGGGGAAGCGGAAGCTGTCGCCCTTCTGCAGCAAGTGCGTCAGGGGGCCGATCGACAGTTGCAGCGTGCCTTCGATTACCAGGCCGGCTTTTTCACCGGCATGGCTGTACAGGTCGGAGCCTGAACTGCCGCCCGGCTCGAGCTCGATTTCATAGATTTCCACGCCGCCCGGGCTTTCCGGACTCAGCAATTCCTGCACCGCGCCAGTGGCGCCCACGCGCAACTGGCGGCGCTGCGCACGGCGCACGATATGCTCCGATTCCGCATGCTGTGAGCCTGCGAAAAACCAGGAAACCGGCACGTCCAGCGCATTGGCCAGGAGCCGGATCGAGCGCAGCGAAGGGGTGGATATGCCGCGTTCGATCTGGCTCACCATGCCGACCGACAGGTTGACCTTCTCTGCCAACTGCCCGATGGAAAGGCCGCGGTTCTTGCGCATCGTGCGCAAGCGCGCGCCATCCCAGTCATTGTCGGCCGGCGGTACTGGCGCCATGCCGTGCTGCTTGCTGTCTTCGGCGGGACGGGTGGCTTTCTTTGATGCGCTCACGCGGGTGCTTCCTTTATTCATGTAAAAACCGGACCAGGCTCAACGGCTGGGCTGACCGGCTGGCAAATCCGCTTGACATCAACTTGCTCTTCAGTGAATATTTTAGCGATAAATTTCACTTTGGATGAAATTAATGATTCCCGCAGCCCGGAACGGGCGCGGTCCGGCGCTTGCCGCCAGCCGTACAGGCACATCATCGGCGATCACAGCCAGGGAATGCAAATGGCATACGACAAAGCCTATTCAATCGGCGTGGATATTGGCGGCACCTTCACCGACGTGGTGTGCCTGGACGCGCAAAACCAGCTGCGGCTGGTCAAGATACCGACCACGCGCGGCAATCCCAGCCAGGGCGTGGCGCAAGCGGTGCAGCACATGGCACGCGAATGGGGCCTGGAAGTCGGCCAGGTACAGCGCTTCGTGCACGGCACGACGGTTGCGACCAATGCCATCCTGGAGCGGCGCGGTGGCCGGGTGGGTTTGCTGATGACGCAGGGCTTTCGCGACGTTCTCGAAATCGGACGCCAGAGCCGGCGCGCAATGTATGACGTCAAGCTCAAGCCGCAGACGCCAGTATTCCTGGCGCCGCGCGAATTCCGGCGTGAAGTCACTGAACGGATGTCGGCCACGGGCGAGATTGTCGTGCCGCTCGATCGCGACAGCGTCATTGCCGCAGTCGATGCGCTGGTCGAGCGCGGCGTGGATGTGATCGCAGTGTGTTACCTGTTTTCCTTCCTCAACCCGGAACATGAACGCGAGACTGAGCGCATCATCCGCGAGCGCCACCCCCAGCTGATGATGTCGCTGTCGCACCAGGTCGACCCGACCTTTCGCGAATACGAGCGCACTTGCGTCACTGCCTTCGACGCGTATGTGAAACCGGTGCTCGATAAATACCTGCAGGACATGGAACAGAACCTGGCCGGCTCCGGCGTGCCAGCGCCGTTGCAGGTCATGCAGTCGCGCGGCGGCCTGGCTTCGGCAGCGGTGGCGCGCCAGCGCCCGGTGCGGCTATTCCTGTCAGGACCGGCGGCCGGCGTGGTGGGCGCGGAAATGACTGGCAGCGGCGCCGGCGTCGATGACTTGATCACGGTCGATATCGGCGGCACCAGTTGCGACATCGCGCTGATCAGCCGCGGCAAGAGCATGATCCGTTCCGAAGGCGACATCGACGGTTATCCGGTGCGCGTGCCGATGGTGGATGTGAATGCGATCGGCGCCGGCGGCGGCAGCATTGCCTGGATCGACCGCGGCGGCGGCTTGCGGGTTGGACCGCAATCCGCAGGCTCGGAACCCGGGCCAGCCTGCTATGGCCGCGGCGGCATAGACGCCACCGTGACCGACGCTTCTATCGTGCTCGGCTATATCGACCCCGACTATTTCGCCGGCGGCTTGCTCAAGCTGCAGCCGCTGCTGGCGCGCGAAGCGGTGTTCTCCCGCGTGGCCCAGCCGCTGGACATGCCACTGGAACAAGCCGCGCTCGGCATCCACAGCGTAGTCAATGGCCAGATGGCTGAAGCGATCCGCCTGAGCACGATCAAGCGTGGTTTCGACCCGCGCAAATTTTCCATCGTGCCCCTGGGCGGCGGCGGCGGGCTGCATGCGGTGGCGCTGGCCGAAGAACTGGGCATGGAGCGGGTCGTGGTGCCGCTGTATCCGGGCGTGCTGTCAGCATTGGGATTGCTGGGCGCGCCGATCGAGCATGAGGCAACCGCCTCGTTCGCCTGCCCGGTGGCCCGGCTGCAGCCGGCGCGCTTGAAAGAAGCACTGGCAAGCCTGGACCAGACTTGCGAACGGCTGATGCAGACCGAGCAAGTCGATCCGGCCAGCATCGCCATCACTTATTTTGCCGACGTCTGCTATGTCGGCCAGTCGTATTACCTGGAAGTGCC
>JAQGMC010000121.1 GCA_028292545.1 Paucimonas sp.
CATCCGATGAACACTTCGCTTGGCGCCAGCCTTGCCCCCGGCCTGTCCTTCCTGCGGCCGGCCCTGTTGTTGGCACTGGCCCTGCTTGTCCTGGCGCCCAACGCAAGCGCGGCATCACGTGACATGCGACTGACCGGATCGCATGGCTTGCAAGGACGCAGCGCCTACCAGCCGGTGATACAGCAGCAGGCTGGAAAGTGGATCGCCTATGTCGGCCACCATGCCGGCCATGCAATCAATCCGCTGACGGGCCGCGATGAGCAATCCGGCACCTCGATACTGGACGTGACCGACCCGGCCCGGCCGCAATTGCTGCATCACTTGCCGGGTGCAGGCGGCGGCGCGCAAATGGCACGGGTTTGCAAGGGCGACCATTTTGGCGCCGCCCATGCTGGACGCACCTACCTGCTGCGCACCCTGGGCGAGGAAGCGCATGAAACCTGGGACGTGAGCGATCCAGCCCGGCCGCGGCGGCTGGCGCGCATAGGCCCGGTCGCGGGTACCCACAAGAATTTCTGGGAATGCGACACTGGCATCGCCTACCTGGTGTCGGGCGCAGCAGGCTGGCGCACCGGCCGAATGACGCAAATCTATGACCTCTCCGACCCGGCGCGGCCGGTGTTCATCCGCAATTTCGGCCTGGTGGGCCAGGAACCGGGCGCACGCGGACCGGTGCCGACCGGGCTGCATGGCGCAATCTCGACCGGGCCTGCAGGCAACCGGGTGTATTTCGGCTATGGCACCAATCGCGACGGCGTGATGCAAGTCGTCGACCGGCGCAAGCTGCTGGAGGGTGGCCGGCGCGATACGGCGGCCGACTTGCTGGCGCCCCAGGTTGGCCGCCTGGACATGACGGCCCATGCCGGCGCGCATACCACCTTCCCGATATTGGGCATGGAGGTGGAGGAATTCAAACGCGATGCGAGCCGGGCGCGCGACTTTGTGCTGGTCGTGAGTGAATCGCTTGCCAGCAATTGTGGCGAAGCGCGGCAAATGGCATGGATGGCAGATGTCAGCAGCGAAGAGCGGCCACAGTTCATTTCCAGTTTCACGGTGCGCGAGGCGCATGGCGATTTCTGCCGCAAGCCCGGGCGTTTCGGCACCCATTCATCGAATGAAAGCATGGCGCCGGTTTATTACCGGCGCCTGGTTTTCCTGGCGCATTTCAATGCCGGCGTGCGTGTGGTCGACGTGCGCAATCCGTATGCGCTCAAGGAAGTGGCCTGGTTCATTCCGGATGCGGCCGGCTGCGCCGCTTGCGGCACGCCGCAAACCAATAATGTGGAAGTGGACGAGCGCGGCTACATCTACATTACCGACCGCGCCGGGCACGGCTTGCATGTATTGGAATTGACTGGCGCGGCGCGCGCGATCGCGGATTTCAGCCAGCGCCGCTAGGGACGCCGGCTCAGGCTTGCGCCAGGCGCTGCTGCATGAATTGCGCGGCACGCAAGGCGTCGCGGTCGTGGCCATGGCGGGCAATCACTTGCAAGCCGACTGGCATGCCGCTCGCGCCAGAAGTGAACGGCACATGCACGCAGGGCAAGCCGAGCAAGCTCCATTGGCGGCAAAACAGGGGGTCGCCTGTGGATTCAAGTCCGGCCGGCGCTTCGCCGGTGGTGCTGGGGGCAATGATCACATCCACCTCATCAAAGGCAGACGCAATTGCCGCGCGCGCCAGCTCGGCGCGGGCCAGGTTGCGTTCATGCTGTTCATGCGAAATCGCCAGGCCCGTGTCCAGCATCTGGCGCAGGCCGGGGCTAAGCAATTCGCGCTGGAATTGACGTTCCCAGGCGTAGGCATGGGCAGCTTCGAAAAGCATGATTTCGGCCTGCACGATACTCAAGCCGTCCAGGGCTGGCGGGGCCAGCGCGCGGGTGGCGGCGCCGGCTGCGGCCAGGCCGGATGCAGCCAGCTCCATCGCCTGGCGGGTATCGGCGCCGGCCTGTTCCCATTCGGGCGTGCGGCACAGGCCAAAGCGCGGCACATCCGGGCTATCCAGTTCGAGCAGGCGGCGGTCGCCGCTCATTGCAGCTACCAGCAGTGCTGCGTCGGCCACGGTGCGCGCCAGCGCGCCCACCGTATCCATGGTTTCGCACTGGCTTTTGACGCCGGCGCGCGCCAGCTTGCCCAAGCTGGGCTTGAAGCCGACGATGCCGCAATACGCCGCCGGCCGCACCAGCGAAGCGGCAGTCTGCGTGCCCAGCGCCAGCGGCACCATGTAATCGGCCACGGCGGCGGCAGAGCCGCTCGATGAGCCGCCCGGCGTGTGCGTGGGCCGCAGCGGATTGCGGGTGCGGCTGGGCAAGGCGGTCGCCATTTCGGTGGTGACCGTCTTGCCCAGCATGATCGCGCCTTGGCCGCGGCAGCTGGCAACCACGGCGGCATCCGAGCGCGGCCGGTTGTTGCTGTAGATGGGCGAGCCCAGGCCGGTGGGCATGTCGGCGGTGTCGATGATGTCCTTGATGCCCAGCGGCAGGCCATGCAGCAAACCACGCACGGCGCCGCGGTCAAGTTCGCGCGCGGCATCCAGCGCGGCATCGGCAGCCAGGTATTCCCAGGCGCCGATCAAGGTTTCGCGTTCGGCGATCCGGTCCAGGCAAGCGTTCAGCACATCTTCGGCGCGCCATTCGCGTTGCGCCAGGCCGCGTGCAAGTTCGCTTGCGGACATTTCGTTAAGCGGCCTGGGCCTCATGTCGTTTCCTGTTTTTCTTGTTGGCTTGCAGCCAGGGCGGCCGGGCGCGTTGGATCGGTGCGCAGGCTAGTGGGCATGCGCTTCAAGAAGCGCCAGCGGCATCAAGTCCAGCGCATGAAAATTCGTGCTTTCGAGCACGACCTTGGGCGCACAACCGGCTTCCCAGGCTTCCAGCCAGCGCAGTGCGCACAAGCACCACTTGTCGCCAGCCTGCAGGCCGGAAAAGCCCCACTCCGGCATTGGCGTCACGAGGTCATTGCCGCGGCTGGCGCTGAAAGCCAGGAATTCCTCATTCATGATGGCGCACACGACATGGGTGCCGGCATCCTCATGACTGGTCTTGCAGCAGCCATCGCGCAAAAACCCGGTGAGCGGTTCGAAGGAACAAGGCACAAGCGGCTGGCGATAGACATTGAGCGGCGGCGGCAGCGGCGGCATGGAAGGTTCGTCAGGCATTCATTCTCCGGGATCATTGCGGGGCTGCGGTTCAGCCCGGGTTTCAAGTATCGCCTTGCGCACTTCGCCGCCGCAAGAACGCACCACGCGACGCGATTCTTCCGGCGTGTCGATGACTTTTTGCAATTCGGCGACCTTGCGTTGCTCCGCCAGGATGAAGGGCTTCCAGGTGGCGCTGACTTCCTGCGCCAGCATGCCAAGCGTCTGGCCAGCCGCGCCATAGACCGGTTTTGAAAAACGCTCATTCATGGCCTGGCGCACGTTGGATTCCAGTTCCGCCAGGTGGGTCTGGAAAGCCTGCACATGCTGCAGTTCATGCACCAGCACTTCACGATAGCCGCAACTGCCTTCGGGGAATTCACGCCCGATGTAGACCACCACCGATGGATAGGAGAGCGAAACCGTAATGCTGGGCAGCAGGCATTCCTGCTGCGTCTGTTTGTCCATCAGGACGGTGGCGCGGTAAGTGATGCGCGTATTGAAGCGCGCCTTGGTCAGGCCCAGCACATAGGCGCCAGTTTTGGCCGGTCCGGCAAGCTGCGCGATATCGCGGTGCGGCACGCTGGTGTCGAGGCTATAGGCAATCGGCGCGCTGGTCACTGTTACCGGTGCTGCAGTCATCCTGGCCTGGCAGCGTTCCGGCAAGCCTTGGGCATGAAGCGCAGCGCACGGCGCCAGCAGCAGGCTGGCGCACAGCAAGCGCCGGTAGCGGGTAAGCCTGGGTGGCGGGCGGCGCAACACTCAGAAAGCCAGCGTGCTGGTCAGGTCGCCCATGTTGGCGCGCACGCCGGGCAGCGGTTCCAGCCCGAAACGCCGGGTCAGGAATTTCAGGATCGAGGTGGTATCCATCGCCGTATGGTCGACATGACCGCGCTTGGCAAATGGCGACACGACGATGGTCGGTATGCGCGTGCCAGGTCCCCAGCGGTCGCCCCAGCCGGGGCCGGTCGGCGGCGCCACATGGTCCCAATAGCCGCCATTCTCGTCATAGGTGACGACGACAACCATATTCTTCCATTGCGGGCTTTTCTTCAGCCGCTCCAGCACGTCGGCAATATGCTCGTCGCCGCTCTTGATGTCGGTATAGCTGGGATGCTGGCTCAGCCGTCCGGTGGGTTTGTAGAACGCAACTGGAGGCAGTGCGCCACTGTCGATGGCGCGCAGGAAGTCTTCGCCATCTTTCAGGTAGCGCTCGCGGTCAGCGCTGCCGGGCGCAAAGCGCGCGAAGTAGTTGAAGGGTTGGTGATGGGGCTGGAAATTGGGGCTGCCGGGCGCGCGGTTGTAGATGATGCTGCGCTTGTCGGGCGGGTTCGGGCTGTCGGCGACGGCTTGCTTCCAGGCGCCGGAATACCAGGCCCAGGCTATGCCCTTGGCAGTGAGGCGGTCGCCAATGGTGCTGGCGGTTTGCGGCGGCACCGGATTGCGCGCCGGGTCGGCCATGGCAGGGTTAGCCGGGCTCGGCTGCAATCCGCTGGGCTGGAAGCTGGGCTGCGCGGTGTTGACCACATAACCGTCGGGCGACACCGGGCCGTCGAACAATTCCGGCGGGCCGGTCATCACCGAAGGGGGGGAAGTCGGCTTTTTCTTCAGGCGGCCGTTGGCATCAAGTTGCGCCCGTATCGCGGCCGGCGCATCCCGAAACACTGGCGTGCAGGCGCACACCAGCCACTGGTGGTTCAGGAAGGAGCCGCCGAAGGCGCCCATGAAGAAATTGTCGGCCAGCGTGTATTCGCGCGCCCATTGCCAGACCCGGTTGCCGGAGCCATCGTAATAACCCATCACCCAGGCGCCGACATTGCTCATGGCCACGAACATGTCGTTGCGCCCGCCATTGATCTGCTCGATGTTGTGATAAAAATTGTGGATGGGATTGGGCACGATTTCATCCAGCCGCGCATTCACCGGCGGCGCATCGATGCGGAACGGCCCATTGGGCAAGCCGGCCGGATATTTCGGCTCTGGCTTGCCGTGGCTATAAACCGGGGGCAGCGTTGGCAGCGGCCGGCCATCATGGTCGCGCTGTATTTTCTGGCTGGCAGTGGCATTGGCCACGCCATTGGCGCCCGGGAAGGTGCCATACATATTGTCGAAGCTATGGTTTTCCGCATAGATCACGACCACGGTCTTGACCTGGTCGAGCCCACCTGCGGCCTGCTGGCGGCCAGGGGTGGTGCAAGCGGCCAGACCCGCCAGGGCAAGGATCATTCCCGCGTGCTGCAGCAACTTCATAAAGTCTCCTGATTGTTTTCCCGCATTTTAGCCCGGGCTGGCGAAAGCTGGCGCGCAGCTGGCGGTGCGCAGCGGCCGAAAAGGGTTGTGAGGCAAGCCGACATGGCACGACAATAGCGGATAGAAAAACACCAACCGAACGTTTGGCCGACTTACGATCTCGTAACTGGAGTTCGTTTGACTACTGGCGTAGCGATCGCCCTATCGTTCGATAGAAGAGGAGACGACATGCGTACCCAAGTCGCCATCATTGGCGCCGGTCCCGCCGGGCTGTTGCTGGGCCAGTTGCTGCACAAGGCGGGCATCGACAACATCATCATCGAAAACAAGTCGGCCGACTATGTGCTGTCGCGCATCCGCGCTGGTGTGCTGGAACAAGGCATGATGGATTTGCTGCGCAAGGCTGGCGCCGGCGCGCGCATGGACCGCGAAGGCCATCTGCATGAAGGCATCTGGCTTTCTTTCCTTGGCCGGCGCGAACGGATCGACCTGAAGCAGCATAGCGGCGGCAAGTCGGTGATGGTCTACGGCCAGACTGAAGTCACGCATGACTTGATGGATGCGCGCATGGCAGCGGGCGCGCAATCGGTCTATGAGGCGCAGGATGTGGCCGTGCATGACTTTTACACTGAGCAGCCGCGCGTCACCTACAGCAAGGATGGGCGCGAGGTCGAACTGCAGTGCGACTATATCGCTGGCTGCGACGGTTTCCATGGCATTACCCGGCAATCGGTGCCGGCGGATGCAATCAAGATTTTCGAGCGCGTCTATCCCTTCGGCTGGCTGGGCGTGCTGTCGCGCACGCCGCCGGTGGCGGATGAACTGATCTATGCCAACCACGAACGCGGCTTTGCGCTATGCAGCATGCGCACGCCAATGCTGTCGCGCTACTACGTGCAATGCGCACTGGAAGACACGGTGGATGCCTGGTCCGACCAGCGCTTCTGGGATGAACTGAAACGGCGCGTGCCGGAAGATGTGGCTGACAGCCTGGTGACGGGCCCCTCGATTGAAAAAAGCATTGCGCCGCTGCGCAGCTTCGTCGCCGAGCCCATGAAATATGGGCGCCTGTTCCTGGTGGGCGATGCGGCCCATATCGTGCCGCCCACCGGCGCCAAGGGTTTGAACCTGGCCGCCAGTGACGTCAATACGCTGTCTGAAGTCCTACGCGCGGCCTACCTCGACAAGCGGCCGGAATTGCTGGAGCAGTATTCCGCGATCTGCCTGCGCCGCATCTGGAAAGCGGAGCGTTTTTCATGGTGGATGACGGCGGCGCTGCACAAGTTTTCAGACGACCCGTTCGCACGCCGCATACAGGAAGCGGAGCTGAACTACTACACCGGCTCAGTGGCGGGACGCACGACGATTGCGGAAAACTATGTCGGCCTGCCTTATGAAACGGTGGACACGGCAGGCTGATGCGGTCTTGCCTGCCTGTGTCTGTAAACGTTCAGGCAATTGCCTTCTCAGCCACGCCTGCATAATCACTTTCGCGCTGCGCAACGAGTTGTTTGAACACCTTTTCCACTGCGCGGCAATTGCGCGCAGTGTCGAATAAAGCGGTGTGCTGGCGATTGGCTTGGAGCCAGGTGCGCATGCGTTCCAGTTCATCTCGCCCGGAGGTCGCCAGTTCAATCGCGCGCCGCTCATAGTCGTCGACACTGGCACAGATCAGTTGCGGTAACTCCACCGCATGCAAAAGGCTGGTCGCGACCCGGCCGGCGAAGGTGTTGCCGGTGCTGGTGAGCAGCGGCAGCCCGGCCCACAGCGAATCGCTGGCTGTCGTGTGGGCATTGCAGGGCAAGGTGTCCAGGAACAGGTCCGCCCGCGCCAGGCGCGCAAGATGGTCCGCGTGCGCCACGCGCGGCGCGAACACCAGGCGCTGTGGATCGATGCCGCGCGCTGCCGCCTCCAGGCGCAGGTTGACCACTGCTGCGTCATTGTCGTCCAGCAGCCAGAGGACACTGCCGGGTACGGCTTGCAGGATGCGCATCCAGACCGTGAACATGGCGGGCGTAATCTTCCATATCGCATTCATGCAGCAAAACACGAAAGCTTGCCCGGGCAGGTTGCATTGCGCGCGGGTGGGCGCGGGTGTCGCAATCGGGCGCTGGTCATCGTTGCACTGGTAGCAGCCATCGACATACACCACGCGCTCGGTATAGAAGCGTCGGTGGTGCGGTGGAATCACATGCCGGTCGGCGAGCACGTAATCAATGTCGCGTGCAGCGGTGGTGGCGGGAAAGCCAAGCCAGGAAACCTGGATCGGCGCCGGGCGCAAGGCAAACAGCCCGGGACGGCTGTCGGCGGTATAGCCTTTCAAGTCGACGGCGATATCGACCCGATGGCGGCGCAAGCAATCCGCCAGTTCCTGGTCACTCATGGCGCCGGCTTCAATGTAGTGGTCAAACTGGCTGCGCAGCGCGGCTGTCATGTCGTCACCCCGGGAACGCGCCAGCGACACGGCGAATACCTCGAACTGCTGCCGGTCGTGCATGGCAAAAAACCGGTTCATCAGGTAAGCCGTCGCATGATGGTAAAAGTCGGATGACACATAGGCCAGCCGGATGCGCGGCGATGTGTGTGGACGGCGCACGGGGCGTTTGCGGCGCAGCCAGTCCTTCTTGTCGGCAAAAGCCTGGATCGACTTCTTTTGCAGCAGTGGGTCGTCTATGGTCCCCATGATGACGAAGGGTGGATGATCGGGCGTGTCGGGGCCGATCGTGCTTTTCACCTCTTCCAGCAGCGCGCTATCTTCACGCCAGTCGCCAAGGCAGCGGCGGTGAAACAGCAGCAGGCTGCAAACCCAGGCTGAGTCGGGAAGGTAGGTGCGCAGCCGGGTTAGCGCCTGTTCGGTTTCCACCCTGCGCTTGCAGCGCAGCAGCAAATGCGCCTGGTACAGCATCACCGTCAGCGTCGTCACGGCGGCCGGGCCGGCGCTGTCGGTGACGGTGAGGTCCTGGTCGGGGTCGGGACTTTGCTTCTGCCCGCGTCCCTGGTTTGCGAGTGGCGTCGGCGCGGGCATCAGGGCCAGGGCGCGGGCACAGCATTCCAGTGCTTCATCCAGGCGTTCCATGCGCATCAGCGTGCCGGCAAGATTGGACCAGCCCAGGCCATTGGCAGGATCCAGGCGCAACGCGCCTTCATGATGCGCCAGCGCTTCTTCAAAGCGCTGCAGGTGATGCAGCACGGCCGCCTTGTTGATCCAGGCGCTGGTGAGCGTGGGCGCGAGCGCCAGTGCGCGGTCAAGGCTTTCGAGCGCCTCACGGTCACGCTTCAATGCATGCAGCGCGCCGCCGCGGGCTGAGAAGGCGGCCGCACTGTCAGGCGCGAGCGCAAGCGCTGCGTCGGTGGCCGCTAGCGCATCTTCATGCCGGCCCAGCGCATTTAGCACCGTGACCCGGTCCAGCGCGGTGCTGGCGTCATGTGCGCCCAACTCATCCAGCCGCACATGGCATTCCAGCGCTTCCAGCGGCTGGCCTGCATGCCATAGCGCGCGTGCCAGGTTGGCTACGATATCGCCGCGTTCGGGCGCACCCTGCTGCGCCTGGCGCAGCAGGGCTACCGCCCTGGGGTGTTCGCCGCGGGTAGCTTGCAAGACGCCCGCCATCTGCATCAAGTCGACATTGGCCGGGGCGGTGTCAACCGCCAGCTCCAGCAGGCGTGCCGCTTCAGCAAAGTCGGCTTGCTGCAAGGCTTGCGTGGCTTGCGCCAGCAAGACCGCTGTGTCGGCCGCCATTTCCGTCGCTGTTTCCGTCACTGTTTCCACGCTCGCTTCCTGGCGCGCTGGGGCGGTAGGCCCAGCGCTGCTTCCTGCTGCTGTCTGCGGCGCCATGCGTGCTCAGCCTATTTTCTGGACGATGCTCTTCATCGTGTCGCTCAAGTCTTTCATGATGGCGCTCATGGTCTGCGCCGTAATCGTGAAAATCGACATTTTGTATTGCAGCTGGATCATGTCCGTCACCGACATCGCGCTGCCCGATGGCAGCGCGGCCAGCGTCACGCTCAGGTCGGCCTCGACAGATGACATGCCCAATTTGGTCTTCTCATAAATCTCACCCAGTGTCATGTTCGGCATTACTGTTCCCTCCCCTTTTCAAGTCTCGGTCTGGCGACCAAGCACTTTTCAAACGACAAATCGTGCAATCACTGACAGCGCGGCATTCACCGACTGCAGCGCTGCGCGCAATTCACCAAATGTTTTCGGATCCGACGGCATGCGCAACTGCTGTTCAAGCCGGCTGCGCAGGTCGGTCAACTGGCCCAGGGCCTGGCGCCGGTTGCGCGTGCCGTCCGCGCCGTACCAGCTGCGTTCGATATCCAGCATGAATTCCATTTGCGCTACCCTCTCCTGTTCTCTTGCCACTTCATTGCCTTGTTACGCGCCACCGTCCCTGCGGCGCCAGCAGCCCGGCTACCTGGCCACCCGGATCTGCTTGCTGCCTTCAAAAATCACTTCCGCATCCTTGACAGTCACCAGTGTGTGCCCGTTCAGGTCGCCGCCTGTATTCACGCGCTCGCCCGACTCGGTCACGATGTAAGGCGTGCGCCCGCCGACGATCACTTGCACATTGACCGGCAACGGAGGCCGCACGCGACCGATGCTGGCCCGAATCGGCAACACGCTGCCGTATTGGCGGGTGAACTCCACCAGCATGTTTTCCCAGCGCACCGTTTCCTCTGCAGTCAGGTTGCCGGACAGGGTCAACTCGGGCGTTTCGGCCACGACCGCAATGCGATCCTTCAAGCCCGCCACCACAAGTTGCTGGCGCAAGCGCTCGCGCAAGGCGGCCGGCTGCAAGACGCTGGCTTCGAGCCGGCTGATGGCCGGCACGGCTGCGCGCAAAGATTCACCGGCGGCATTGACCGTCTCTGCTGTCGTGGCAGCGCCGGTCAGTTTGATACCGCCACCACCCGTGCTTTCCGCGCGCAGTAACTGGCTGACGCCGTTATTGCGGGCAGCAAGGAATTTGTTGGCCGCAGCCAGCATTTCTTCCTCATCCACGACCTTCATCTGGGGCCGCGGGTCCATGCCGGACAATTCTTCTGCCAGCGCGCTGCGCGCAGCGCCATTGGGCACGTAGCCTTCCACGACCCACTCGCCGCTTTCCAGCCGCAGCGTCAGGCGCCCGCCGCGCTTGGCGACCAATTCCGCCAGCTGCGGTGACGGCTGCCTGGGCGCCTGGATGATGGGTTGCGGCGGCGGCACGGATTCAGTCTTTTCCGGCTCGCGCGCAATCCAGGCAACGGCGCAGGCGCCCAGCACGGCAACGGCGGCCAGTGACACCAGCGACAGCACCAGCACACGCGCGCGCGGCCGGCTGAAAATGCCGCGCCAGCCAGCGGTGCTTGCCGCAGCAGCAGCCGCAGCATCGTGTTGCGCTTGTGCGCCACGTTCGTTTTCTGCAGCCTCATCGAAGGGATAGGCTTCGCTCGCGTCAGGCGGCGCATCGTCCGCTTCTTCGCCGGCGGACGGGCCTTCTTCCATGTCATCGCCGGGCTGCGCCGGGATGGCTGTGCGCGGCATGGGCGCAACTGCTTCGGCCGCGGGCCAGGCCGCGTCCACCGAATCGACTGCCACCCATATGCCGCCCAGCTCCAGCGGCAGGCCCAGCGCGAGCACGGTTTCGCCAGTCAATTCATTGCCCTGGGCATCGCAGACTTCGCCTTCCAAAGGCCGGAGCCACAGGGTTTCGCCGTCGAAGGTGAGATGGGCATGCTGGCCGGCGATGCGCGGTCCGGACAGGATGATCGCGCATTCATCTTCGCTGCCCATCAGGTATTCACCCGCGCCCAGCGGCAGGCGGCTGCCGGCCTGGGGGCCGTGCAGCACGCGCAATTCCACGCTCAGCGAAAGGTCTGCTTCCATGTTACGAATTCCATCTTGCCGGGCTGCCTGCGGCAACCCTCAAACCGGCGCCACGATGGGCGGGGGCGTTCATAGTTCTATCCTTGCCAGCGGCTGGATGTTGACCTCCGGTGTGAGCTCCTGATAGGACAACACAGCCAGGTCGTTCAATTCCTGCTCGATCATCTTGCGCATGTAGCGGCGGATATCCATCGAAGTCAGCAGCACCGGCTTTTGCGTAGCCAGCGCCAGGTCACCGACAGTGCGTTTGATTTTCTCCACCAGGCGCTTGGAAGTGGCCGGGTCGAGGGCCAGGTAAGAGCCGCCTGAAGTCTGGCGGATCGCCCCACGCACGGTGTCTTCCACACTGGGCGCCAGCAGGTAGGCCGGCAGCATGTTCTGCGTGCCTGCATGCTTGTGGCTGACCGAGCGCTTCAAGGCAACGCGCACGTATTCAGTCAGCAGCACGGAATCCTTTTCTTTCTGGCCCCATTCGATCAACGCTTCCATCACGGCGCGCAAGTTGCGGATCGAGACTTCTTCGCCCACGAGGCGCTGCAGGATTTCAGCGATTTTGTGGATGGGCATCACGCGCTGCACTTCCTTGGCCAGTTCCGGGAACTTGGCTTCAGTTTCGGTCAGGATGGCGCGCGTCTCTTGTATGCCAATGAATTCGGCTGCATATTTTTTCAGCACATGCGCGATGTGGTAACTCAATACCTGCATCGGATCCATGAAGGGAATGCCGCTGCGCTGCAGCGCCGGCGTCAAGTCTTCAGTGGCCCAGATGGTTTGCACGTCGGGCAAGAAGCGCTTGTCGGATTCAAAAGGCACGGACAGCGCGGTCAGGTTCTCGGGCCGCTCGCGCACCAGCAGGTAGCCGGGACGCAGGCGGCCTTGCGATACCGGGATTTCCGACACCAGGATCAGGTAGCTTTCGGGCTGCAGGTTGTCGTTGAAGCGCAGGTGGATTCCAGGGAACATCACGCCCAGGTCGAAATAAAGCGCACGCCGCACCTTGCTCAGTTCCTCGCTCAGGACGGCATTGGAGAACACTTTCTCCAGGCTGGCATGCACGTCCACCATCAAGGGAACAGTCGGCTGCAGGGCGTCGCTTTCCTTGGCGCGCGGGGCCTCGGCAGTGCCACCGGCGGTGATGCCGGACACGGTCTTGGACTTGCCGGTCTTGGCATCCACCACAGTCTTTTCAGCGCGCAGGAAAACATAGCCGACGATGCCGACCACAGCCGACAGCACCAGGAAGGTGCCGGTGGGCATGCCGGGAATCAGTGAGAAGCCGAGCATGACCGCGCAGCCGATCAGGAAGGCGCGCGGCTGCGACAGCAACTGGGCGCCAATGTCGCTGCCGACGTTGGAAGGGCCGCCATCGTCGTCGCTGACGCGGGTGACGATCATGCCGGCGCAAATCGAGATGAACAGCGCGGGAATCTGGGCGATCAAGCCATCGCCGATGGTGAGGATGGAGTACACGGCGACGGCTTCGCCAGCCGTCATGCCGCGCTGCATGACGCCGATCAGCACGCCGCCCAGCAAGTTGACCGCCACGACAATCAGGCCGGCGATGGCGTCGCCCTTCACGAACTTCATCGCGCCATCCATTGAGCCGTAAAGCTGGCTTTCTTTTTCCACCAGGCGGCGGCGGCGGCGGGCTTCGTCGATATCAATGGCATTGGCGCGCATGTCGGCGTCGATCGACATTTGCTTGCCGGGCATGGCGTCGAGCGAGAAGCGGGCGCCGACTTCAGCCACGCGCTCGGCGCCCTTGGTGATCACGACGAATTGCACAATGGTCAGGATCAGGAACACCACCAGGCCGACCACGAGGTTGCCGCCGACGACGAAATTGCCGAAGGTGTAGACGATATGGCCGGCGTCGCCATTCAACAGGATCAAGCGGGTGGTGGCAATCGACAGGCCAAGCCGGAACAGCGTGGTCACCAGCAGCACGGACGGAAAGGATGAAAATGCCAGCGGGCTGGGCAGGTACATTGCGACCATCAGCAGGATGGCCGATACGCACATATTGACTGCAATGAGGGCATCGATCAGCCAGGTCGGCAACGGCAGGATCATCATGAAGATGATGCAGACGATCAGCGTGGCCAGCACCAGGTCATTGCGGTTGACGATCTTTTGCAAGCCCCATTGCAGGCGATTGAGGATAGCGTCCATCAGCTTGCCCTCCCCTTTTCCATCTCGCGCCGCATCGTCACGAACAGGCGCATGGAGCGCGCTGCTTCGGGCATGCGGCCCAACAGCGTCAGTGCCTGGCCGCGCAGCAGCCAGGTCAGCGCCGTGGGCCTTTCTTCACGCACCAGCTGGTCGAGTATGGGCAGGGCTTCAGCCGCCTCGCGCAGGCGCAACCAGGTGCAAGCCAGCGATTCGGCTGCATGCCGGTCTTGCGGATCGAGCAGGTGCAGCAGGCGAAACAGCGGCAGGGCCCGCTCCGGTTGTCCGTTTTGCAGATAGGCGTAACCGAGCATGCGCAGTAAATCCCTTTGTTCAGTCGGCAGCCGGCGGCTGGGCAGGGTGGCGCTGTTCATCCTGCCACCACGGCTTTGGAAAATGCTTCGAGCAAGCCGCGCAGCGTGGATTCACGCGCCACTTCGCCGCCGGCGCCGCCCGAAGGCTCAGCCAGGTCGGGCCAGGTTTCAGCCAGGCGCGCCAGGCTGGCTTGCAGTTTTTCCAGCCGGCTGGCGAATTCATGCGGCGCTGGATAACGGCAATCTGGCCGCAGCGCGAGGGCTTCGAACTGATCGATATTGTCGACAGCCAGCAGGGTGTACAGGCGGGATGGCTCTGGCGCCTCGGCCAGCACCAGCGAGCCGGCATCGGGCAAGACGGGTTCGCTTGACCGCTTGTGCATGATGCCGGCCAGGCTATTGGAAAAACTGAGTGGCTCAGGTGTCCTTGCGGTGTACATGGCGCTGCGTCTATCCCTTTTACTGTCATGCCTTTGGCGACCGCACCCAGCGTGGGTACGCATCGCCGGCCACACACTGCTTCCCCGCAGCCTTGTCCGGCGCCGTTTTAACAACATGGGCACCAGCTTGTTGTGGTCGCGTTGCTAAGTAACGCAAGCGCAAAAATGGTTCCGCCATGGGTGAAATACCGGCCTGAACGGAACCGGAATCGGAGGTTCGTTACTAAGCCGGCGAGTCTCGTTTTAACCATCATGAACAGCCAGGGGTAAGGACTATGGGATTTCTCACTGCGGAAGAACTGGCGGCACGCGGTCGCACCCGCATGGACGTCTGGCGCAAGGTCCTGTCCGAAGATCCGCTGCTCGCGCTGGCGGTCACGCTGGTGGCGCTGTCCTATGCCATAGCCGCCTTCCTTGACCTGCAGACCAAGGCGGTGCAGGACAACACCGACCAGATGTCCGCCAATACCGGCCTGACGCAAACACTGCGCGGCTACTGGACCACGGCCAGCGAACCCAAGGAAGAAGACCAAAAGAAGGTTGCGATACCGTCTGACGTCTTCCTCGGCCCCAAGGGCATCGGGGATCCAAGCGGGCTGGTCAGCAAGATGCAGGCGGCTGGCGTGGTGATCAATGGCACGCCGTGGACCGCCGGAGTCGACTCCAGCGGCAAAACGACCTACATCGTCAAAAACACTGTCCTGCAGACCTGGCTGGACAGCATTTCGAAGCAAAACGAATTGTTGAGCAGCTCGACGCAAATGGCCCAGACCAATATCCAGGCTACCGTCAGCCGCAACAACCAGGCGCTTGAGGCCGTGACCGCCATGATCAAGAAATTCGGCGAAATCAATGCCACCACGACAGGCAATTTCCGCAGCTAAGCAGCCGCGGGCAGCGAGCCGGCGCCACAGCCAGCCCGAAGTCCCGCAGCGCACACCGGAGCACGCATGACCATGGACCAGACCGCAGCCCCCCCTATCCCACCCGGCGTCGACCTGGCCGAGCAAATCTCGCGCGTTGTCGACCAGCTCACCAAGGGCAAGACGCTGGGCGAATTGGCGGGCTACACGCCGGAAGCGATGAACACGCTGTACACGAATGGCTATGCGCTCTACAAGCAAGGCAAATATGCCGAAGCCTGTGAAGCCTTTCGCGCCTTGGTGGTGTTCAACCATCTCGACCGGCGCGTCTTTGCAGCCTATGCGGCCAGCCTCCAGATGCTGTGTCGCTATGACGAGGCGGTCAACTATTACGCGCTTGCGGCCATGATGGACGTGAACGATCCCGCGCCAGTCTTTCACTGTGCCGAATGCCTGCTGGCCATGAACAAGAAAGAAGAGGCGCTGGCTTCGCTGGAGCACGTGCTCGACATACCGCCGCGTGGCGCAGCCGACCTTGAATTTGGCGAGCGGGCCCGGGCCTTGATGGATTTGCTGGAACAAGCCAGGCGCAGTGCCCAGGCGCCGGCAAAGCAACGCAGCACGCTTGAAAAGGAGAACGCAAAATGACAGTAATCCAGACGCACGCCAACCCGCTCTTCATACCCCCCGATCCCACGGCAGGCGCGACGGCAGGGGCCGGAGGGAATGCCCCCCACGCACCAACGATCGCTGGCTGGGGCAAATTCAACAACCTGGGCCACTATCACGCGGCAGACCAAGCGCCCGATATCCCCCCGCCGGCCAGGGATGTCGAAACCACGATCATCATCGCCAACAGCGTCGCCGCGGAGCAGGATAACGCCGCTGCACAAGGCTTGAATGCCTACGGCAAGGGCGTGCTGGCCGTGAAAAAGAAGACGATGAAAGAGTCAGCTGAAGCGGCCGAAGCTGCCCGCAAGCGGACCGAGGAAAGGAACAGCCTCACGCCGGCCGAGAAAGCCTTGAAATGGCTGGAAAAGATTTTCAGCGTGGTCGCCGCTGTTGTCGCGGCTGTGATTGCAATCGCCGCTTGCGTCGGTAGCGGCGGTGCGGCCATCCCGCTGGCCGTGGTTGCCTTCATGGCAGTCGCTGGCGCCGTGCAGGCCGTGCTCGGCTTTGTGCAGGAAGCGATGACTGAATGCGGCGTCAAGAATGGCGACAAACCCTACAACCTTGATGTGCTGAGCAATGTCGTGGAAGCCATGACGGATGTGCTCCAGAAGACGAATCCCGAATTTGCGGAAAAATGCAAGAACGACCCCTCTTACCGCGACAAATGGGTGATGGGCTGGACGATTGCACTGAACGTTACCGTAGCGGTTGCGACCGTGGCCCTCTCCATCGGCGCGGCAGCAAGAGCGGCGGGCAAGATCGCCGAATCCGCCGCCAGCGCGACTTCGATGGCGGCAAAAGCCGTGTCCATGACGGCGCGGGTGGTTGAAGGCATTGCACAGTTCATCGCGTCGATGGCTACCGTCAGCAGCGCGGGCATCGCCTTCCACACCGCAAGGCTGGAACTCGACACAGAGAACGACCTCGCCTACCAGACCATGAAAGACCAGGTCGTGGCCTGGCTGAGCGAAGTATTCGAGACGCAGTCTCATGCGATGAGCAAGTTCGTCAGCGCTTACCTGAACAAGATGACGTCCATTTCCGCCATGATTGAAGAGACGAACCGCCAGGCCGAGGCCGCAGCAATGGCAATCGCTGCGCCCGCAGCCTGACCAGGGAGAAAAACATGATCAAGATGAAAAAATGGACTTTCGAAAACGGTGGTGTGGGCGGCGTCGGCAGCGGCGGCACAAGCTTGCCCCTCCCCCCCGTTAACACCGAAGGTGCGGGAGCGAACGCGACGAATGCGCCTTATCACATCCATAGCATCCTGCCGGTGCGCTATGACCCGGCCAAGAACGTGCCCGGCCCGCAGGATCCGGACACGGGCGGGGTCGATACGTCAACCAGCGATGAAGATTATGAGTTCGCGGAAGTCGACATCTTTGAATTGATGATGCTGCTGTTCCAGAACCAGGAAGAATTCAGCCACAGCCAGATCGAGGCCTTGGCCATGTACCTGGAAATGGATGCCGCCGATATCCAGAACGTCTACAACAAGGCGCTGGAGCAAGCGCAAAGCAACTACAACTCCCGCATGGCCGAAGCAGGCGGCCAGATGGCCAGCGGCCTGGCAGGCATGGTGGGTGCCGGCGTGGGAACCGTCGCGGGAAACCTGGGCAAGAACAAACTGGCCGCTAACCGCGACCTGGCCAAGCCGTTCCACGACAAGATCGACAACCTGAGCAAGATTAAGGATGGCCTGCAAAAGACAAAGACGCGCCTGAACGCCGACATCGCCGCGGAAACGGATCCGGTGAAAAAAGCCGCCCTTAAACACGAACTTCGAGCCACCAATACCACGATCAAGCTGGTCGACTCGGCGATCGGCATTGCGCAGTCAGGACTTGCAGTGATCGATGCCTCGACCAAGAGAATCGACAACCTGACCCGCCTGTGGGATGCGGCTGGCGACCTGATCAAGTCCGGCGGCCAGGCGGGCAATGCCGGTACCCAGTTTGTCGGCGCACAGGAAGACTACAAAGCCAAAAAGCTCGAAGCCCTGATGCGCATGATCGACGGCATGAAAGACTTGCGCAACCGCTCTGCCGAAGCGTTGCGCGGCGCTGTCAACAAGGCCGAAGACGACATGAGCAAAGCCTCCAGCGAAGTGAAAAACACGATGCAGGAGATCAACAGCACCACCAGCACCATCTACCACAACATTTGAGCGACGCATCAAGGGAGTCAACAAAATGTCCGCCTGGGCCTTGCCGCAATTAAGCACTGACGAACTGCAGGCAATACGCCGCCTGCTCGATGCGCGCGATGCTTCGCGCCACCTGACCGCTGAAAAATGCAACGGCTTCTATACCGTTGGCATGCAACTGTACCGGCAGGGAAACTATGAACGGGCCAGCCATTTCTTCAAGTTCCTGCGCCATCACCGGCCGATGGAATACCGCTACCTGCTGGCGCATGCGCTGTCGCTGAAGATGCAGCACCAGTACGACGCCGCGCTGAAAGCCTTGAGCGCGGCCAGTCTGCTGGAGCGCGACAACCCGGAGCCGCTGCTGCATGCCGCCGAATGCCTGTTCGCCTGCAGCCGTACGGAACCTGCGATCGCGCTGATGAAGGAAGTGGAAAAACTCGCGAAAGGCCAGGAGAAATACCGCGGCTTGATTGATCGTGCCGAAGGCTGGCTGGCGTTGGCGGCGCAGGCATGATCCTGGCTGGCTCAAGCCGGGCCATCGCCGCCGTGCTGGCGCCGGACGAAATCCGCCTGCTGGCAGAGGTTGGCATGATGGCTGCCAACCTGGGCCAGGCTGGCGATGCAAAAGCTATTTTTGAAGGCTTACGCGTATTTCGTCCTGCCGAATCTTTTGTTTATATCGGCCTGGCGCTGGCCCGCATGGGCACGGGCGCACATATGGAAGCAGCGCGCCTGTTGCAGGAAGAAGGCTTGCGGGCCCGGCCGGGCGACGAGGAAATCCTGGCAATCATGGCCCTCGCCCTGTCGCTGGCTGGACGGCATGCGGAGGCCGGCAGGATCGCCACCAGCCTGCTGGAACAGCCCGGCCCCGCCTCGCCCGCACGGCGCATGGCCGAGGCAATGGCGAGCAAAAAGAGCGCTTTACCGGTGGGCAGCATGGCAACGCGCACGGCAGGCGCGCAGCAGCAGACCGGCCAAGTTTCAGTCGAGGGAAGGGGAGCAAGTCATGGAAGTCGCAGCAGCAGTGGAGTCGCTCAGCAGTAAGCTGAACGAAGCAGGTCCGGGCCAGGACGACCTGGTCGTTGACAGCGATGTCGAGGCCAGCAGCAAGCGCTTGCGCGAATTGCTGGGCGAAGACGGCGGCGGCGCGGCCCGGGCCATTCAGCAGCCCGAGAGAACCGGACCACCGGCTACGCTGGGCGACGCGATACTGCGTCAGCTGGAAAGCATTTCTAGCGACTACCGCGAGCACAAACTCAAAGTTTCGGAAGCCGTCATGGACCAGGCGGAGGGCAAGCCAGACAGCAAGTCGGTGTTCAAGATGATGGCCTTGCAAATGGAATTGGCCGAGCACACGGTCGAAGTGGAAATCGTCGGCAAAATGATCGGCAAATTCACCGGCACGGTGGACCAGCTGACCAAACTGTGATGAACACGTTCAAGCTCAATTCGCGCATGCTGGCCCGGCGCGCCCAGCATGCCGCTTCCGCCGTTTTGCTGGTAACGCTGGTGGCCGCTTGCGGCGGCCAGGTGGAACTGGTTTCCGATATCGCCGAACCCGAAGGCAATGAAGTGCTGTCGGCCCTGCTCGATGCCAATGTCCGCGCCACCAAGGTGGCGGGCAAGGAAGGCATGGTCAAGCTGATGGTGGAGCAATCCCAGGTGGCGCGCGCAATTTCCGTCATGCGCACCGAAGGCTTGCCGCGTGAGCGCTTCGCCAAGATGGGCGAGGTATTCCGCAAGGAGGGCATGATTTCTTCGCCGCTGGAAGAACGCGCCCGTTATCTCTGGGCCTTGTCGCAGGAATTGTCGGCCACGATCAACCAGATCGATGGCGTGGTGCGTGCCCGCGTGCATGTGGTGCTGCCCGAGCGCAGCAGCGGCGGGGATCCGGCCATGCCCTCCTCGGCGGCAGTCTTCATCAAGCACAAGCGCGGCTTCAACCTTGACGAGTCGGTGCCGCAGGTGAAGCGCCTGGTCTCCAACAGCATACCGGGCCTGGTCGCGGAGCGGGTTTCGGTCGTGCTGCTGATGGCGGGACAAAAACCGGCCGACGTGGCTGCAGCCAGCAACACCAAGGTATGGGGCGTGACCGTGCCCAATCAGTCGGCCTCATCCTTGCAATGGATGCTGGCCGCGCTGGCCGGAATGCTGGTAGTGGCACTGGCCGCTGCCGGCGCGCTGGCCTGGCGGCTGTGGGGCAAGCCGGTACGCCTGCCAGTGCGACTGCCCGGCAAGCAGGCCACGCCCGCCCCTGCCACGGTGACCGGGGAGGCATGATGGAGGACCCACTTGTCATGTCAGGCACTGAGATCGCGGCCGCAGCGCCGTCCGCGGAGTTAATTACGGGCGACCCGCGGCTATTCAACCTGCTGTACGAATTCAACTATGCGCCGGCAGCCTACCTGCATCCAAGCCAGCGCGAGCGTTTCTTGCCGGCGGTGCCGTCGCCAGAACTGTGGGAAGCGCCGCGCGCACGCAGCGCATTGTCCGACCTGGTGCTGGGCCAGCTCAAATTCGGCGACAAAACGAATTTCGACGCCAGCCTGCGGCACTGGCCGCTGCTTTTGCTGGACCATGAGCGGCTGCTGCGCGTGGCCCGCCACGTGGGCGCGGCCCTGGTCGGACCCGAAGCCCGCAAGGCGATGGCACGCGACGAGGTGCTGCGCTGGAAATCCACGCTAGGGCCCGAACTTTATCGATTTGCGATGACGGCGGGCGCCCTGCTGCCGGTGCCCGCTCTGGAACCTGCAAGCCTGGCGCGTCACACACCCGAGGACCTGGGATGGGGCTGGCTGGACGCTGCGCTGTCTGATGTGCCAGAAGAACTGCTGGTGCGGGCGCGGCTGAAATATCCCGTCACCAGCAAGCCACCCCGCGTACGTAGCAAACGCGCCGGGCCCCTGGCCTGGGCGGTACTCTCAACACTGGAGAAGAAATGGTGTTCATCGTTCGCGCCGAAAGCGGCCTGAGCTGTCCTGAACCGCAGGACAAGGTCATCAAGGGCAGCGATTTCTGGGCGTTTTGCGAAGCCCGGGAAGCAGTGGACCAGGCTGTGCGCCGGCATGACGCAATCATTGACCGCGCCAAGGCCGCCTATCTGGCCGAGCAAAGGCGCGGCTATGAGGAAGGCAATGAACGCGCGCGCCTTGAGCAGTCGCGCAAGATGATGGAACTGGTCAACAACACGGTGGAATATTTTGCCCGCGTAGAGGGCGAGATGGTGGAACTGGTGATGAGCGCGATGCGCCAGATCGTCAACGGCTACGACGATCGGGAACGCGTGCTGGAAGCAGTGCGCAGTTGCCTGGCGCTGGTGCGCAGCCAGAAGCAATTGCGTTTGCGCGTGCATCCGACGCAACTGGGCATGGTGAAGTCGCGCCTGGCCGAGCTGATGAGCAAGTATCCCGGCATGAGCCATGTCGACGTCACGAGCGACCGGCTGCTGGCGCTCGACGCCTGCGCAGTGGAATCGGAAATCGGCACGGTGGAAGCGAGCATGACGGCACAGGTGGAAGTGTTGCGCGAAACCCTGGCCAAGGTCTTTGATGGCTCACCCCGGCTTGGGGCTGAAACTCTGCCCGGGCCACGTAACCAACGGGCGCTGACGGCCGACCTGGAAAAGCGCCGGACGATGGTATAAGCCCGCGGCGCCTGGCACTTGCCGGGCGCCTTCGCGCAGTAACCCCGTGACTTGTGATACTGATCGCCGGCGGCCTTGCAGGACGCGGCCCGGGAAATGCCGTTTGGCTTGCGCTTTGAAATGCAGCTCGCGAAACGTGGTTGAGGGAAGGCGGCCAGCACTAGCTGAACTGCGACGACGGAAGGCGGCCCGCTCAGGCTGAACTGCGACACAAGGCATGCAAAACGACGCCTGCAGCACCTCGGCTTGGTGACCCGCCCCGCGAGCCGGGATGCTAAAAGACCCAGCCGGGAAGCTAAAAGACCCAAAGCGGCTAGGCCGCGTGCTGTCTAGAATTGCATGGTGACGCCCGCCTTGCGGAAATGTTCGCGCAGGACGGTGCGGGCACGGGATACACGGCTGCGTACGGTGCCCAGGGGAATATCAAGGATACGGGCCGCATCCTGGTAAGAAATTTCATCTACAGCGACCAGGGTCAACACTTCGCTCATTTCCGGCGGTAGTTCGGCCATTGCTTCGGTCAGCATTTCCAGCAGCTGCATCTGGGTCACATGCTCGGCCGGATCCATGTCGGGCGCCGCGAAAGTGGCCAGCGATTCCTCGGTTTCAAACTTGTAGACGCGGTGCGGCGCGCGGCTGAGGTAATTGCGCACCATGTTCATGGCAATGCCGAACAGCCAGGTCGAAAGTTTGGAGTCGCCGCGGAAGGTGCCGATTGTGCGCGCCGCTTCGGCGAAAGCCTGCTGGGCGATATCGGCCGCATCTTCCGGATGGTCGATATAGCGGATGACGAAGCGGTACAGGCGGCCCTGGTGGCGGGCGAAGAGTTGGCGGAAGAGTCGTTCCTGGTCGCTGGCGCTGCGCGCCTCGTCCATCGCGGACATCAATTCGTTGTAATCGACTTCCTGCATCTCGGTGCCGAAACCGGAAGGCGTCGTCACCTGGAGCATGGTGTCGTTGCGCTTGGCGACGACGGCGTCATTGTTCCAGATGGTTTGCGGATTGGCGGCCATGGCGAAACTCCAGTCAGTAACTTGGTGAGGCAGGACGGTCATTCCCTGGCGCGGCCAGCATCGGCCGGGCGGGCAAGGAAATGAGGGGGAAGGAAAGGCTTTTGAGGTGCGGCGGACGCCGCAGGAAAGACAGGATTGGGAACAAGCGGGACTGGACTGGGGCGAGTTTGACGCCTGGATGGAGGCCCTGCAGACGCTTGACTGCACTGCGGTTATGCCGCGGGACGCATGGCCACCAAAGGGAGCCGGCAGCTTGCAGGGACAGGCGAATCAGGCACGACACCATTGCATTCCACCCCAGGTTGACCAGTCGCAGGTAGGGGAAGCAAGGCTGACGCAGAAGTGTTGCGTCGTTTAACCCTTCCCGGAGGCTGGTTCTGGCTCTTTTCCCGGTGCTGCGCGGAGAGCCTTATCTGCCTGCCTACCTAATTCTTGGTATTGACTGGGATGGATTATTGAATAGGCAACAATGGCCACACAGAAAAATTAGGGTGTCCTAACAATGGGGAGGGAACTCGGGTGAAAGTGGGTGTTTGAGCAGTGGGCAAGCGGGCCGGTTGACATCCAAAGCCTGCGCACAAAATGCTACGCCGGGGCCAGCCAAGGATGGCCGCGGCGTAGGGTGCCGCAACAGCGAATTGAATGGCGGCCTTACTGACCGCTATTAAATTACTTAGTTGGCGCCGAGCAAAACATCAAGCTTATATTGCTCGGTAGAAACAGTTCCTGCCAGCATCTCCCGCACCCCATTCGTCAATTCTTTAACAGTATTTAGCTCAGGCACTTGCTGCTCTAACTCTGTTAATGCAGCCGCAACGGCGGATGCCGCAGTGACGTCGCTTCCATGGGCTTGAAATCCTTCCTCGAGCTTGGATTTCAGATGGCTGACCTGGTCTTTCAGCGCGCGTTGGACTAAGGCGTTCGATTTTTCAAGTATTTGTTGCCAGATTGCCGCAGTGCGTCGTTCCAACCGCTGGAGATTTTCGTCGGATCGATCGGTGTCGAGTTGCGACTCTGACGGTATACGCAACGGGGACAGCAAACTTGCGCGAGGCACACCAGCGTCTTCCGCGCGCGTCAGTAAGTCGTTCAACGTTTTTAAATGAGCCCTAACGCATTTCACTCGTGTTTGAGTGAAATCCCCAGCGCTGCCAGAGGCGTTCTTCAGCAAAAAACCGTCGAAAATAGCCATCGCTTCATACGTGCGTTGCAGCTGCAAATCAACAACCCACGAATCGGAACCACGCTCTGCGGAAAAGGCCTGAATCCGAGAAATCTTGGCGGCAAGTTCTGGGTCGGCATTCGGTTGCGGAGCGGCGCCTAATCCTTCACTCACGTGGTGAAGGATGTCTCCAGCAAGTTCATCTGCAAAATTCAGCGCAGGCTTTTCAGTAAGGTCGCAAATCGACGCCCTCAACTCTATCAGTGACAACTGCTTTGCCAAACTGCTTGTCGCTTGTTGCCGAAGATCCGCCTCTGGAAGATTTGCGACGGCCTCGGACTGACTTTTCAACTTCATAGCCAAGCCGCGAACTTCGTGGTCGCCGTTACCGTTCGCCGCCGTAGCCACTGCATCGCACCTGGTTTGAACTTCAGCCAGCGAAGGTGTCGGCACGGGACCTGCCTCATCGCCTGCGACCTGTGAATCCGGAAGTTCCACCTCTGGCCCATGCCCGGCCACCGCTTCAGGTGCCGGCCCCGGCCCCTCGTACGCATCAGGCACCCATACGGGCTCATCCACTTCGCCAGGCGCCTCGTCGCGCACATTGCCAGGCACCTCGTGACGCACCTCCTCAGGCACCTCGTCACGCACTTCCTCAGGCACCTCGCCACGCACTTCCTCAGGCACTTCCTCACGCACCTCGTCACGCACCTCGTCACGCGCACGCCGATCCGGTCTGGGCTGCGGTCGTTCCGAAAGGGCCTTTGGAGTCTGGTCTTTGGTTCTCCGCACCCGAAAGGCGGGTTCCGTAGCGATACATGCGACCTGCTCTCGAGTGCGGCGGACCAGGGCAACCGTTTCAGCGAATTGAGGGCGGACGTGTCCTCCTGAATTGCCAAGTTCAATCTCCGTGGCGATTGTTTTACGTAAAATATTCGCGCCTTGTCTGAGTCTCGTGACAACATCGGGATAACCCCTGGCGAGACTCTCCAAAGTCTCGATCACGCACTTGTCCAAACCTTTCGTGCACTTCTGAAGCTCATCTCGAGCTGCGACATCCGTGAACTGATAGCTCAATTCGCGCACATTGTCCGACAGCTCACCGGATAACTTCGCAATATTGCCTAGCATCCCGTCCAGCCGCTCATGGATCTCAACCAGCTCCTGCCTTTTCAAATATTTCTTTTCGCGCGTAGTAAGTGTCGGTTCCTTACCCTTCGCGGCGGCTTTCACCTGCTTCTGCTGGATGCTCACCTTAGGTGCAACCGGTGTCAGCAGCTTTATCAGATCCAGGGGCATGATTCTTCACCTCACCTTTTTATTTAAGCTAACGCGCCAAAATTCAGCGGCACTCCCGCCGACATTTCTTCTTTTTGTTCCAGGAACCGGTGCGTATTCCACTGCCGCGCTTGCCAGCTCATCTGGGTCATGCTGCCCAACAGGCTGCGACCGCTTTCATTCGCGAGCAAACAGGTGCGGGTGAACAGCACGTCGCCGGTTTCCGCTTCCACTGCAAATATCGATTCACCGGCATCTGCCAACGCATAGTTCAGCTGCAGCAGGCGATACATCACGGCTTCCTTGTCTTCCCCGGGCAGCGGGCCAAAGCGGCATTCGATCAGCACGCGCTCACTGGCGGTGACGAGGGAGTGCACGACAGCGAAAGGAAAACCGTCGAGGTCCATTTCCATCGCCACCACTTCATCAAGCTCGGGCCGGTTGGCGCGGGGCGGATAGCCCAGTTCCTTGCAGACGTCGTCGACTATCGCGAAAAATACGTTCCGGGATTGCATTGCATCTGTCACATCACCCCCTGATCTGGTTCCAACGCCGCCATCAGGCCAGCGCTTGTTGAAAATCGGCGCCGCTGGTATCCCGGTCGTCCAGGTACAGGGTGTCGCGCCATTCCTTTGCACGCTTGGCCAAGGCACGCATTTCTTCCATCAACGCGCTGGCCGTGGTGCTGTCGAGCTTCTCGCTGCTGGTGAAGATGACGGCCTTGCTGCGCGGATCTGCGCCAAACGCAGCCTGGTGCTCACGCGCCATCACGAGGTTCACTTCAAGCAGGCGCATCAGCACCGGCACGATCTTTTCTTGCGGCGGCTGGCCGAAATTGCATTCGATGAGCAAGTGATCGGGCCGCTGGTCCGGGGTGTGCACCACCTCGAACGAAATGCCTTCGACCTCAATCTCCATGGCCAGCGGCTGGGCCGGGTCATGCGTCATGGCGGGCGGCGGAAAGCCGAGGTCGCGGAAGACGTCTTCGACCAGGTCAATGAAACGCCTGCGCCAATGGTAAGTGTCGGTCACGAATCCTCCGGTTGAATAGGTTGAGGCGGGATGGGGCGCCTGTTGTGAGCAAAACGACCCCCCCTCAAAGTCGCGCTCGCGCTGCTCACTGCGTAACGCATCACGACCGTAGGTTCCGCAAGATTTGGTTTCCGCGAATTTATTAGCGCGGTTCTTGGGTTCTGCCTGTGGTTCCTTGCGAATGTCGAGTGACTGTTCGGTCGTGCTTATATCGCTGAAGGGCTTGAATCCTCGGCGCGAGCCTGGACCCGGGTCGCGTGCTTGGTAACCACAAGCCCAGGCGGGTTCCGCGCCAGCTTTGGCCGCTGGCGCGAAGCACGGCTCAAAGCGATTGCACCTGGCGGTGGAATACCGTGTCGCTGGTGCCGGTGCTTGCTTCACGCGTGTCCGGGCGCGTATCCGGCTGCGCGCGGCGCTCTTCATCGTTCCGCTGTGCCATGCGCTTGCATTCAGCCGCAATGGCATCGCTGATTTCGCTGGCGCGCCCGGCATCGAAGCGTTCAGCCGCCAATTGCTGGAACTGCCGGGCTTTGCGCTCGGTGCGCACGGCCGACGACTGAAGCGCGCTGCCAGGCGCAATATTCGACCCGGGGGTGGGAACGGCATTGGCGCCGAAGCTGGCTTGCAGCGCCGCCTGCTGTTGCGCCGGTCCCAGCTCGCCCGACAAGGCGTCGGCCAGCTGGTCAAATTCATGCGCCCACTGCTGCTCTTCTTCCCTTTCCATAGCTTCGGCCACGTCGATATCTTCCCTGTCTTGCGATTGCGTTCTCTCCTTTCCGATTGCGGCCTGGGTCGCTTCATTTCCGCCGGAGCGAGCCGTGGCCTGGCCACGCTCTGCCTGCAGCGCCTGGTCCAGCGCAAGCAGCGCGTCGCGCAATTGCGTAGCGCGCCCATCATGGCGCGCATCGGCAGCAAGAAAGGAAACCAGGTAGTGCAAGCGTCCCGGCGGCAGCGCCACGGATTCCTCATCGGCCGGCTTTGCAACGCTGGACCGGCCCGCATTACGGGCCAGGGATTCCAATGCCTGTGCTTGCTTGTGCCGGGCCTGCTCGCTGTTGGCTGCTTGCGTGGCGCGCTGGTAACTGGCTGCGGCGACATGCTTCGCCCTTACTGCCTTGTGGGAAGATTCGCCGCGGCGGCGTGCTTTTTCTGCGGCGCTGGCATGGGTTCGTGAATCTGCGCCCGCAACGGCGCCGGTGCAATCCACCGGTTCGGCGCGCGACACGCGCGGCTTGCCTGCGTTGGGCCCAATGACCAGGCCTTGCACCCGTTCGCGGATCTGCCGGATCACATGCTGCAAATCAGATTCCCTGCCTTCCTGCAGCAGGTGGGCGGGATCGGGCCAGAGCAGGCTCATCCAGTGACCATTAGCTGCGCTGGCAGCGCGGATGGTGACGGCGCCCTGGTGGAATGCGTCGTTGTCGCGCGCCACGGCATGGTCCGCTTCAGCTTCCTGCCGGTCGCGGTTGCTTTCGGCTTGCGCTTGTCCCCTGCCTTTTGCCGCTGCCCTGCTTGCTGCCGCGCGCACACTGGCCGCCTTGCCGGCTTCGGCCCGGGCAGCGGCCAGTGTCGCACCCAGGGTCTCACGGCGCTTGCGGCTGTCCAGCAGCGCGCGCGCAGCTTTGGCTGCGGTGACAGGCGTTTCGGCCGGCACCGCCAGGCGTGGCAGCGTGATGCGACCTTCCCGCACCGCCTTGGCGCATAGGGCACGGGCCAAGGCGTCGGGCAGGCCGGCTTCGCGCGGCTCAACAACTTCGACCGGCTCTGATCCGCCGCGCAAGCCTGGTCCCGGCAGCAAGGCCGGGCGGGCCTGCAGCAGTGATTTCACCGACGCCGGCACTTGCGCCGCGGCACGCGTGCGCAGTGCAGCCAGCGCGGTCAGTTTGCGCCCGTCGTCCTCACGCCTGTGACGCAGTCGCACGCGCTCTTGTTCGCGCTTGCGCTCCAGGGCGCGTTGTTCACCAAGAGGATCGATCACGGCGGGCGCCCCGGTTCAGGCCGGGCCCGGCGCGGTTTCGGCCTCGAGCACTGGCTCGGCTTCCATGCCGGGGAAGCGCAGCGGAAGTTTTTCGCGCACGTGGTAGGCCACCAGCTCGGCGGTGGCAGCTGCTTCGCTCACATCCGGATCGCACCAGTAGTAGAAGCAGCGGTCGTTGTCTGGCGCCAGGGCGCGCAAGGACAGCGGCCGGAAACCGACCCGCGCCAGTGAGCGAATCGAGCGCGTGTTGTCATCGTAGATCGAGGTGAAGAATTGGCGGTAACCCTGGCTTCTGGCAAAGTCGCACAATAACGTGGCCAGCGGACCCGACCAACCGCGTCCCTGGAAATCGACCCCGACCCAGAAACAGAAATAAGTCGACGGTGCAGAGTTGGACAGGCAGACATAGCCCACGAGGCCGTGGTCATGATGCATGACGGCATAAGGCTGGCGACCGGCTTCCTGGTTGTGCTCGGTAATCCATTTGCGCGTTTCATCGAGCGTGTTCAGCGCCTGCAAGCCGGTCATCACGGCAATCTGCGGATCGCGGTACTGGTGAAGCAGCGCCTCTGCATGCGACTGGTCGAGCGGTTCCAGCACCAGCGGCAAGGTGGGATGAGCGATCGTGACCCGCCACGGCGAACCGGACTGGTCTACGCGCTGCAGCATGCGCTCATGCACTTCACCTGCGATCTTGTCCGCGCCATCGATGGCCAGCGCCTCTTCCAGCAGCTTGCGCGCCGCCACCTTTCGCCCCGTGCGCAGGTCGCACCAGGCCAGGTAGCCCAGGTCGCTGGCATTGCGGCCCAGCGCCTGCATGCCGCGCGTGAGAACGGTGCGTGCAAAACCCCATTCGGCAATGCGCATGGCCACAGCGGCCACTTCGCGATGCAGGATCGAATCTTCTTGCGGCAAGTGCTGGGACCACACTGCCTGCAAGGCCTGGGCCCAGCCGCGCCGGTCTTGCTGTGCCTGCGCCTGGAATGCGGGAATCAGGGCCGGGAAAGCTGCGCTGAAGACTTGCGGATCGCAGCCGGCGCATTGCAGCAGAGCCAGCGCCGCTGCCAGCGGCATGCGCTCACCACCGCCGGCCAGCGAGCGCATCGCCTGCAGCAAGGCCGCATGCCGGCCCCAGGCCGGGTCCAGGATGACGCTGGCAATGCCCTTGTTTTCGGCGGCCCCAGCAACGGCCTGGCCTTGCGGCGGCAGCGCTGCGGCTTGCAGGCAGGCGCCATCGACGCCGCTGGAAGTGGCCACCAGTTGCGCGCCGCGGCGGCGGAAGTATTGTTCGAGCAAGGCAAAACTGACAGGCGGGCGCGACACCTGGCGGCAAGCGTCCAGCACTTGCGCAAAGCTGCGCAAGCGCAGTGCGGCTTCGCTGGCGTCGCCGTGCGCGGTGGCCAGCAACAGGCAGCCGCGCGTGGCAAGGCTGGTCAGGCGCTCGATCATGTCCATTGCGCGCTGCGGCCAACAGAGCGGCGCGCTGTTAAAGCGCGGCAGCATCGCTTGCAGTGTGGCGGCAAGATCCGGCGACAGGCTGGCCGGATCGGCCGGATGCCAGGGATTCCTGTCCGGGTTCAGCTCTGCCAGCAGGGTTTCCAGCTGCGCTTCGAGTAGCTTGCCGTAGTGCGCGGCAAACAGGCGCTGCTGGCCGGCGGGCAGGAATTCCTGGGCCAGCAGCACGGCTGGGTTAGCCGGGTTCCAGGCGCGGCGTCCAGCCGGGTCGAGCAGGCAGGGCAAGCCGGCCTCAGGATTCCACAGCATGGGAATCATGCGTTCTTCGCGTTGCGCCTGCTGCCATTCTGGTGTGTCCAGCCATTCACGGAACAGCGCGCGCTCGGATTGCACCGGCAGGTAACGCCAGCGCAGGGCGGGCAAGCCGGCATGTGGCAAGCGCCGGCGCAAGGCTTGCAGCAGCATGTAGCCGTGGGCGCCGCCCGGGCCCGGCATCAAGTCGATGATGTCGAGCGCGTGCTGCGCATCAAGCGTGCCATTGTGCAGCCCGTGGCGCCAGTAATGGATGATGGTTTCGGCCAGCGCATCGCAAGTCAATGCATTGACCAGCCGCGCTGGCGCCGTGGTGGCTGGCTTGCGCGGCGGGCTTTCCTTTGCCGCGGCGGGCTTGGCGGCGCTGGCCTTGCGCTTGTTGTTGTAAAGGGAATTGGCAGTCATCGGTTTTCCTCAGCGTACGGGCGAGGCCACGATCCGGGGGGTGATCAGGAACAGTCGCTCCATGCGTTCATCGATATTGGTCTGGCGGCTGAAAAGGCCGCCCAGTAGCGGCACATTGCTCAGGCCCGGCACCCCGTCGCGGGAAGAGCGCTCGCGGGTGGCGTTGAAGCCGCCCACCAGCAGGCTTTCGCGCTCACCAATCACGGCCTGGGTGCCGATGGTGGTGCGGCGCACGGTGGGCAGGATGCCGACCCGGTAATCCTGGATCGCGCCATCTTCGATATCAACCACCAGTTGCACTGCCTTGCCGCCACTGCTGTCGGCGATTACGCGCGGCGTCACTTTCAGCGTGACGCCGACCGATACTGCGGTCACGCCAGGACCGATATCGGTAGTGGAGCCGGGTGTCTGGATGTAGAACGTTTCAGACAAATCGATCAGGGCGCCGAGGTTGTCGATGGTCAGTATGGATGGCCGCGACACGACGCGGGCACTGCCCTCTCCTTCCAGCGCGCGGATCCGCGCCAATAGCGAGCTGGCGGCATTGCCGATGACGGCGGACGCGCCGCCCGAGGCAAAGGCGGCAACGGCGCCGCCGGCGCCGAGGGCGGCGCCAACATTACCGCGGCGCACGCTCCAGTCGATGCCAAGGTCGGTAATCTTTTGCAGGTTGACGTCAACGATCATGGCTTCGATCTCGATCAGCTCGCTTGGCACGTCCAGCAGCTCGATCAGCTGGCGGTACACCGCCACGTTTTCCGGCTTGTCCTTGACGATGATGGCGTTGAGCCGGGTGTCGGTCTGGATCACGCCGCGCAGCGGCACATTGGACAGCGATGACAGGCTGGGCGCGCCATAAGGGCTGCCCACGACATCGGGTCGCGCACCGGGCGGCATACCGGGCGGCATGCCGGCGCCTGGTGGAGGCGGCATGGAAGCAGCATCCGGCCGGCCCGCGTACTGGGAGCGCAAGGGTGCAGCAAGCTCCATCAGCTGGGTGCTGGTGCTGCCCGCCACCTGGCGCGGCAAGTTGGCGCCGATGATGGAGCGCAGGATATTGGCCACGCCCAGGGTTGTGATCTGCTTGTCGCGATAGGTGACGACGCGGTCCTCTGCAGACGCATGGCGCAACTTGAACACATGCAGCTGCTGGTCAGGCGGCGCAGCCGGCAAGTCGGCAACCGTCTTGGCCACCATGTTGACATAGGTGGCCGGGCCCGAAACCAGCACGATGCCGCGGTCCGGCACTTCACCCCAGCCGAATTTGGTTTCCACCACGCCCAACTCGGTCAGCGCTTTCCGGAGCGCGCCCGGGCTAAAACCCGGCGGCACCACGGCCTGCGTTGATTGTTCGCTGCTGCGGCTGATGAACAGCGTCCCGTTCTGGTAATACCACGACAAGCCATAGGCGCCGCCCAGCTGGTTCAGGAATTCGCTTGGCGTGGCGGTGGTGATACGGCCATTGACCACGACATTGCTGGCGCGAACCGCCGGGGTCATCTGCAAATCAATGCCGAAGGTGCGCGCCAGTCGCCCCAGCACATCGGGCAATTTCTGGTTCGCCGCAATATAGGTGAAACTGCTTTCGGGCCAGGGCGGCACGGCAGCATGGACGCTGGCCTGGCCCATGCCGGCAAAAGCCAGCACGCAAGCGCAACGCGCGGCCAAAAGCCAGCGCCTGCGCACGGCATTCCATAAACGCTGCATGCTCATCCCCCCCCGTGTGGCGCGAGATCCAACAAGCGCCGCCAATCGTCAATCGCATTAAGGAAATTTTCCAGTGCGGCTTCGAACTCACGCTGGCTGGCGCCAGCGCCGACGCGTTGCTGCAGCAGCAGGACCGGCGCGTCGCTGGCCAGCACCAGCGTTTCCTGCTGTGCCGCCAGCCTTGAGTAAGCCAGGCCGGCAACTTGTTCCAGCAGCTCTTCCTGCTCGCGCCGGGATGCCGGCAATTCGAACAATTTGTACTCGAACACCACGTCGCCACGGCTGGCCGGATGGCATAGCACGCGGATGCTGTTGTCGAATACCAGCAGCGTGGCGCCATCGGGGCGAGGCGCGCCCGGCTTGAGGTCGCGGCTGCGCATCCAGGCGGCCAGTGCAGCATGCTTCATTGCCAGCCCTCCCCGCGCTCAGCGGCCATGCGCTTGATGATCAGCAGCACTTCTGCCACCGGTTCCACGAATTCACTCGGTATGTACTGGTCGACTTCGGCGCGGGCCGTCATGGCGCGCGCCAGTGGCACGTTTTGCAGCACCGGTATGTTGCAGGCCCGGGCTACCTCGATCATCCTGAATGCGACTGCGTCGGCGCCTTTGGCGATCACGATCGGCAGCGGCGTCACATCCTGCTCGTAACGGATGGCGACCGCCAGGTGGGTCGGGTTGGTGATGACGGCCGTCGCATTGCGCGTCTTGGCCGGCGCAGGATCGTCGCCGAACACAATGTCGCGCGCCGTTTCCTTGCGGTGGCTCTTCACATGCGGGTCGCCTTCCATCTGCTTGTATTCCTGCTTGATCTCTTCCATCGACATCATCAAGCCCTTGATGTATTGCTTGCGCTGCCAGACCAGGTCGGCCAGCGCAATGGCACCGAAGCCGATGAAGGTGTAGATCGTCATCTTCTTCAGCATTTCCACCATCGCTACGCCGGCGCCGGCAATGCCCACCGCGGGAATCTTGCTCATGTCGTTGATCGCGTCGCGGATCACGATCGCCACCAGCACCGACAGGAAAATCACTTTCAATATGTTCTTGATGAATTCGACCAGGCTCTTCATGGAAAACATCTGCTTCAGGTTGGACACCGGATTGAGCTTGTCCCCTTTCGGCTTCAGGGCCTTGAAAGCGAACAGCACCCCGGTCTGCGCCATTTCACCGCCGATGCCGACGACCAGCACGATCAACAGGTAGGGCAACAACTGCATAACCAGCACGTCGAGCGAATGCGTCAGCAGCAGCGACACGCCAGTGCGGAACTCGGTGCCGTACAGGCTGCCGGCCAGCACCCAGATGCTGGAAAACGCACTGACGATGGCCGGGCCATTGGCCACGGTGTAGCCCAGCAGCGCGCCCATCAGCAGGGTCTGGGTGAAGTCGCGGCTTTTTGCGACCTGGCCCTCTTCACGCGCCTTCTTGATCTTCTGGTGCGTCGGCTGCTCTGTCTTTTCGCTGCTCATTTCTTGCCGACCCCGATGATGTTCGTCATGTCGCGCAAGACGTCATTGCCGATGTCAAGCCAGATGTCGTTCGAGTAATGAAACAGCAATTGCGCGTACAGCGCGAACATCAGCATCGCCAGCCCGCTCTTGATTGGCATGGCGAGGAAGAACACTTGCATCTGCGGCGCAAAGCGGCTGACGATGGCCAGCCCCAGTTCCGCCATGAACATGGCGATGATGACGGGCGCGCCGTAAAGCACGGCCAGGCGCATCAGGCGGTCGAATTGCGACAGCAGGAAGCCGACCATCGGTTCATTGAGCGCAGGCCAGAAATCAAACACGGGCCATACCAGGAAACTGTCGTACACCGCGCCCAGGATCAGCAGGAAGCCGCCGCTGACGATCAGGTAAACCACCATGGCCTGGCTGAACAGGTCGCCCAGCGGCGATGTGTCATGGCCCGTCAGCGGGCTAATGGTGTCGGCAACGCTGGCGCCGCGCTGGTTGTCTATCATCGCGCCCATCGCTTCGAAGGCCCACAGCGGCAAGGCAAACAGGAAACCCATGGCCAAGCCAATCAATCCTTCCTTCAGCACGATGGCCAGCACGGTGCCAAGCGAGCGCTCCTGGGCGGCCGCCGGCTCCAGCATCATCGGCAGCAGGAAAATGGCAAGCGCGCCGGCCACGCCCATGCGCAGGATGCCGGGCAAGGCCTGGCGGTTGAACATGGGCAGCACGGAAAACATCGCCAGCAGGCGCGGCAGGGTGTAGGTGAACGCGGTCAGTTGCGGCATGGCCCAGTCGAACGCGTTCATTGTGGCCATGTCAACGCACCAGCAGCGGGAAAGAGTCGAACAGCGACAACGTGTAGTTGTACAGTTCACCGCCCATCCAGCGCCCGGTCAGGTACAGTACCGCGCCCACTGAAATCAGCTTGACCGCGGCTGACAAGGTTTGCTCCTGGATCTGGGTCAGCGCCTGCAGCAGGCTGAACAGGGTGCCGACGATGGAGGCAACCAGGATCGTGGGCATCGACAGCCACAGCGTCAGGATCAGGCCCTGCATGATCAGCGAAACGAGGTCGGCGGATTGCATGTGCGCGATGTCCTATTGGATGTAGGTCGTGACCAGGCCGTGCAGCAGGCGCGACCAGCCGTCCACCATCACGAACAGGAACAGCTTCAGGGGCAGCGAAATCGTGACTGGCGACACCATCATCATGCCCATCGCCATCAGGATGTTGGAGACGATCAGGTCGATCACCACGAACGGCAGGTAGAGCAGGAAACCGATCTGGAAGGCCGCGGTCAGTTCGGACACCACGAAAGCCGGCGCCACGATCAGGAAGTCGTCAGTCTTGGCATCGGCCCCGAGCCGGGGCGGCCACAGCCGTTTGGCATTGCCGAGGAAGAAATCGCGCTGTTCGACTTTGCTGTTGGCGAGCATCCATTTGCGCAGTGGTTCGGCGCCTTTCCTGACGTCGCTGACCACGCTTTGCACGGTGCTGGCTGCATTGGCATTTTCGGTAACGGCCTCGGACATTTCCATTGCCACCGGCGCCATCACGTAGACGGTGAGCAGCAGGGCCAGGCCGTAGATGGCCATGTTGGGCGGCGCCTGCTGCACGCCCAGCGCATTGCGCACCAGCGACAGGACAATCGCGATTTTAAGGAACGACGTCGTGGTGACCAGGATGATGGGCAGCAGCGCCATCAGTCCCAGCACCATCGCCAGGACGATCGGGTCTGAGGTGCGCATCGCTAATCCTTACGGCCGTTGCTGCGCATGCGGCGCGGATCGGTGGCTGGAAGCACGCGCGATTTCTGTGCCGGCGCGGCTTCACGCGGTGGATTGCGTTCAGCTTCGCTGCGCCTGGCTGGCGGCCGTGCGGCATAAGGATCGCGGCCTTGTGCCGCCTGCAAACGGGCCGGCGCAGGCTGAACGCGCTCGGGCCGGGTAGCGGGTGCAGGGGCAGGTTTGGCGGCTACGCCGGCAGCCTCGCGCCGGTTGGGTGGCGCCATGTTGCGCGTTGGCGCTGCAGGTTCAGTACGACCTGGCGCCGGGTGAGCGTTGGCGTAGCGGCTGGTGGCGTCGGGTTGACGTGCTTCGTCGGCACGCTGTTGCGGGCGACGGCGCGGCGCTTCGTCGAATTGCTGGTCGTGATGCACCTCCCTGCGCTGGCCGTCGTCGTAGCGCTCGGCGTCGGCGTCGTCGGCGTCGTAATCGTCTTCATCGACGCCGCCTTCATCATCGTCGTCATCCTCATCATCCTCGTCGTAGCCGTCGTAGTCATCTTCATCGTCGGCTTGGTCGAGAGCGTCGTGATCCTCGTCGTCGTTGTCGTCCTCGTCGTCTTCGTCGCCTTCATCATCGCCGTCGTCCGCGGCGGCGCGATAAGTGTGGCTGCGACCGCGGCCATCGCGTTCACCGGCATCGCCCTCGTCCCGGATTTCGTCGCGATCGTCTTCATCGCCGTCGTCTTCGTCGTCGTAAGCGTCGTCGTCCCCATCGTCTGGCTCGTCGTCGTAGTCGTCGCCATCATCGCCTGCGTCAACGTCATCGGCTTCCTGGTCCTGTGCCAGGTAGCGGCTTGCCTGGCTGGCGCGGCGGGGCGGGCGCGTGCGCTCATCGCCTTCATCGCCTTCATGCCCACGAGGAAGGTCCGCATCGTCCTGGCCGTCCTCATCCTCGTAATCGTCGTCCTCGCCATCATCGTCGTGGTCGAAGGCGGCTTGTGCAGTGCGGCCGTTGACCTGCGCGTTGCGCCCGGCGTAAGCACCAGCTGCTGCGCCGGCGAAACGCTGTGCTTCAGCAGCCGCATGCGAATCCGGGCCGTTGGACAAGCCGCGAGCACTGCTGTTGCCGCCACCAGAGCGCGCCGGTGCTTCCAGCACCCCAGACTGGCCGGCCTGGTGGCCGGACAGGACTGCGCGCTCGGGCGGGCGCAGGCTCAGCACCGCTACGCCGATGCGGCCATCGACTTCAACCAGTTCGCCTTCGCCGATTGCCATGCCGTTGGCGCGAACCGTCACGGCGCGGCGCACGTCGCGCCCCAGGTCGAAGGTATAACCAGGGGCGAGCCGCTGCAGTTCAGCCAGCGCCAGCGAGCGCTGGCCCAGGTCGAATGTCAGGCGCACTGGAATATCGTCCAGTGCACCGGCGCCGCCGCCGTAATCGTCTTCATTGTCTTGCATGATTTCCCCAAGCGTCTGTGTGACCCTGATTGATTTTTCCAGCAGCACGGCGCGAAACCCGATGCCAGCGCCGATTTCCACAAACAAGCCTTCCTTGTCTTGCAACCAGCATTCATCCAGCAGGATGACGTCGCGCACGCGGGTGCGCGCCAGTGCACTGGCAGCCAGGTCCACCCAGCCCACGCAAAAGCGCACCGGCACCTGCAAGCCTTCCCAGCCCGGCACCAGGCGCGCAGCAGGCGCGACCTGCAGCCGCGCAGCGAGGATCTGCATTGCCATCCGGTCCAGCCACAGCTCGCCGCTGACTTCACGCCCGTTGCAGCGCAGCCGCCATTGGCAAGACCGCAAGCCGGAGAGGTCGATGGCAGCCGTGCCGGCGCCGGTGATGCGCAAGCGGCGCCCGGTGCCGGCCTCGACTTGCTCGCTGGCTGCGCCAAAGGCGGCCTCCAGCACGGGCAGCACCACGCTCACGGGCAGGGCGGCCAGCGTGGCTTGCTTCAACATGGTTTGCGCGACCTGCTCGATCCAGGCGCTGTCGGCACGCAGCAGCACGCGTGCCCCGCCCCAGTCGGCATCTACCTGGAAGCGGCCGGCACGCGGCTCTTCCTGCATCGGCAGCAGCGACAATTCCCATTGTTCGCCGAGCCAGTCGAAGTTGACTGGCCAGGGAAAATTGGCGATCGCATTGCGCGCATCGCGCTCTTCGGTGCCCACGCCGCGCAACTGCAGGCCTTTAGTCATGCTGCCTTCCTTCCGGCCAGTCGAGGCTGGCCCTGGTCATCGCGTCGCTGCCCACGGCCAAGACGCGCAGCGGCCGCTTCAGGCGTTGCCCGATTTCTTCCGCCAGCCGTCCAATGTTCGTGCGCAGCCATTCATGCACATCGGCACGGCCGGTGCTCAGTTCAATCTGCAGGCGGCCACCCACTTCCACCATGCGCAGCCAGGTTTCGGGCAGGATCGCGTCATCCAGCCTGGCCCGCACTTCGCGTTCTGAACGTGAACCGTTGCCAACCCACAGCCTTCCGATCAATTCGCCCAATTGGCGCGCCAGGCTTGCGGTGCCTGCGTCCACCGGCACGATTGTTTGCATGGCGGCGGCATGTTCGCGCGACTGGCCCTGCTGGCCGGGTGAACGCGGACGCTCAAGCAGCGCCGCCAGGCGCGCCACGTCATCCACACGAGCATCGATGCGTTCGGGCTGCGCCTGCGGCGCGCGGCCTTCGCCGACCTGCATTGCGACCAGTCCAAGGTCAACCTTGCTGCGGCCGGCGCTCATGCGGCAGCCTCCTCAGCCTGCATGGCGGGATTGCCGCCGACGCGGACTTCTTCCATCTCGTTGTCTTCAACGCGCAGCGCTTCCTGCACCTGCTCCGCGGTTTCGATGCTGACCAGTTCGGTGAATTTTTCACGCATGCGGATTGCGTCCTGGTGCGCCAGTCGCGCCTGGGCCAGGCCCTGCCGGGCCTGCTCTTCGGCCGCGACGGCTTCGTCGATTGCTTTTTGGTAGGTGGGGATTTGCTCGCGCATCAGCTTGATGTCGAGTTCGACGTCATCGAGGTCGGATTTGTGCACCACGCGCGACATCAGGTCCTGGTACAGCGCCTGTTCGCGCTGCCGGCACTGTTCTTCGTAATTGCGCAGGTCGTCGCGGGCGCGTTCGGTTGCGGCGCTGGCTTCTTCCAGCACCAGCCGGGCCCGGACCAGCTCGCGCTCGGCCTTCCCCTCCCTGAACTGCTTGATGCGCAGAAGGCCGTCGAGCGTGCCCATGGTGTTCCCCGTACTTGTCTTGTTCGCCGTATCCCCGGTCCCTGGCCTGAAGCGCCTGCCTGCTGGCAAAGCCGACTGGAGGACTCGCGATTAGTAACAAGAAGACAATTACGGTTCCTTACACTCGACGAAAATGATTGGCCCACCCGCTGAACGCCCGGTGGACAGGTGCGGCCTGTGGCGCGGATGCATCAGTTATCCGTTTTCAGTCGATCCAGCCAATGCTGCGCAGGTGCTGGTCATAGCGCAGGGCGTGCTGGTACACCTTTTGCCGGTAGGCCTGGTTCCGTTCCGGCGTCTTGCTGTGGTAGTTGCCCACGCCGCGCCAAAAGTCGGCACCGGTGCGGTTCAGTTCGAAGCGCAGCACGTAGGCGGCGCTGCGGATGGCGATGCAGGGTTGGCTGGCCACCACTTCGGCGGTCAGGTTTTCGTTTTGCTGGAAGCGCTTGATCCAGACTGTGTTGATCTGCATCGGGCCATAGTCACGGGTGCCGTTGGTATTGGGGTTGGATTTGCCCAGCGTGCCGCCCTCCACCTTGCGGATGGCGTACAGCACGGCGGGCGGGACCTGGTAGTCCGCGGCGGCCTGGAACAGGCAGGCGGGGGGCAGGTCGGGGGGAAGGGCAAGGCTCATCGTCGATCGCCTAAATGTCCTTGCGCACGCAAATGGTGGACTGGTAACCGGCGCCAACGTCTTCCCAATAGGTGACGGCGGATGCGGTCCAGTTTGTCGGGCACAGGGGATAGCCATCGCCGTTGTACGTGGTCAGCATGATGGCCTGGTGCCCCGCCTTGGTCGAGCAACTCAGCCAGCCTTGCCGCCGACCGTTACCCAACGTATTGCCGAGCACGCCCAAGGTGGTCCAGTTCGAGTCCAGCGCCAGGCCGCAGGACGACGGGTTCAAGGTCACAGCCGGCTGGCCGGTTACGGAGCCGCTGCCGTTCCACCATGTTGTAGAGGTGGTCGTCGCAGTGGTCGACGTGCCAGCAATATAAGGTATCTTGATTTCAGCAAAACCGGTGGCCACGGGAGACCAGATGTTACCGCTGCGAGTCTGAAGACAGACCAGCATGCGCCCCCCCGGGTTGTTGGATCCCGTCGGGAAGGTGGTACTTGCTTCCATTGCCGCCGTACCGACTGTGCACCCGGAGCTGCCCGCGCTACCGGCGGGAAGTTGCAAGGTGCCGTTGAAGGTGGCCGTTTTCCCGCTGGCGAAATTGGCGTCGCCGTTGAGATTGGTGGTGCTGGTAACGCCGAGGGTCCCGCTCAAGGTCGTGTTTCCCGTGACGCCCAGGGTGCCGCCCACAGTCGCGTTGCCTGTGACAGATGCGGAGCCCGCGGTGAGTGTGCCCTGGACGGCCAGGTTCCCGCTCTGGTCCACGCCAACCGCTCTCCAGGCATAGGAAGACCCGCTTCCGCTCAGCGAGCCTTGGCAAACGTAAAGCGTAGGCGCAAGGGTAGAACTGGTCCCCATCACCATGCGGCTTTCGCCATATCTCGCAGGACTCGACGTAGAGCAATCGGGCAAGGACCCGATGTCGGGCACCGGATTGCCCCAGAAGGCGCCCGTCGCTTTCCACGTGTAGCGAATGGTCGGCACGTAACTACCAAGGAACTGATTGACACCGGTATCGATTGTGCCCACACAGCTCAATATCTGTCCGGCGGACATAACCGCGTTGTTCGAGGTCGATCCGCGGTTACCGGTGTAGTGGCCGTAAAACGTGCCGAAAAAGGAGAAAGTCGACGCCCCCGTCGTATTAGTCACGGCCAAGGAGCCGGGGCCCGAGCTGGTGCAGTCCGCACCCTCAACCGCCGCCGCATTCGTGATCTGGAGGTTGTTCGCGAGCGTTACCCTGCCATTGAAGGTGGCGGCGCCGGTGAATGTGGAAGTACCGGTCACCGTCAGGTTTCCACTGACCGTCAGGTTTCCGCTTTCATCTGCGGCCAAGGGCAGCCAGGTATTGGTGGAACTGCAGGTATAGGCACGCGGTGCACCTGAGGCCTGGACGATACGCGTCTCCCACAGCCGGGCCGAATCGCAGCTCCCCAGGTTAGCGAAGGTAGTTGCGCTATCGCCCCACAACATGCCCGTGGGCCGCCAATTACTGCCATCGCATTGCAGCAACTGGCCGCTCGACCCTTTGGAAATCTCGCCGCGGACGGTGCAACTTGCTCCCCCGCTCGCGGTGGTTGAGCTGATGCGCAGGGTCGACACCGTGGCGGTTCCCGTAATGGTGGCATTGCCAGATACGGTCAGGTTGCGCGGCACGCTGAGGTCGCCATTGTCGTCCACCGCCAGCGCTTGCCAGCTGCTGCCGTTGCAGGTGTAGGCGCGCGGACCGCTGGGCACGGTGGCGGTTTGCACCACCCGCGTTTCCCAGGCGCGCCCGCTGTTGCATGTGGGCAGTGAGGAAAACGTGCTGACGCTGTTCCCCCAGTGCGCACCCGAGGGCCGCCAATAGGTGCCATCGCAGCCCAGCAGCTGGTTTGAGCTTGACTCGAAACCGAGAGCACCTGCGCCTGCCGTGCTGCAGGAACTGGCCGCCGTGGCCGCATTGCCGATTTTCAGGATACCCGTGCCAGTTACCGTGGTGGTGCCGGTGATGCTCGTGGTGCCGCTCAGCGTCGTAGAACCGCTCAAGGTTGTCGTGCCGCTGAGATTGGTCGTCCCGCTCAGGGTGGTCGGGCCGCTCAAGGTGGCCGTGCCGGTGATATTCGTCGTGGTGCCGCTCAGGGTAGTCGGCCCGCTCAAGGTCGTCGTGCCGGTGATGTTCGTCGTTGTACCGCTCAGGGTGGTCGGGCCACTCAAGGTCGTTGTCCCGCTGATGTTGGTCGCGCCCGTCAAATTTGCGGTGCCGTTTATGTTCGTGGTGCTATTGAAGGTTGCTGTTCCGTTTGCGGTCAGCGATCCACCCAGGGTCGTGTTACCTGTCACACCAAGCGTCGTCACAGACGCATTGGCAATGCTGGTGGTGCCGGTCGCGAACGTGGCATCGCCCACGACTGAAAGGGCGCCGGTGACCATGAAATCCCCATTGTCCGCCAACCCGAGCGGCGCCCACGCGTAAGTACTGATGATGGTTCGCATGCAGACGTAAGCCCGGGGCAGCAACCCGCCCGTGCCCATGCTTGCATTCTGCGTACCAGGATTGATGACAACCCGGGTCTCGTTAAGCCGTCGTGCGTCGCAGGTCAGGGCGTCGAGCGTGGTTTTGTTCGTCACCGGCCCGCCCCAATAAGTGCCGGTCGGCTTCCAGTAGCCGGACTCGCAAGCCAGCAAGCCGCCGCTGGTGGCAGAGTCCAGTGCCAGGGCGCCTGCAGTACAACCCGAGGCGCCAGCTGTCTGGCCCGAAGTCACGATCACGCGGGCAGCGCTCAAGTCGCCAGTCAGCGTTGCGGAAGCGGCGCTCACTGCGCCACTGATATTGGCTGCCGCGGCCGACAGCGCGCCGGTGATGGTTGCGGTCGTGCCCACAGTGAGGCCTTCACCTACGCTGACACCCTTGGGCGTTGAAATGCCAAGGTCGCCGACCACCGTGCCGCCCCGCAGCTGGCCGCTGATGACGGCGCCGGTTGCGGCCAGCGTGCTGAGGGTGGTGGCGCCCGTAGCCTGCAAGGTGCCGCCTACGGTCGTATTGCCGGTCACGGACAGGCTGCCTGTGCCCAGTGCGCCGGGCACGGTGAGGTTGCCATTGTCGTCGATTGCCAAAGCGGTCCAGGCGTAGACGCCGCCAGAGAGTGAACAAGCGTAGGCGCGCGCATTGCTGCCAACAGTCGGCACCTGAACCAGGCGCGTCTCCCACAGGCGCGACGCCGCGCAGGGCGCGTTCGTGTTCAGCGCAGCCAGTGAAGCAGAACTCGGGGCCCAGAAGGTGCCGGTGCTTTTCCAGATGCCGCCGCTGCAGACGAGGGCCTGGCCCAGGGCGTCGGAGGTGAGGACGACTTTTTCGCCTGAAGCCAGCACGCAACTGGCGCCGATGGTAGCCGTGCCAGTCAGCACCAGGGTGCCGGCTGTGGATTTGCCGCTGGCCGTGACATTGGTTGCACTGAGGGTGCCGCCCAGCGCCAGGTCGCCATTCTTGTCCACACCCACGGCCTGCCAGGTGTAAGTCGTATTGTCGTAGGTGGTGCAAAGATAGAGCGAGGGTTTGCTGGCGCTGGCCTGGGAACGCACCATGCGCGCTTCCCAGGCACGGTTTTCACCGCAGGCAGGCAGGCTGTCGAAATTGGTCACGCTTTCGCCCCACCAGGCGCCGGTCGATTTCCAGAAACTGTCGGTGCATACCAGCAGCAAGCGCGCGGCTGAGCCATCGGCAGCGGTGGCCGTCGATGCATTGCGCGCCATCTCGCCATTGTTGGTGCAGGCGGCGCCGATTTTTTTCTCGGCCGTGATGAAAAGCGGGCTGCTGACCGAGCCCACCGACAAGGCGCCAATCACTGCCGTGCCGGGTATGGCGAGGCTGCCGTCATTGTCCACGCCCAGCGCGACCCAGGCCGAACCGTTGCACACATAGCTGCGCGGCGGCTGGTCCAGGTTGGCGCCGGATTGCTTGACGATGCGCACTTCCCATTCGCGCCCCGGGTTGGCTGCATTGCAGGGGAAGCTGGAGGATAAGGTGGCGAAGGTCGCGACCGCGCCTTCAAAGTTGGCGCCCGTGCCGCGCCAGAAAGCCGTTGTGGGCGTGGATGACACACAGCTGAGCACATGGCCGCTGCTGTCGCGGGCGATCGCACCCGCGCCGGTGGCCGTGCAATCGCTGCCGACGGTCTGGTTCAGGCTGGTATCAAAGCGCAGGGGCGTGTTCATGGTGTTCAGGCTGGTATCGCTCATTGCATTGCGATACAACACGCCGACGTTGCTGTCGCCGCCGCCAAACCACAGCGCCATCGCCAGATGCCCCGGGGCCAGCACCACCGTGCCGGGCGAATCGGCGCCGCAAAGTGTGGTCGCCTTCGCGCTGTAGTCGCTGACATTGGCGACCCAGCCGTTTTGCGTACCCTTCACCAGCCCACTGGAGGCAGCATAAATAGCGCCGCCCGAGCCGCCGACGATACCCGCCGCCTGGCCCAGGTCGACATCGCTCATCTGGTTACCGCCTTCGCTTACGACCAGTACATTGATCTTGTTCGTGACACCGGCTTTTCCGGAGCGGAAAACCAGCGCGCAGACAGTCTGGCCGTAACCGTTTACCGTGTTGAAGCCAGGGGGCAGCAAGTCCTTTGCGATCAGGTCGGCGGGACGGATTACCTTGGGCACGGTGGCGGTAATGGCGGTGTTGTCCACCAGGACGCCATAGTTATTCTTGGTATAGGCCTGCATTGCCTGTCCAAAGGTGGCTATGTGCTGGGCTGCCAGCGACACCCGCGTATTGCCGGCGTAACGATCAATCATTTCGGCCGCGCCGGCAGCCAGGCCACCCATCAAGCCCAGGCTGACCAGCATTTCCATCAGGGTGAAGCCCAGCACGCGCCGGGCCTGGCGCGACATTGCAGCCGACTTGCTGCGCATGACTGTCCTGATGTTTTTCATTGCTACCCCGGTTTGATTCTGCGGCTCGCCCGGCCTCATCCGAGCCGGAACCGCCGCCTGCTGGTTCTTTGCCGCCAGTCTTCAGCGGCCAAGTACGACAATGTTTCCGCTTACGTTTGCAAAATAAACGCCTGGCAGCGCTACGCCACGCACCCCGGTCTGGCCATCCGCCACGCTGGTCATCGTTGGCGCCGTCGTGCCCCTTTGGCTCATGCCTACGGCTATTGATCCCCCGCCGCGCTGCGCAATGGCATAGGCGACAACTTCTGGCGGCGGCGCGGTGCTGTAGACATACAGCGTGCCGTTATTCACCGCGCTGGCCCAACTGGCATTGCCCGGGGTCGCACTGGCCGTGTCGGGAAACTGGTATTTGGTAAATCCATCCTGGCTGTAATGCGGCGTCAACTGGCTGTCGTCGACCGGGCCGTCATGGCCACTGTGGCTGGCCAGGTAATCGATTACGGCTTCGCGATACGCCCAGAAATTGGCAGCTGCCACTTCGGCCGACACGTATTTGCGCTGCTGCGAGTCAGGCGGCGAATGGATCGCCATTTGCCAGGTAAGCAGCATGGCGCCGAAGACGGCGATGGCGATGGCATACATAAGCAGGAGTTTTGCGCAAGGTTCAAGCCGTGCCCGCCACGGCAGGACCGGTGGCGAAAATTCGCCACCGGTCCTGCCAGGACGAGCATGCGGGCATCAGCTTGGCGTGGTCCAGGTGATGGTGTTGGAGGCGACATTGCAACCATCACTGCCGGTGGCGACGGTTGGGGTCACCGGGAAGGTGGTTTGCGTAGCGCCGCCATTGACCGTCACGTTGGTCCAGCCCGAGGAGAGACCGGTCACCAGGGCGACGCAAACGTCGGCCGGTACAGAAGTCAGCGCCATGGTGAAGTTGGTATTGGCGCCGGTGACGGTAACCGCGCCGTTGGTCGAGGTCGTGATGTTGGCGCCGCTGACCCGCATTGACGTAGGCACCTTGTTCGATGCAATCAGCATCGGGTTCAAGGACGCTGTGCCATAGCTACCCTGGCCGTTATACGCGGACTGGGTTGCGGTACGCAGCGCCACGATATCCTTTTGCAACTGCGACGATATGCTGGCCGAGTTCGCAGAGCCGAACAGCGACAGCGAACCGACGACGACCGATGCCACGATAGCCAATGCTGCCAGCACTTCCATCAGCGTCATGCCAGCCTGCGTGCCCTGTTGTTTGTAAAGTTTTTTCATACTTCCCCCTAAATTGAAAAAAGGTACAGCCCCGGTTTTCACCGTATCGATTTCTGCAGCATGTCGGACATCTGCAGTTGCATTTGCATCATCGCCGTCACGAGGAATGCGATGTACAGCCCTACACTCAAGATAGAAACGCCAAACACAATGGACATCTTTGCCTTGATCCTCCTGACCGATTCATGCAGCCACTCGTCGGCCATATGCTTGAGCGCAGCCTCGAAGCCGGACAGGCTGGAGTACACGCACAAATCATCAATAATTTCCGGGTCGGGGAAGCCGTAACCAGTGCGGTTCAGCGCTTCGCCCATGTTCAATCCGCAACGCATTTCAGCCAGCGCTTCCTCGATCCGGTTGGCCAGCCAGGATGAGCCGTGGCGGGACAATTGCTGCAGCGCCAGTTCTACCCGCATGCCCGCACCCACCAGCGCGGAGACGGCGATCAGCCAGGTGCTGCCTTGCAGGATCCGGTACACGCTGTAGGGTGGATACCGGTCCAGCATCACGCGTGTGGGTCCGTCGAAGCGCGACAGCGTGGCAAAGAACGCCACCACCAGGGCGGCAACGACCACGGCCACCATCCACAGGTAGTGCTGCGCGAAGGAGGAAATCACCATCAGGGCGCGCGCCAGGCCAGTCCAGTCGTCGCTGTGTACGGCTTGCGTGAATGACGGCACGATCTTGAAACCAAACAGGTAAGTCACGGCAAAGGCCAGCAGCATCAGCACGACCGGGTAAGCCAGGCCCGCGAACACAGCCGACAGGATCGCGCGCTTGGCTTCCATCAGCTTGATCGTTGATTGCATGGCCAGCGCCATGCGTCCGGATTCCTCACCGGCGGAAATCAGCATCACTTCCTCGGGACTGGCCCAGCCTTCAATGGCAGAGGACAGGCGCAAGCCGTTGCGCAGCGATTTGCCCCAGGCGCCCAGCGCAACCGTCTCCGGATCGCCCTTGGCGCCGGACTTGATGCGACGATCGCGGATTTCATCGATGGCGCTCAGCAGCTGCACATCATTGCCCATCATCTTGATCAGCTTTTCCCACAGCCGGCGCCGTCCGCCGCCGCCGATATTGCGGAACATGAAGCGGCTGAATGCCCACTCCAGGCTGCCGACATTGAAGCGGCCCAGTTCAAGTTGCTTGTCCGGTTGCATCAGTTTGCCTGCGCCATTTCACGAAGCCGGCGCACACCGCCGTCGAGCAAGCCAACGATATCTTCTGCCTGGAACGGATCGACCAGGCCCTGTGCAATCTTGTCCACTGCATGGTCGAGCATCGTCTGTCCGCGCATGGCGGCGCGCCAGTAATCGATTGCAGCGGGCCGGTCGCCGCGGCGCAACAGCGTCATCAGCGGTTCATCGGTCAGGATGGTTTCCGCAACCACGGTGCGGCCAGTAATGCCGGCATTGCCACAGTGGCCGCAACCGGTGCCACGCACATAGATAGCGGCATTTGGCACGGCGGTGCGCACGCGTTCGACATCGAACTGGTCGAGGCTGGCCTGCACCTGGTCCAGCGGTTGCCGGCAGTGTGGGCAAAGAACCTTGAGCAAACGCTGGCAGGTGAGGCCGGTAACGATGGCGGGATCGCAAACCAGTTCGGCTGGCACGCCCAGGTCGACCAGCCGGTCGACGATCTGGAAGGCGCCATTCGCATGCAGCGTGGTCCAGACCTGGTGGCCGGTCATGGCCGCCTGCACGGCAAGCTTGGCCGAGGGGGTGTCGCGCACCTCGCCGATCATGATCACGTCGGGATCCAGGCGCATGGCGGCCTTGATGGCAGACTGGAAAGCGCGCGCCCTCTCCTCTTCCGACTCGACGTTCGTGACCGGCGTCTGCACCGCACCGGGAATCGGGTATTCAGGCGGGTCTTCGACGGTAATCACATTCTTGCGGCCCAGGCTCTCGCGGATGATGGACGAGAGCAGCCGCTGCAGTGTGGTGGATTTCCCGCTGCCGGTAGGCCCGCCGACAATGTTGATGCCGGTCGGCTTTTTCTTCATCAGGTAGAAGGACTGGGCCTGGGTTGCGGTATAGCCCAGCGACGTCGTGTCCGATGAATTGTTGGCGTCGTTGTACAGCATGCGCAGCACCATCACATGGCCATCGACTTGCGGGCTGGTTGCCACGCGGATGCCGTCCAGGCCGAATGGAATCTTGCTGCGGTCGGAAATGCGGGCGTCCTGCGAGGACAGCGTTTCGTAAGTCGCGTCAGCCACGTCGGCCATGGCCTGGTAGATCGTGGTGCACAGTTGGTGACCGAATTCGTAAGTCTGTTCTTCCTGGAATTCGAGGTCGTTATGGATACGGAACAGGATGCGGGTGTTGCTGCGCGAACTGACGCGGATGTGCACGTCCGAGGCCCGCAGTTTCACCGCGCGCCGGAACAGTTCACGCGCATAGTTCTGCATGTCGGAGCCGCTGACTTCGTGGCGCGCCGTGACCCTTGCCCCGGCATAGGCCTGGCTGATGTCTGACATCTCGACTGGATGCAGCACATGGGTGAAGCTGATCCGCTCCAGTCGCGCGACAAAGGCCTTGACGCTTGGGTTTTGCAGGTGCGAGCGCGACACCAGCAAGCGGCCGTCATCGAGCAGGCACAGGATTTCCTGCATGCTGGGCACCAGTTCGAAGCGGGCGCCACGGTGCGTCAGGGGCATGGCGCTGCCGGGGTCGCCCATCATGGCTGCATCTGGGCCGTCGACTGCGCGCACTGCGTCGGCTGCAGCACCAGGTGCGCCGGCCGAAGCCGGGGCCGAAGCTGGAGCTGAAGCCGAAGCCGAAGCCGGAGCAGTCGCCGTGGGCATGGCGGTCCGGTCAGAGTGTTGGGCCAAGGCGGACAATTTCGCGTCCTCGCGTCAAGGTGATGGAACCGGTGCTGATATCGCTGACTGTCCAGTCGCCGGCGATTTTCTCGCCCTGCCTGACGGTCTGCAGCATGCCGCCGTTGAAAGCCAGCACGGCGCGCAACCGGCCATCCATGCCTTCGATGCTGCGCACCACCGGCAGGCCCAGCGCATTGCCGGCTGCTGCAGCCGCCCCGCCTGGACCGCCCGGGTGGCTGCCGGTGACCTTGTCGATTTCAGCCTGGCGCTGGGCAATCTGGGCGCGCAATTCGAGTTCCGCTTTTTGCGCAGTCAGGATCGCAATCGATTCGTTGATGCGGGCGATCTGCTCGGCCGCAGAATTGCCACCGGCGGCTGCATTTGCCGCGGCCGGCGCCAGCGCCAGCGCCGACGCCAACAACGCGAGCCGCAGCGATTTAATTGCGCACATACTGGGTCCCTTTCATGCTCCAGCTCATTACGCCGTTGGCGTACCGGGTGTCGATCGAGGTGATGCGAAAACCATTACCGTCCAGCGCGCGCACCGCTTCCAGCGCCGGCAACATGCTGTAATCCAGCGACCAGGGCACTTCGCGCCAGTCGTAGCCAGTCTTGGCTCCATCCTTGCCGGGTGTTTGTCCTTGTGCCGGCGCCTGCCCCGGCGCACCGGCCTTGCCCTGCGCTTGCGGCGCAACAGAGGCGCTGGTCTTGAGCGGATAGCCGAAGCGCTGCGCTGCCTGGTGCAATTGGTTCAGCCGGACGCGTTCATTGGACACAGCCTCATCTTCGCCAGCCAGCGCGGGCAGGCGCAGGACCAGTTTGGCAACGTCGCCGGTTGCATCGACCTGCACTTCCGGATGTGCAGCATGCAGGTGCTCTATCCAGCCACCAGGGGCGCGGCCCCAGGTCACAGTGAGGGCGCCATTGGCGCAATTCATGCCATTGAAGGTCCAGCCGCCCGGCCACAGCGTGACAATCTTGTCTTGCGTATCGGCGCAAGCCTTGGCGAAGGTGGTGGCGCGCGGCTGCGCTTTCCAGGCATGGACGACGCGCGCAGCATCGGCTTCCCTCAAGGCGGCAAGTTCGCGCTGCTGGGCCGCATAGGCGGCCAGTTGCCGCGCCGCCTCAATGGAACGCCACTGGGCCACGCCAGTGACCAGCAAGCCCACCACCAGCACGCCAGCGCCCCAGCGCCAATAAACGAGCAAGTCGCGCATGCGCGTCTTGACCGGGCGAACCCGGCGGCTACGGCGGTATTGAAGCCGCGAATTGGCTGGCAGGAAGTCTGCCAGCGGCCGCTCGTTGCTGCCGCGCACGGCCCAGGCGGCGGGCGCGAACACGGCATCCCATTCGGTGGCTTCCAAGTCGGCCTGCAACAGGGCGCGCACTTCATCTTCGCTGCCGATGCGGTCACCGTTGAACAGGATCAGGCCATCGCGCTGTGCGTAGTAGTACCAGTTGTCGTTATCGATAGGGCCGGCAAACAGCAGGCTGCGCTGCAATCCCTGCGCCTGGGCAGAATGCGCGAACGCGGCCGCAATTGAAACCACGCCCTGGTGCGCGCCTTCGGCTTCGCTGGCATAGCCGACCTGCGCGATTTCGGTATTGGGCAATACCATCAGGTCGAAAGCCTGTTCCTTGGCGATGCGCTGCAATTCGCGCTTGCGCTGCGCCGGCGACACGCCTGGAAGCGGCTGCCAGAACAACCCGCCGATGAAGGCGAAGCCGCGCTGCAGTTCGACGGTACGTACAGTGCTCATCAGATCGACTCGGACACGATGGGCTGGATCAGGATCACGAGGGTGCTGCGCGAGCTGTCAGAGCCGATGCCGCCGCCGAACAGGAAATTGCGGGCGCTGCCGACGCCTTGTGACGCGTTATTGGTTTTCTGATGCTCGAAACCGGTGAGGATCAGCGTATCGCCTGAATTCAGCATGACACGCTGCAGGAAATTGCGGGTTGCCACATTGGGCGTCTGGATCTTGGCATTGCCGGACTCGACAGTCTCCAGGTTCAGGAGTGCGGAAATATTGATCGCGAACTGCAGCATCAGGCGGCCCTTGTCCAGCATGTGCGGCACCAGCGACATCGAGAAACCGGTCGTCACCAGGCCCGGGGTCAAGGTGGTGGTGGCGCCAATGCCGGCCGAGAGCGTGGTGGCCGACGATGACAGGTAGGCAGTCTGCTGGCCCACTTGCAGCGGCGCCGGCTGGTTGTTCAAGGTCATTAGCGAGGTCGAAGTCAGCTGCGACACCCGGCCCTGCTTGGACAGCGCCGAGATCACAGCCGACAGGCCGGATTCGCTGCCCCGGTTGTTCACCAGGCGCATTGATAGTTGGGCCGCAGCCTGGTCGATCGGGAAAGGGCTGGTTACGCCAAGCCGGTTGTTCAGCGCCACCCAGTTGATGCCGTACTGGTCCTTGTCGTCCAGGTCCACAGCCAGCACCCGCACATTGACCATCACTTGCTTCGACAGCGAGGCATTCTGTTCATTGATGAAAAGCGCAACCCGAGCCAGCACTTGCGGCGTATCGGTCACCATCACGGTGCCGGTTGCAGCATTCACGGAAGCCGTGCCGCGAGCGGTCAGCATGCTTTTGACGGCGTCGGCGACGGCAGTCCAGACCGACAGGTTGTTGATGCGCACGTTGGAGGTGCTCGATCCGCTGACCTGGCCGCCGGTGCCGCCGGAACCTGAACTGCCGCCACCGCCGCCGCCACCGCCACCACTGCCGCCGCCGCCAGACTCGCTGGCGATCGTGTTCTGCATATTGGTGTCGCCGGGCAAGGCAACCAGGCGGAAGCTGCGCGTGGTGTAGCGAAAGACGTTGATGGCGTCGTCCGACCATTCCCAGGACACGCCAAAGCGGGCGGCCGCGACATCGAGGAAGCCGGTCAGCATGCCGTCATAACTCAATGCGACGGAGCCGGTGGGCGCGGCAGGCGCAGGCTGGACGGCATAGGGTCCGGACGAGGAGCCTGCCAGGCCACCGGTAATGGGGGGCAAGGGCGGCACCGGCGCGCCCGGCTGCGGCGTGGGCGCGCCGGCTTGCGCCGGCGCCGTGGGCGGCGTCAATGGCACACCGGCAAAGGGCAACAGTGCATCGGGCGCGACCTTCACCGGAATGCCGGTCATCAGCGTCACCCTTTCGGCCACTTCCTGGATATTGCGGAAATCACGATTGACGCTGATGCGGCGCGTGGCCATGTTTTTCGCCGATGCCTGCTCGGTGACTTCGGACAGGCGCTTGAACGGCAGCCAGATGCCTTCTATCTTTTCAATCGAGGGACGCGATTCGCTGGCCACTTTGGCCGTGCCCTGCGCGGCTTGCTGCGCTAGCTCCCCGGCGCGCGTTGCGTGGCGATCGACAGTACGGTCGATTTCAGTGGCCAGCGGCGTCATGCAGCCGGCCAGCGCGGCCAGGGCGCTCGCCGAAAGAAACAGAAGTGGCGTTTTCATTTTTTTTCCACCACGCGGAGAACGTTGTTGACTGAATCGACATAGAAGCGGGCATGGAGGCCGGCATTGCCGCGATTGAGCGCGTCAATCACCTTGGTGACGGCATCTTCGAACGAGCCCTCCACATCCACCGAGGCTTGCGCCACCAGTTCTGGCGCCTCCCATACCACTTGCCACTTCCTGCTCTGGCGGGCCCAGGCCTTGAATGCGTCCGACACCTTGTCGCCGAAGTTCACGCGCCACACCACGCGCACGTTGCGGCTGGCCACCGGCGCTGCGCTTGCCGTGCCTGGCGCCTGCTGCTCCGCGCCGGATGCTGTGCGCAGAAGAGCTGGAGAGCGCGGCTCGGCGTCGCGTGCCGCCGCTGCCAGCTGCGGCGTCGCACCTGCAGCAGGCGCGCACTGCAGCGCAAGGGCGCTTGCAAGTGCGAGTGACAGTACGACGAAGTAGCGAGTATTCATCACGTCCCTGGTTTGTATTGGTTGCCCGCTCATGTCCGGCGGGGCTGCCAGCCTGGCTTTTGCGTTGGCTTTAGGAGTCAGCCGAACTCTTGATCGCCAGCACACACTTGGTAACAAATAGGCAACTTCGGTTCCTGTTTAGGCACACAAACAAAGTGCGATATTTGTTATGTGGGCGCGAAAGGCGACCAGGCACGCGGCAAGCGCCGGCGCAAACGGCCGCGGCTCAAAAGAGATGCGAAGAAAGGGAAGAAAGGGAAGAAAAAAAGGAAGACGAAAGGGCCAGGGCGACCCGGTAAGCGGGCCGCTGTTTAGCGCGCCACCAGCTTGAGCAAGCGATCGAGCGTTTCTTCGAAACCGGAATGCTCATCCACATCCTGCTTCAGGAAAGCTTTGATGGCATCGATCTTGTCGATGGCTTCGTCGGCCAGGCGGTCCGAGCCGCGCTTGTATTCGCCAACCTTGATCAGCAATTCAAGCTCGTTGTAATACTTGGCCATCAGCTCACGCAAGCGACCGGCTGCAGCGCGGTGTTCGCGGCTGACCACGGCATTCATCACGCGCGAAACCGAAGCCAGTACGTCGACTGCCGGATAGTGGTTGGCCGCGCCCATCTTGCGCGACAGGATGATATGGCCATCGAGGATGGAGCGGGTTTCATCGGCGACCGGCTCTGTCATGTCGTCGCCTTCGACCAGCACGGTGTAGAGCGCGGTGATGGATCCCTTGTCGTTCATACCGACCCTTTCCATCAGGCGTGGCAGGGTGGCAAAGACGCTGGGTGGGAAACCGCGCCGCGTCGGTGGCTCGCCGGCGGCCAGGCCGATCTCGCGCTGGGCACGGGCGAAGCGGGTCACCGAATCCATCAGGAACAGTACGCGCATGCCCTGGTCGCGGAAATATTCCGCGATGGCGGTGGCGACATAGGCTGCCTTGGCGCGCTCCATCGATGACTTGTCCGACGTGGCGCACACAATCACTGCCTTGCGCCGCCCTTCCTCGCCCAGTTCATGTTCGAGGAATTCGCGCACTTCGCGGCCCCGTTCGCCGATCAGCGCCACCACCGTCACATCGACCGATGCGCCTTTGACCAGCATCGCCATCAGCGTGGACTTGCCGCCACCCGCGGCCGCAAACACGCCCAGGCGCTGGCCTTCGCCGCAAGTCAGCATGGCATCGAGTACACGCACGCCCATTTCGATGGGCTGGGAAATAATGCGCCGCGTAAGCGGGTCAGGCGCGGGTGCAAACACGGGATACTGCTGCTCGCATACCAGCGGCCCCGCGGTGTCAGTGTCGATCGGATGACCCAAGCCATCCACTACCCGTCCCATCAGGTTCATGCCAACCGGCACCATGTGCACCTGGCCGGTCGGTATTACCTCGGTGTCGCAGGAGATGCCTTGCGTGTCGCCCGTGGGCATCAGCAGCGCGGTGCCATGCGAGAAGCCGACGACTTCAGCCTTCATTTCGCCTTCGACGCCGCGATTGCGCAACAGGCAGATCTCGCCCACCTTCACCGAAGGCACGACAGCCTTGATGATGGTGCCGATCACTTGCACGACGCGGCCGCATACGCGCACGGTCTGGGCCTGTGCCAGCGCTTCTGACATCTTGCGCGCAAGCTGGTCGAGCCGTTGCGAGGGATCGGTTGACGGCATTGCGGCCGGCGCATGGGGAAGTTGTTTCATCGGCTGCCTGGCAAGCCGGTTATCCCGGTAGTCAAAGCTTTTCCGCGATGGAGACGTACAGGTGTTCCAGGCGCTGCAGGATATTGCTGAGCATGCCCAGCATCGATTGCAGCTTGCCGGCCAGTTCCTGCATGAATGCCGCCTGGGTTTGGGATGTCCGGCCGAGGTCCAGGTTTTCCTTCTGCAGCGCAGACTGGATGGATTTCAGCTGGTCGCTGCTCGCGTGGTCCATGTAGGTGAACACCTTGCCTGGTTTTTCGTAGGGCAGTTCCACGCGCTTGCCCTGCATGGTGACGATGTAATACGTATCTGTGTTGGTGGTGTCATCGTGGATGCGCAGGTAGTCGCCTGCCACGGCGGTATCCGGCACGCCTTCCCCCGTGTGCAGGATTGCGTTCGCTTTCACGTTATCGGGAGCAGGAACGCCCGGCACTAAATGATCGTAAAGGTGGACCGGGTCACCCGGTTCGGGCGGCTCCGCGCGCCACAGGCCGTGGGGAACGCCAGTGGACAGCCGTTCATCCCCGGTGACGCGGCGAATCTCGCCAAAACCATCCCGCAACTGTGGCGGCGTAATCTCATCGTCCCAGTACTTGTAGCCGTTCTGCGCCAGCGTTGAGTAAGGCACGTCAGCCGCCAGCAAGGCAAGGGTCGTTTCGATGCCGTCAGATGGGCTGCTTGCCGCCCAGCCAGTTGCCCCCAGCTTGGCGATCAAGCCATTCACATCGTTGATCGCCTCGGCCGTCACTGCAATGCTGGCGCGCTGTTCCTTGAGCGCATCGTTGACATCAAACGCCGCCTGGAAACCGATATACACGGCGCGCTGGGTCGCGATCTCCTTCACGCCCGGTATGACCAGCGATACCGGTGTGGTCGTGCTTTCGATGACGCCATTTTCACGAGACATTTGCTTCTCCACTCCAGATCAGGCGCTGGCAATACCGCCGGCGCAATTGTCATTAGCCAGTAGTTACGAGCCGGTAGTTACAAGCCAGGTCGTCACAAGTGCAGCAACGCTGCAAGACTCCAGGATCCGTGGCCAGCGCGGTTCGGGCACGCGACCCATCCCGGCTGAACCGTGCCTACGAGGAGCCACCCTTTCCCTTGAAGGGAATCAGCTGGCCTGGCCCATTGGACCGGTCGCGCTGGTCCCGGTCAGCGATGTGCTCGAACTCCCGGCGCCGCACCTGATCACGCCGGATCGTGACAGTATCTTCCTCACGCCGTGTCTCCGTGCGCGCATCCCCTTCGGCGCGCAAGGCCTGGACCGAATTTGCGCCGGTTTCTATCACCTGGTTCAAGGCCGCGCTGCCTGTCGAGATGGCGCTGGTTTCCTGCTGCAGGTCCGGCAGGGATTCCTGCACGATGGCGCGGGCGCTGGCCACAACCGATGCATAGTCGTCCGCCAGCAGGCGCAAGCCGGCCTTGCCATCCATGCAGTAACGGTTGGTGACCGTGGTTTCAGTTGCTGTCTTGCTGGTCCACACGACGCTACTGTCGTTGCGCATGACGACCGCATTTCCGAGGTCCTGCTGCTGGGCCGCGCCATCAAGCGCCGCGCGCTCGGCGCCGCTCATCCACACAAGTTCGGTGGTGGCGGTCCAGTTGTCGGGGTCGGCACGCTCGCTGTCGGAGCCGGCAAGCTGGTGCCGCGTCTCCACCAGCACCGGATACTGCATGTTTGGCGGGGGATAGCCTGCTTCCGCCATCAGCGCCGCCAGGCTTGCGCCCTCTGCCTGGGAACCGCCGAGATATCCCGCATTGCGGTCCATGTACAGGTCGAGCGAGGCGGCTTTGGACGGCGTCATCGGTATCAGCATGTCCGTGGTCAGGGTTTCGCCGAATTCTGCCGGCGGCGTGCCGGCAAGGCGCACGCTTAAGGCAAATACCGCTTGCAGCGATTGCAACCTGGCTTGCACGTGCGTCGCCCGGTTGGCCAGCGACAGGGTGATGGTCCGCGCCAATTCGTATTGCATGGCCTGGACCGAAGCCAGCACCTCATCCGAACTACGAATGGCAAGGCCGTCGGTAATCGAGGTTATGGTCAGTGACATGGGAATTCCTGCAGGTTTGGCGCCGGCCTAGACCAGCCGGCGCGATTTGCTCGGCTTGTAGGCGTCTTTTTGATGTTCAAACATTTTTCGCTGCGCGGCTTCGGCCGCTTCGCGCTTGATGGATTCCATCATGACCTGGACTTCGGCATCCACCTCGGCTCGCGCCTGCGGCGACAGGGATTCGAGCTTTTGCTTGATGAACGCTCCTTCACCATTGAAAAACTGGTTGGCCAGGGCCAGCGACTTGTCTGCCTCGGCAATGGCCGCATGCGCCTCAGCCAAAATAGTCGCCTGCCGCTTGCGCTGCCGCTCTTCAAGATCCATGGTTCGCTCCGTCGGTGAAATGACTATCCGGTGTTTATCGGGCTGGCTTGCGGCGCATGGCGCTCGCATTGCCAGCCGCTTCCTAAGTAACAAAATCAACAGTCGGGTTCCGCGAGGCTTGCTGCATTGCGCATGGCGCAGGAACCACGGCCGCCGTACCGTTACAAAGGGGGTCGTTAATATCAGGCTTGCGGGACGGGGAAAATGTCATTCAACGACATACGAATAGGTGCACACAGGAGCACGACGCCCGGCGCGGCGGGGCAAACGAAAGCTGCGGGGTCGCTCAACGGCCGTCCGGTGGACGTGGATGAAACCGGCTGGGAAAACCGGCTGCGCTCGGCCCAGTTGGGACGGCATGCCGCCGGCAGTGCCGAAGCTGGCAAGCTGGCGCTTGACCAGCGCCAGGTCAGCACTCGGCAGCCAGTGCGGGAACTGCCCTCGGCGCAACTGGCACGCCACGCGCGCCTGACCGGCAACGAACGCGAAGTCCGGCGCCACGCGCTGGACACGCTGCGCAACCGGGCTCGCGCCGGACAGGCGATGCTGTCCTTGCGCACGCTAAACCGCAACACCGCCATGAAGCAGTACCTGGGCAAGCAGATGCTCCAGGCCAACCTGCGCAAGTTGCAGGCCGCACGCAAGGAAGCCGAAAGAAGCGAGCAAGCGCAACAGGATTTCCTTGCGAATATGGCGCCGGTTGCCGATTTCACCGGCGATGCCTCAGCACTGGCGCGCCGCTTCTACGAGGCGATGGCGGACGAGGAAGGTGAATTCGACGAACTGCTCTCAGGCTTCGACCTCGATTCCCGCGGCCGCGACGAGTTGAAAAACGCGCTGCGGGAGTTGGCCACCGAAGAGGATGACCAGGCCCGGCATAAGCGCAGCTATCCGCGCCGAGGCTTCACCGAAGTCCTGGCGCGTGCCATGGGTCTGCCACGCCAGCCCTTCGAAGATGGCACGGCGGGTGAGCACGAGATTGGCAACTTGCTCAGCCAGGTCGGCGATGACCTGGCCCAGATGGAGTCCGATCCGGAGGTCGGGCCCTATATCGCAGGCACCATCAATATCGCCGATGAAGCCGAGCGCCAGGCCGATCCGGTTGCCTTCGCCAGCGAATATGATGGCCTGGTCCGCGGCGAAGGGAGCTGGGCCGAGAAATGCCTGCAAGCGGCGAAAATGTATGTGAAGCCGCGCACCGATGGCACGCTGGACTTGAAGGGCGTGCAGGCAAACATGCTTGCCGCCGGCGCCGCCGCCGGGCTGGACTTCAGTTCGCTGGAACGCTCAGCCGCGAAGGATTTGCTGTGGGCCGCGATGCAGTCAACCAAGATGATCGCGCGCTTGTCTACCGCCATCTCGCTGGCTGATGAAATCAGCCGTTTCATGGGTCGTTATTTCAAGAAGCCGATCGACGGCGGGAAGATGCTGCAGCAACTGCTGGAGCGCATGGCCAATCCGGGCGCGCCGCCGATGGCTTTTGACGACATGGCACGGGAACTGGGCGTGGGTGAGGATCAGATGCCGACCACGTTGCGCGAAGCTTCGGCTTTCTTTCGCCGCATGTACGACATGTATCCTGACCCGCAGACACGCCAGATCCTGCTGGAAAACGTAGGCATGGCGCTGGATGCCGCCGCAGAGCGCGAAGACCAAAGGATGGAAGAAGACCAGCGTGCCGAAAGCGACTTGCCGCCGCTGTCCGCCCAACCGGAACTGAAGCCGCCATCGGCTGGATTGGGCGACATGATCGACTGGACCCGTCCTTGAGGAGTGTGCAATGAACTGGATCACCCAGGCAATCAGCGGATTCGGCAGCAGCCTGGGCTTGTCCCGCCTGGCGCTGCGCGAGGATGGCGCCCTGCGACTGCACACCGATAGCGGCGGCGCAATCGAAATTCATCACCTGGCCGATGGCGCGAACCCGCAAGTGCTGCTGGTAATGAGCGAGCCGGGCGAATACTCGCTGGCGCCACGCTTGCGCGCCGCACTGGCGCAGGCGGATTTCCGGCGCAGCCAGGGTCAGCAATTGCATGTGGCCAGCGTAGACGGGCAACTGGTGCTGGCCACCCGCCTGGCTGAACGCGAGTGTTCGCAGCCCGCAGTTGAAGCGGGCATCAACCAGCTGCAGCAACTGCACGAGCGCATACGCAACAACTATTGAACGCGGCAACCACGCCCGGCCATCCGCGCCGGGCAGCCGCTGACACTTGGCCGCTGCCCGTTTGTCCGCTTCCACTGATCTTTGGACACGCGCTCCCACCCTGCGCTGAGCGAATCGTTCGGGCACCGCTCAAAAATCCATCCCTTTTCGTCTTGCGCCGCAATGGAATCTGAAATGTTTCCGTCTGCACGCGCGCTTGATCTGGAACAAATCCGGCACCCGCTGCGCAGACAGAATCGGCATCCCCTGCTGCGGTCACTTGCCGCATCCCCGGCCCGCGGCCGCAGCGCAACAGCCCGAAAAACCCCACAAGAGGAGATGAAGTAATGTTCAAAGGCGTCGTGTCTGCCGTACGTAGCAAACCCCACCAAAAGATCGCTGTCATGCCAGCGCGCGGGTCCGGGTTGCGGCCCCCCACCTTGCGCCCGCCGTTCATGCGCGCCTATCAATCCGATTCCCATCTGGACGTGGAGCGCCTGCGGGTTCAGCAACGCCTGCTATCGCCGGCGGATAGCGAAGCGTTGGCCTGGGGCTTGCTGACAGGCGGTGTGCCAGGCTTTTCTTCGCGCACCGGTGTCGCCGATTACATGGATTTCAAACAGCAGCGGCTGGATCAGCTGCGAACCGCCTTGGCGCAGGCAGCCCAGGCGCCGGCGCCTGGAAAGGCCGGCCCCCTGCAGGCGTTTGAAGAAGGCGTGCGGCTGGTGTGCGAGGCGATGAAGATCAGGCCCGTGCCGGTGGAAACCGGCGGCGTGCCGGCGACCGATACCCTGGTAGCCTATTGCTACGACATGCTGGTGGTCAGCCAGGCCACGCTTGACCGGCTATCAGAGCCGGCGATGCTGGCGAAGGTCATGCGCGATGTGGTGGAGTGGGCGCTCGTGCACCAACTGTTTGGCGCTACGGCTGCCACGCTTGGCATGGCAGAACTTGGCAAGGAGAGACGCGAGCTGCTGCAAAGCTGGATGGATGCGCTCTATCTGCGTACTGCGCCGCCTGCTACCGGCCCAACTGCCGCCGCGATCGCACGCAAGGTGCTGCAAGGCGAATCCTGCCAACTGAAGGTCAGCCCTGGCAAGGACGGTTGGGTGCGGGTGCGGCCGCCTGGAGCAGATGGGCACGATAGCCACGCGGCATCCAGCATCGCGACCCTGCCCTGTAACGCCAATCGCTTGCGCGCCGCGCTTGCGGCTGGAGGAATCGACGGCGATGCCGCTATCCCCTGCGCCAGCATTGCGCACTTCTGGCAATGCGTGCCGGATGCAATGGGGCCGCAGGCCCGGCACCTGTTCGATCACTTCAACCGCGGCCTGCCGCCACCCGTCACGCCAGCCGAATGCCAGCTGCGGCTGGGCACCTTCATGAATTGGCTGAAGGATTTGGCGGCGCAGGGCGGCGCGGGCTGAACTGGCGCAGCAGGGGCGGCCACTTTCAGCTGGCCGCCCCTGCTTCCCGGTCCATTTGCTCGAACACTTCCTGCGCGGCGTGGAAAGCGGCATTGGCAGCTGGCACGCCGCAATAGATCGCGGCCTGCAGCAAGGCTTCCTTGATCTCATCCCGCGTGACGCCATTGTTGGCGGCCGCGCGCAGGTGCAGCCGCAACTCCTGCTCGCGGTTGAGCGCAACCATCATCGAAATCACCATCAGGCTGCGTGTATGCCGTTCCAGGGCGGGCCGGGTCCAGATTTCACCCCAGGCATAGCGGGTGATCATGTCCTGGAATTCTTTGGTCAGGCTGGTGCGCTTTGCTTGCGCCCGATCGACATGGGCGTCGCCCAATACGGCGCGCCTGACTTGCATGCCACGGCCGTGGCGTTCCTGGTCATCCATCTGTGTCTCCTTTGGTGCGCCGGGATTTTTATGTGCTGCCCAGCGTCGTGCTCAAGCTTCGCGCAGCCATGCCGCCAGGGCGCGCTCGACATAGCGGCCGGCTTGGCCCAGGTAATTCGCGGGATTGAAAAGTCGCGCCAGCGCCACATCGTCGAGATGCTGTTGCACGATCGCGTCGGCCGCCAGTACTTGTTGCAGGCTGCGACCCTCGTTCACGGCCACGCGGCAAGCTTGCTCGACCAGGTGATGCGCTGCCTGCTTGCCAAGCTGCTGGCCCAGCGCCAGCGCGACCGCCTCGGCCATGACCAGGCCATCTGTCATGCCAAGATTTTGCTGCATGCGCGCGGCGTCGACTTCGAGGTTTGCCAGCACTTCGCTTACCTGCTGCAGCGACGCCGCAGTGAGTGAAAACAGCGTCGGCAAGACATCCCATTCCGCTTGCCAGCCACCGAGGGCGCGTTCATTCTCGCCCGCCATGCCGGCCAGTACGGAGGACACCAGGCCCGGCGCGCGGTTGGCCGCCGCGAGCGCAATTGCGCAGCCGACCGGATTGCGCTTGTGCGGCATGGTGGAGGAATTGCCGCGGCCGGGCGCAGAGGGCTCGGCCAGTTCCGCGACCTCGGTCTGCGACAACAGGGAAATGTCGCGTGCGATCTTGCCCAGGCTGCCGCACAGCATGCCGCAAAAAACTGCGGCTTCGGCAATGCGGTCGCGCTGGCCGTGCCAGGGCAAGTCCGGCAATTGCAGGTCGAGCAGGTCAGCCATGGTCTCGCTGACGGCAAGGCCCTGGTCTTGCAAGCTGGCCAGCGTGCCGGCGGCGCCACCCAATTGCAAAGCAAACACGCGCGGACGCAGTTGCACCAGGCGCTGCCGATGACGCGTCATGCCATCCAGCCAGCCGGCTGCCTTCAGGCCGAAAGTAATCGGCAGCGCATGCTGCATCCAGGTGCGTCCGATTTGCGGCGTATCGCGATGCCGCACAGCGAGCGTCGCCAGTGCCGCGCCGCAGGCGCGGATGCCGGCATCGAGTTCGTTGAACGCGGCGCGGATTTGCAGCACCAGGCCAGTGTCGATGATGTCCTGGCTGGTCGCGCCCCAGTGTACATAGCGCGCCGCCTGTTCATCTTCGGTTGCCACCAGGGCAGTGAGCGCGCGCACCAGCGGAATCGCGAGGTTGCCGGCACGGCCAGCCGCGACGCGGATTTCATCCGCTGGCATGCGGCTGGCGTCGCAACAGGCGGCAATCACTTGCGCCGCTGAAGCAGGAACCAGGCCGTGCGCAGCCTGGGCCCGGGCCAGCGCCGACTCTACGTCCAGCATGCGCTGCAGGCAGGCGTGGTCTGAAAAAATCGCCTGCATCGCCGGCGTCGAAAACAGCGAATCGGTCAGCGTGAAAGATGTCATGCGCCAGTTACGGCTTCAGATGTCGAAAAACGCGGTCTCGCCCTGCCCGGCCGCCTCACCCTGGAGCACGATATTCCATTCATACGCATTGTCGCGACCGGCAATGGCGCGCGCCACCAGCGTATTGCGGCGCCCGGGCGGCACCTGGCTCAGCACGAAGTCTTCTGCATGCCCTTCGCCATCGGGAAAATAGATGCGCGACACCAGTTGCTTGGTCAGGCCGCGGCCGAAGATGGTGACGGCAATATGCGCGGCCTGCAGTCGGCCGTCCGGCGCCGGCACGGGGCCGGGCTTGACGGTGTGAAAACTGAAGC
>JAQGMC010000003.1 GCA_028292545.1 Paucimonas sp.
GCGCATTGCGGTCGACTTTTCCATGCCGCAGTAGGTCGCGATATCGCTCAGTCGCGCATTGCGCGGGTCAGTCATTGCCTTGAGGATGCGGCACGCCTTTTCAATGGCGCCCGCGCCGGTATTCACCTCGCGCTCTTGTGCCTGTCCCTTGCCGACTTTCCGCATATTGACCCTGTTGATGCTCGTGATTTTTTTAGCGCGCATGGCGGCATTGCGATTGTCCACGCATAACGCAACCTGGATTTTGCCCCGCGGTTGCGTTGTACGCAACAGCTAATGGCGAACGTCGCCCCGTGCAAGTTGCCAGGGGCAGGCAGAGTTAGAAGAAATCGGTGGCTGCCAAGGCAACTTGTGGTTTACCATGCGGCCATCGTTTTTATAAATACAGTTGCGTACAACGCAACTCGGAACGGGTCTGTATGTCGATTTTAGAAAGCCAGATTGCTCCCACCAGCGCCGCGTTCCAGCACAACCGCGAAGCGATGCTGGACTTGCTGGCGCGCGTGCGCCAGGTCGAAGACGACACCCGCGCCGTCTCCGCGGCCGCCAGGCCCCGCTTTGAGAAGCGCAAGCAGTTGCTGCCGGTGGACCGGGTGGCGCTCTTGCTTGACCGTGGCGCGCCCTTCCTCGAGCTGTCCACGCTGGCTGGCTACGGCATGAAGCCCGCTGGCGCGGATGGACGCCTCACCGCCGGCGGCGGCCTCATTGCCGGCATCGGCTTTGTTTCCGGCGTGCGCTGCATGGTGGTGGTCTCTGACTCCGGGATCGATGCCGGCGCCTTCCAACCCAAGGGCCTGGACAAACTGCTGCGCGCGCAGGAAATCGCGCTGCAGAACAAGCTGCCCTTCGTGCAACTGGTGGAAAGCGCGGGCGGCAACCTTTTGAACTATCGCGTCGAAAGCTTCGTCGATGGTGGTGAAAAATACCGCAACCTGGCCCTGCTGTCGGCGGCCGGCCTGCCCGTCATCACCGTCACCCACGGCCCGTCAACCGCCGGCGGCGCCTACCAGACCGGCCTCTCGGACTACATCATCCTGGTGCGCGGACGCTCCAAAGCTTTCCTGGCCGGACCCTCGCTACTCAAAGCCGCCACCGGCGAAATCGCCACCGAGGAAGAACTGGGCGGCGCCGAGATGCACGCCTCGATTTCCGGGCTCGGCGATTACCTCGCCGAGGATGACCGCGACGCCATCCGCATCGCCCGCGAAATCGTCGACTCGCTGCAGTGGGATGCCGACCTGCCCACATCGAAGCAGGCGCCGGCCAAGCCGCCGCGCTTCAATACCGAAGAAATGCTGGGCGTGATGCCGCCTGACTACCGCACGCCGGTGGACATGAAGGAAGTGCTCGCCCGCCTGCTGGATGATTCGGAGTTCCGGGAATTCGGCGCGCTGTTCGGATCGGCCACTGTCTGCGGCCACGCCAGGATCAATGGCCATGCGGTTGGCATCGTCACCAACAATGGTCCTATCGACCCCGCGGGCGCCGCAAAAACGACTCACTTCATCCAGGCCTGCTGCCAGTCAGGCACGCCGCTGCTTTACTTGAACAACACCACCGGTTTCATGGTTGGCCGCGCGTTCGAGGAAGCCGGCAGCATCAAGCATGGCTCGAAGATGATCCAGGCCATCACCAACGCCAACGTGCCGCAGCTGACGGTGTTTTGCGGCGCCTCGTTCGGTGCCGGCCACTATGCAATGTGCGGCCGCGCATTCAAGCCGCGTTTCTGCTTTTCCTGGCCCAACGCCAAGACCGCGGTGATGGGCCCGGAACAGGCGGCCGACACCATGGTCGCTGTCAACCGCGCCAAACTCGAGCGCGCCGGCAAGGAAGTCGATGAGGAACGCATGGAAGCGCTACGCCGCCAGATCATCGCCAACTTTGAAAAGCAGATGGATGTCTTCGCTACCAGCGCGCTCCTGCTCGACGACGGCGTGATCGATCCGCGCGACACCCGCGCGGTGCTGTCGCTGGCGCTGGATGTGTGCGCCGAGGAGCGGCGACGTGCGCTGCGCCCGGTGCAGTTTTCCGTGGCGCGTCCGTGACCCGCCAAGGCTTGCCCACTATCCCAGGACTTGAGGGACGAAGACCCGATACCATGCCCGCAATACGAAAAATCCTGGTTGCCAATCGCGGCGAAGTGGCGCTACGCGTGATAAAGACTGCGCGCTCGCTGGGCATCAGCACGGTGGCGGTGTACTCGAGCGCCGATGCAGCCAGCGCCCATGTGCGCGCGGCCCACTTCGCAGTGCACATCGGCGAAGCAGCGCCTTCGGCCTCCTACCTCAACATTGCCGCCGTCCTGGCCGCCGCCCGTGCCAGCGGCGCCGACGCAGTGCATCCTGGCTACGGCTTCCTGGCCGAGAATGCAGGCTTCGCCCAGGCCTGTCGCGATGCCGGCCTGGTTTTCATCGGCCCCTCGGCCGAAGCGATACGCGCGATGGGTGACAAGGCCAATGCCAAAATCCTGATGCGCGGCGCCGGTGTGCCCTGCGTGCCGGGCTACGACGGCGAGAACCAGGACCCGGGCGCACTGCGCGCGGCGGCCACGCGCATCGGCTACCCCGTGATGATCAAGGCCACCGCCGGCGGCGGCGGCCGCGGCATGCGTATCGTTGCATCGCCGGATGCCTTCGATGCGGCGCTGGCGTCGGCCAAATCCGAGGCCGCTCATGCATTCGGCAGTGATCGCGTGATCCTGGAGCGGGTCATCAGCAACCCGCGCCACATCGAGATCCAGGTGGTGGCCGACAGCCACGGCAATGCCATTCACCTCGGCGAGCGCGACTGCTCGGTGCAGCGCCGGCACCAGAAAGTGATCGAAGAGGCGCCCGGCCCAGGCGTGGGCGCATCCCTGCGCGAGCGCATGGGCACGGCGGCGGTGGACGCCGCGCGTGCCATCCGGTACGAGGGTGTGGGCACGCTGGAATTCCTGCTCGACGAGCATGGCGAGTTCTATTTCATGGAAATGAACACGCGACTGCAGGTCGAGCACCCGGTCACCGAAGCAATCACTGGCCTGGACCTGGTCGCGCTGCAGATTGCCGCCGCCCAGGGCGAGCCCCTGCCGCTGACCCAGCAGGAGGTGCGCTTCACCGGGCATGCAATCGAAGTGCGCCTGTGCGCCGAGGATGAGCACAACAACTTCATGCCGCAAAGCGGTGTCTTCACCCGCTGGAGCGCGCCGGACGGTGTGCGGGTGGAGACGGCGGTGTCCTCGGGCGCAGAAGTGTCGCCGTATTACGATTCAATGTTCGCCAAGATCATCGCCTGGGGGCGCGACCGGGAACAGGCCCGTTCGCGCCTGGTGGCGGCGCTGCGGGACACGGTGGCTTTCGGCGTCAAGACCAACAAGGCATTGCTGACGCGCTGCCTGGAACACCCGCAGTTTGTCCGGGGCGGCGTGGGCACCGGCTTCCTCGAAGCTTGCCGTGGCGAGATTTTCCGGGACAAGGACAACGCGCCGGCCCCGCCCCATATTGTGGCGCTGGCTGCCGCCGCGCTGTATGCGCACGGCGGTAGCCAGCACCGACTGGCGCCACTGGCACGCCAGCCGGCCATCATCCACTTGCGCGACGCCTTGTCCGGCGCGGTGAGCGTTGCCAAAGTCACCCGTAGCGCCGATGGCGCCTATCAGGTCGCCCTGCCGCAGCAGGCTATCGAAATGGAACTGGCGCCGGTCGGCGAGGGTGTGCTCCACTGGACGCATGCCGGCGTGTCCGCGCTGGTCTCCTGTTTGCGTCATGACGGTGGAATCGACCTGCAGGTGGATGGTGAGGTTTACGCTTTCGAGGACGTGACCTACGCACCGGCTGCGTCGGCGGCCGGCGACAGCGCGGCCGACGGCCGGGTGCGGGCCGCCATGAACGGGCGCGTCGCCGCCGTGTTCATCGAGCCGGGAACCATGGTCAAAAAGGGTGATGCCCTGCTGACGCTGGAGGCAATGAAGATGGAATACCGGCACACCGCCCCGGCCGACGGCATCGTCAGCGGCTTGACCGTGGCCGCGGGCGACCAGGTCACCACCGGAAAACTGCTTGTGGAATTGACGCTGGCTGCGGCCGAAGCAGCCTGACACGCACAACATCGTAGTGGAGAAGCAATGACGCAACACACAGCAGGGTCGCAGCCGCTGCCCTATGCCGGAATCCGGGTGCTGGACCTGTCGCAGGGCATCGCCGGCCCATCCTGCGCGGGCATGCTGGCCCGCCAGGGTGCCGAGGTCATCAAGGTGGAACCCTTCAGCGGCGACTGGGCGCGCTTGATGGGCGGTGGTCAGGATGGCATCACGCCGATGTTGGTATCGTCCAATCTTGGCAAGAAGGCGGTCTGCATCGATGCCAGCAAGCCGGCCGGCTCGGCGCTGATCCTGCGCATGGCGCGCCAGGCTGACATCATGATCGAGAGCTTCCGTCCGGGCGTGATGGAAAAGCTGGGCCTGGACTATGCGACCGTCAGCGCGCAAAACCCCCGGGTGCTGTACCTGTCGGTCACCGGTTTTGGCCAGGACGGCCCGTCCAGGGACTTGCCGGGCGCCGATTCGGTGCTCCAGGCCATGAGCGGCATGATGACGATGAACCGCGATGCCGAAGGCAACCCGCGGCGCGTCGGTATGTTGCTGGTCGATGCCGCCTGCGCCATTTATGCGGCCCAGCGCCTGGGCTCGGCGCTTTTTGCGCGCGAGAAAAGCGGCCGCGGCGAACGGATCGACGTGACCTTGCTGGCGGTGACCGCCGCGCTGCAGGGGCTGCCGATCATTGATGACCATGTGCATGCCGGCATGCCGAAGCCGCCGGTGTCCGTGCCTTCCGGAACCTTCCGAACGCGCGACGGCATGGTCAACCTCACCGCGCTGCGCGACAAGATGTTCTTCGCGATGGCGCGGGTGCTGGGGCATCCGGAATGGGCTGAAGAGCCAGCCTATTCGACCAACCAGCTGCGACTGGAGCACGCGGCCGAGATCAACGCCAAAATCCAGGCAGCGCTGCTCCAACAGGACAACGCTTACTGGGTGGAACGCTTCCAGCAGGCGGACGTGCTGTGCGCGCCGGTGCTCGACTATGCTGCCTTCCGCGCGCATCCCCAAGTCGTTCACCAGCAACTGGTCCACGAGCGGCACCAGCCAGGCATGGGCAGCATCCCCGTCACGGTGTTACCTGGCCTGGATGCAGCGCCCGCAGAAATGCCGGCCCCTTACCTGGGGCAGCATACCGCCGAGGTGCTGCATGCCTTTGGCCTCGACGACCGGGAAATTGCGGCGCTCGAAGCCGAGGGCGTCATCCTCGTGCGGCGCACCGAGCCAGCAGAGCAACTCTAAAAAACCAACAGGAGACAAAAACCATGAAACACAGTGCAAGCAACTTCTTCAAGCGCGCTATCGCCGCCACGCTACTGGTCGCCCCCGTGATTGCAATGGCGCAGGCGTATCCCAACAAACCGGTCCGGGTCATCATTCCGTATCCCGCCGGCGGACCGACCGATATCCTGGGACGTATCGTTGCCCAGGGCTTGTCGGCCAAGCACGGCCAGTCGTTCGTGGTGGAGAACAAGCCGGGCGCCAGCGGCATGATTGGCGCGGATCAGGTGGCCAAGGCGCCGGCGGACGGTTACACGCTGTTGGTCAACGCCTCGCTGCAGGTGATCAACGGCAGCCTGTACGCGAAGATGCCGCATGATCCGCTCAAGGACTTCGCGCCCGTGACGCAGATCGCCGACGTACCCATGGTGCTGGTCGTCAAGGATACCAACCCGGCCAAAAGCGTCGAGGACGTCATTGCCCAGGCCAAGGCAAACCCGGGCAAGCTCTCCTTCGCTTCCTCCGGTAACGGCGCGGCTCCCCATCTCGCGGGCGAAGCCTTCAACATGGCTGCCGGCGTGAAGCTGACCCACATCCCCTACAAGGGCAGCGCACCGGCGCTGGCTGACGTTGTCGGCGGCCACGTAAGCCTGATGTTCGATCCGCTGCCGTCCAGCACGCCCTTTATCAACGCCGGAACCCTGCGTCCACTGGCGGTGACCACCGCCAAGCGCGTGCCATCGCTGCCGAATGTGCCGACCATGGCCGAGGCCGGTCTGCCGGGTTACGAGATCAGCACCTGGTATGGCGTATGGGCTCCTGCCAATACCCCGAAGGAAATCGTGCACAAGCTGTCCAGCGATATCGCTGCGATCCTGAAGGAACCTGAAGTGGCCAAGCGTATCGCTGGCATGGGCTCCATACCAGTGGGCAGCACGCCAGAGGATTTCGAGGCTTACAACCGCTCCGAGCAAGTGAAGTTCGCGAAGATCGTGAAACAGTCCGGCGCCAAGCTCGACTGACCAGGGTCGACAACCAAGCCAGCATCCAACATGACTTCCTTGCTCATCGAAGACCGCGACACGGTGCGTATCCTGACGATGAACCGCCCGGAAAAGCACAACGCGTTGAACACCGACCTGACGACGCGCCTGCTGCAGGCGCTGCGTGAGGCCGACACGGATCCTGCCATCCGTAGCCTGGTGCTGACCGGCAGCGGCAAATCCTTCTGCGCGGGCGCCGATACTTCGGAATTCAGCAAGCTGGTCCCGGAAGACCCGACGGCGGTGACCCAGCGTGCCGATCTCACCGCCGCGCTGCACCTGAGCTTTTCGCGCATCGCCAAGCCGGTCATCGCAGCGGTGCGCGGCAACGCGCTCGGTGGCGGCGCCGGCTTGGCTTTGGCATGCGACATGACGGTAATGGCTGATGATGTGCGCTTCGGCTACCCAGAATTAAAGCACGGCATCCTGCCTGCCATCGTCATGGCTAACCTGGTGCGCCAGGTGGGCCGCAAGGATGCTTTCGAACTGGTAGCGATGGGCGAAACGATAGACGGCGCGCGCGCCAAGGCCATGCGGCTGGCCAACCGCGTCTGTCCGGCGGAAGAAGTGTTCGACACCGCATTCGGCATTGCCGCCAGGATGGCCGAATGGAATCCGCTGGCGATGGCTGCCACCAAGCGGCTCTTCCACCGCGTGGCCGACCACACCCTGGAAGCAGGCCTGGCCATCGGTCGCGACGCCAATGTCATGATGCGCGGTTTTCGCGGCAAGTAACCGGTGCCGCGCACAGCAACCTGGCCTTTAGCCCGGCCTTTTCATTCAGAACATACAAAGACATGATCCATCTTGAACTCGACACAGTACTCGTCGCCCAGGACGGCGCGATTGCGACCCTGACCCTTAATCGTCCCGACGCCCGCAACGCCTGCAATGCGCAGATGTGCCGCGACTTGATCACAGCGACCGACCAGATCGGCCGCGACGATAGCGTGCACCTGGTCCTGGTGCGCGGCGCCGGCACGGCCTTCTGCGCCGGCATGGACATCCGGGAAAAACAGGGCCTGTCCGCATCTGACATGCTGGCGCGGCGTACGCTCGGCTTCACCGCCTACGCCTCGATCGAAAGCCTGCCGCAGCCAGCGATGGCGGTAGTGCATGGTCCTGCCTATGGCGGTGGCCTCGAAATCGCCGCCGCTTGCGATTTCGTGCTGGTCAGTTCCGAAGCTAAATTTTGCTACCCTGAAGTGGCCTGGGGCGTGGTTGGCGCCACGCAGCGCTTGCCACGACTGGCCGGCACGCGGATGGCCAAGGAATTGCTGTTCACGAGCCGCGTGTTCGATGCGGCCGAAGCCAAAGAGATCGGACTGGCCAACCACGTCTATCCGCCGGCGCAGCTCGACGCCGCCGTGATGGAAATGGCGCAAAAGATCGCCGCGGCGAAACCGAGGACGGTGCAATTGACCAAGCAATGCATAGACCGGGGCGTTGAAACGACGCGTGAGGGTGCGATGGCGATCGAGCTGCTGGCGATTGAACAAAGCCTGCGCCAGACTGACTGGAAACAGGCGCTCGCGGGCTTCGGCGGCAAGGACAAGTAAGCCTGCGTATGCAGTGCGGCGTGCGGCGCAATCAGCAACCATGACGGTGGCACGGCGGCTTCACGCTGCCTGGAGAGGAAAATGACAAGGGACGTCGTAATCTGTGAGTGTTTTGCGCGGGACGGCTTGCAGCATGAGCCGGATTTCGTGCCCACCGATGCCAAGCTGGCGCTGATCCAGCAATTCGCGACTGTCGGCTTTGAGCGCGTCGAGGCGACGTCCTATTCGAATCCGGCGGTTGTGCCGCAATTCAGCGATGCCACCACATTGTTGCAGCGCCTGATCCGCCGTCCTGGCGTGTTTTACAAGGCCACCTGCGCCAACGTGCGGGCGGTTGAGCGGGCCTTGGTCGACGACGCGGCGGGCAGTGGCGCCAACGAGATCAGCCTGCTCGTTTCAGCAACCGAAAGCCATTCCGGGCGCAACCTGCGTCGCTCGCGCCAGGATCAATGGCAAAACATCGCCGACATGGCGGCGGCCGCGGGCACGCGTTTCAGGAAAATCGGCACAATTTCAGTCGCCCTCGGCTGCCCCTTCGAGGGCGCGGTCCCCACCGCATCAGTCCTGAAGGATGTTGAACGTTTTGCGGCGCTTGGCGTGAACCATGTAACGCTGGGCGACACCACCGGCATGGCCACGCCGAAAAAAGTGAAAGCCTTGTTCGGGGAAGCGATTGCAGCCTTCCCTGGCGTCACGTTCATCTCCCATTTCCACGACACCCGGGGCACCGGCCTGGTTAACTGCCTCGCGGCATTTGAGGCCGGTGTACGCTATTTCGACAGTGCTTTTGGCGGCGTCGGCGGCCATCCGGCCAAGGTGAAATATGGCGGTGGGCATACCGGCAACGTCAGCACCGAAGATCTGGTGAACCTCCTGGAATCGGAAGGCATCCGAACCGGCATCGACCTCGCCGGCATGATGGCCGCCGGCCAGGCCTGCGAACAGGTGCTCGGACGACAGTTGCATAGCCGAGTGCTACAGTCCGGGCTGAATCCGATGCTCACTGCCGCCTAGCGACTGAAACCGGAGCTGACCCGTCGCCAGCCCCCCAAAGGTTGCCAGGGAATAATTTCGCGGTACACTGCTACCGTCTCTTTCACCCGGTGCAGCCCCATGTTCAAGCGACTTGCCCTGCTCTCCGTTTTCGCCCTGGTTTCTGCTGCTGCCCTGGCCGAACCAGTCCAGCTTGTTTCCAATGATGAAGCCAAGCTGCCGCCCTTGCCGGCGAAGGCAGCGACGCGGGCGATTACCCGCGGGCCCGGGGTCAAGCTCTTGTCGCCGGAATCGGTATCGTCCCGTTTCCCCCTCAAAATCGCGTTTGAACCGCGCGGCTCTTCGAAGATCGATCCAGCCAGCGTCAAGGTGGAATACCTGAAAGGCCAGGGACTCGATATCACCGATCGCGTCAAGCGCGCGGTCAAGCCCGATGGCATTGAGCTTGCCGAAGCTTCGGCGCCCGCCGGCGAACATCCCCTGCGCATCAGCGTGCGCGACGACGAGGGCCGCCAAGGCGTGCTGCTGGTGAACCTGGTCGTCAAATAGGCCGGCGGCATGCAATGCCCGTATTGCATCACCGAGATTTCTCCCGCCGCCCTGGCTTGCCCGAATTGCACCCGTGACCTTTACCTGTTCAAGCCGCTGCTGAACAGGATCGAAAGCCTGGAAGCTGCGCTGGCCGAACAGGGAAGGGTGCAGCTGGAAGCGCTCGAAGTACGTTTGGCCGGGCTTGAGGAACGTCTTTCCGGGCTGGCCACCGTGACGGTCGCACCGCTGGCGCAGGCTGATGCCGACGCGCCGCTTGCAAGCGCGGCGTCGGAACCGGTAGCCCGGCGCAGTCCCCTGCGCGCAGTGGCCTTGCTCGTGGCGCTGGTCGGGCTGCTGCTTGGTGCCCACTTGCTGCTGCTTTTCGTCTATGACGCCCGGCCTATCTACCTGCGCGTGGTCTCCATGGTTGTCCCCCTGGTGTTCGGCATTTTATGGCACCGCATGCGTCCCGCATCCCTGGGCTTCGATGCAGGCATTGGCTTCATGACTGCCGCCGTGGCCGTGATGGGCATGCTGTATGTCACGGCGCGAATCGACAAGGTGCCGGTCTTCCCCGACGGTGCGAGGGAAATCCGGGAAGTCTTTGAATATGTGATGAGCATTGGCCTGGCCTTCATTACCGGCGTCTTGCTGGTGCGGCTGATGAAGAGTCCGGGCCGGGCAGTGCCGGGCAAGCTGGCGCGGGCAGTGGCTTCAACGCTGACCAGTGACAAGGAGAGCGCCATCGAACGCCTGGCTGCGCGCATACAGCGTGTGGCGGCGGTGGTCAGCCCCGTCGCGGCAGCAGCGGCTTCGGTCTATACCGGCGTCAAGGCGCTCACTGGCGACGGCTAGACGGGCGCAAAATCAAGCCTGCCTGAAGGACACCAGCTCATTACGGTCCGAGACCAGGATGCGGAAGTTATTCTTGCGGAACAGTTCGGTCGCAACTGGCCTGCGCACCTGGTCCGGCGCCACCCAGAGCTTCAGCGCCGCGGACATGTACATGCCCGGATAATTCACATGCCCTATGCCTTCGATGCGAAAGGCATTGAACGACCCAGCCGGCACGGTGATCGTTTCGCGCGCAGCCACGTGCAGTTCGAACAGGACCTGGCCTACGCCTCCCCGAGGCGAAACTTCGGTATAGCGGGTCGACCAGCGCTTCCCGACTGAATATTCGAGCGGATAGCGTTGGGCCGCGGACAGCTTCATACCATTAGAAAATTCAAGCTCATTGCCGAGCAGGTCGGTGACCAGGCCGCTTTCAAAAAAGACTTTGTCGTCGCTTACTTGCCTGACGGTGTGGATCACCGGTCTGTCGGCCACGACCTTGGTCAGCGTATCGATAGTGCGGTAGCTGTAAGTGTCGCCTACCGTGTAACGGCTGTCCGCCGAGGCAGACCCCTTGGTGTACGGGTTGCCGCTGGCTGGCGCCACGGCGATCGGTTTTTCTCCCTGTTGCGCCAGCATCCTGTCCAGCTTCAATTGCGCGACTTCGCTGAAGTTGCCGTTGGGGTAGCGCCGCAGGTAATCCTCCACCGGGGCGAGGGCCGTCGCATTCCTGGCGCGGTCCCAGATGGCAGCTTCTTCCTTGAACAATTGCTCGCGCTCGGCCTCGGACAGCTTGCGCAGGTTTTCCGGGGGCAGGAAATAAAAATCGTCTTCCAGCGACGTGCTTTCCCAGGGAATCTGTTCGCCGTTGGACTTGCGTCGGACCGCAAGCCGGACACGCTTGAACACATCCTCGATCTTGGCATCCTTGACGCGGATTTCGCGCAACAGGTTTTCGGTATAGAGGCCATGGGCGCCGGTGCCGTCGCTGGCGACGTTGCCGGGCGAGGTGGCATAGGCCAGCAGGGTGCTCGGGGGCGCATCCATTTGCGACAAACCCTTGTGCTCAGGGCCGCTGTCCTTGCCGAACGGGTTTTCGCGGCAGGCGTCGAGGATCACCATGTTCATGGCGTTGGACGCCTTTCCAAGGCTTTCCATGAGGCCGCCCACGTCCACGCCCTGTTTCGCCACATCGCCGATCCGGTCGATGCCAGCGTCCACCGGAAGCAGGTAATTGCGCCAGGCCAGTTGCAAGCCGTGGCCGGCAAAATAGAACAGGCCCACGCATTTTTTTGAAGCCAGCGCGGCTGTGTAAGCCTGGAGGGAGGCCACCATCTGCGGCCGCGGCGCATTCTGTACCAGCGTGACCTGGAAGCCGGTTTGCCGCAGTACATCGGCAATCGCAGCAGCATCGTTCAGCGGGTTCTTGAGGACCGGCGCATCCTTGTAATCGCCATTGCCGATCACGAGCGCAATCTTTGGCAGGCGCAGCAGGCGCAGTGCGCCATCGGAATGTTGGGCCCATACCAGCGCGAATGGCGCCGGATTGAACAGCGAAGCCGATACGACGCCTGCCTTGACCAGGAAGCCTCGCCTGCCACCGTTTGCAACCTGCATTGTTCGATCTCCGACCAAAAATTGCCGTCCCTCATTCTCCCCGAGGCAGACGTGGTGTCAAGGGGAGCCGGAAATCATCGACTTCCGGGGGCTCCGGTTTGACTGTTGGTGGACAGGATAGCGCCTGATCGAACGATGTGCGCTCAGCGGACAACTTTGTCATTTCCGATAAAACTCAACTCTACTTTCGATGTCCGCACTTCTGAGCAATGCGAGTCGCCACGTAGGACGCAAAGTCCTTCGCGCCAGCTGCCCGCTTCAGCGGAATCTATAGGTTATTGATCGGTCATGATGTTGCGCTGCCTTCTTACTCCCGATACTTTATTCAGCAGTGGTTCGTCGCAGAGCGAGCTATCGAAACAGCTCAGCCTGGCCCAACGCCTGGCCCAGGTCGGTTTCTGGGAAATGCCTGTCCCGGACTGCAGCCTGCTCTGGTCGGAAGGAACCGGCGCCATCTTCGGCATAGAGCAAGGCGGTGTTTCAGCCAGCCTGAAGTCATTCTTCTCTTTCGTTCACCCGGCAGACAGGGAAAGGGTGCGCGCCGCATTCGGCCATGCCATGGAACAGAAAGATTCGCTGGACCTGGGCTATCGTATCGTCCGCGCCGATGGCCGGGAACGACACGTGTTCTGCCGCGCTGTTTTCATGCCCGGAAAAGAGGGCGACGACCGTTTTTTCGGCACCTTGCAAGACATTACGGAGCCCATTGCGCGTGAGGAAAAAGCCGACCAGAACACGCTGCTGCTCCAGCTTGCAGGACGGATGGCAAACATCGGTGGATGGAAATTCGATTTGGCGAGCAACCGGTTTACCTGGACCGACGAAGTCTGCACGATCCATGAAGTCGCGCCCGGCACCTCGCCCAGCCTGGAAGAAGCATTTGCCTTCCTGGCGCCCGCTTGCCGCGACAAGATCCGGGATCTGTTGGACCGTTGCCGCGATGAAGGTGAGACTTACGACGAAGAAATCCAGCTCACCACGGCAACGGGTCGCACAGTCTGGGTGCGCGCCATCGCCGAGCCCGTCTTCGGGGCGGATGGAACGGTTTCCTATCCGCAGGGCGCGGTGCAGGACATCACCCGCTTCCGCGAAGCCGAGGAGAACGCCAGGCGCCTGGCTGAGCACCTGAACACGACCCTGGAGAGCATCACTGACGCTGTCTATACGCTCGACCACGAATGGCGCTTCACTTACATGAACCGGCAGGCGGAACGGCTGTTTCGCAAGCCGCGCGGCGAGCTGACGGGCAAGGTGCTGTGGGACGAATTCAGCGGTTTGTACGACGAGGTGGTTTATCGCGAATTCCACCGCGCCGCGCAGGAGCACCAGACCGTCGCCTTCGAACAGTTTTATGAACCCTATGGAAGCTTGTTCGAAATTCGCGCCTTTCCATCTGAAACCGGGCTGACAGTGTATTTCCGTGATATCACCCGGGTTCGCCAGACGGAAGAATCACTGCGCCTGAGCGAAGAGCGGTTCCGGATCATCGCCAAGACCACGACCGACGCGATCTGGGACTGGAACCTCAAGACCGACACCGTCTGGTACAACGAAAATATTGAAATCCTGTTTGGGTATACGCCCGACGAATTCGCCGCCACCATCAACCTCTGGGCCGATCGCATTCATCCCGATGACCGGAGCCGGGTCCTGAACCAGTTTTATGCAGCCGTCAATGGCCGCGCCGAATCCTGGATCGACGAATACCGGTTCGTGCGCAAGGATGAATCGGTCTGCTATGTGCTGGACCGCGCTTCCATCATTCGGAACGCCGAGGGCCGGGCCACGCGCATGGTGGGCTCGATGGTGGACCTGACGGAACACCGCGACAAGGATGCGCGCATGCGCGAACAAGCGTCGCTGCTGGACAAGGCCAAGGACGCGATCGTCGTGCGCGGCATTGACAACCGTGTACGTTACTGGAACAAGGGCGCCGAACGGCTTTATGGCTGGACTTCAGAAGAAGTCATAGGCCGTTCGGTGGAAGACATGCTGTACGAGAACCCGGCCGATTTTCATGAAGCGACGCGCCATGTGCTTGAAACCGGGGAATGGAGTGGCGAAATCATCGAACGCCGCAAGGATGGCAGTGCGCTCCCGGTTGACGTGCAGTGGACGCTGATGCGTGACGATGCCGGCCAGCCGCAATCCATATTCGCAATCAAGACTGACATCAGCCTGCGTAAGGCTGCCGAGCACAAGATCCAGCGGCTGGCTTTCTACGATCCGCTGACCCAACTGCCGAACCGGCAATTGTTCATGGACCGGCTGCATCACGCCATTGAGTCCAGCGCGCACAATGGCAGGGTGAACGCTCTGGTGTTCATCGACCTGGATAATTTCAAGGCCTTGAACGACACGCTTGGCCACACCACCGGCGACCGCTTGCTGCAACAGGTTGCCGAGCGCCTGACTGGCTGCTTGAAGAGCAGCGATACGGTGGCCCGCTTTGGCGGCGATGAATACGTGGTCTTGCTTGAAAACCTGGGCCAGGACGAAGAGCTGGCGCACAGGTTCGCGTCGCAGATTGCCAACCGCATCCTCACCCTCCTGACCCAGCCGTATGAGCTTGAGAATGGCCGCCATCACAGCAGCTCCAGCATGGGCCTCACGCTGTTTCGCAAACACACCGACGATGTGGTGGACTTGCTCAAGCAGGCGGACCTGGCCATGTATGAAGCCAAGGCGGCGGGGCGCAATACGCTACGCTTTTTCAATCCCGACATGCAATCGGCAGTGTCGGCGCGGGTGCGGCTGGAAGCCAGCCTGCGCCAGGGCTTGCGCGATCGCGAGCTGACGCTTTACTACCAGCCGCAGGTCGACCAGCATGGCCACACCACAGGCGTCGAAGCGCTGGTGCGCTGGCGCCCGTCCGGCCGCGGCACGATCGATCCGGCTGAATTCATTCCGCTGGCCGAGGAAACTGGCCTGATCCTGCCGCTGGGCGAGTGGGTGATGGAAACGGCGTGCGCGCAACTGGCGGCATGGAAGAACCAGCCCGGCACTTCGCAACTGGTGATTGCCGTCAACGTCAGCGCCCGCCAGTTCCACCATCCCTCCTTCGTAGAGCAAATGCTGGCGGTGCTGGGCCGCACCGGCGCCGATCCGCAGCGCCTGAAACTGGAGCTGACCGAAAGCCTGCTCCTTGACGACCTGGAAGACACGATCGCCAAGATGAATGTCTTGAAAGCGCGCGGCATCAGCTTCGCACTCGACGACTTCGGTACCGGTTATTCCTCGCTGGCTTACCTGCAGCGGCTGCCGCTGGACACGCTGAAAATCGATGGCTCCTTCGTGCGTGAGTTGCGCACCAATCCGAACGATGCCGCGATCGCCCGGACCATCATCGTGCTGGGCCAGAACCTTGGACTGACCGTGATTGCCGAAGGCGTCGAAACCGAAGACCAGTTCAGCTTCCTGAGCGAGCATGGATGCGACGCCTTCCAGGGTTTCCTGTTCGGCAAGCCAGTGCTGGTCGGCGAGCTGGAACAGATGCTGGCGCAAAATCTGGTCGCGACGCGCCATTGAGCACGGCGCGCGCCCGCTGCTAGTTTCCAGCCCGGCCCGGGATGGCGTCGGTCCAGATGCGCGCATGCTCCGGGCTCATGCTGCCCAGCGGTTCGATGCGGGCATCCATGTAACCCTGCTCCTGCACATCCACAAGGTATTGTTCCCGTGAAAGCAGGGTGCCGCCGCAAACCGGGCGCGGCGGGGGCGGGGTGCGCATCTCCAGTTGCAGGCGCTCGACCAAGTCCTGCAGCACCCAGTTGGGCACCAGGTCGCGTTCAGCCGGGTAAATAAAGCCGAACAAGACCAGGTGGCTCAGCAATACCCGCCAGTGCGGATCAAAGCGGCGCAGCAGGCGGACCCAGTCAATGTTGCGGGCACGGGCATGGATCAGGTGCGCGATGTCGGCGCCGTCATAGCGCTCACGCTCCAGTATGAAAGCCTTGGACCAGATATTTTCTTCAACCGGGCAAATTCTTACCGGCACATCCAGCACGGTTGCCTCGGGCGCGTGGCTCAGCCATTCATCGTCCACGCAGGCCACGCCGTTGCCGGAATTGAAGATCACATCGATCAGGTCGCCGTTGTCGCGGATTTTGCCCAACCAGTGCGGGTAAGTCAGTTCGGTACGGTAGCCACCGCTGGCCAGCGCCCGGGCCAGCTCGTCGAAGTCGTCGCGCCGGATGAAAAGATCGAGGTCCTTGGTGTCGCGCCGTATGCCGGTGTAACAGTGGAAGGCAAATGCGCCGCCGACCATGAAGTCGATGCCCGCCTCGTTCAATAGCTCCATGACAGTCCGGTAAAACCGGCGCGTTGCGCCGCCTTCGTCATCCACGCCGTCTGAGGTCATGGGTTCTCCGCTGTGGTTGGATCGATGACATTCCATCCGGATGCCGGATGGGACTGGCAGTGCATCGGCGCCATGTTGCTGAACAGCCAGCAAGAGCTGTGCCCAGCCGGTATGGTGCTTGCATGGCGTCAAGCGAATGTGGTTACCGATCAATGTGGGCTCGTGCTTCGTCACCGCCGCGCAAGCGCCGGGACTGTTCGATCGACTGGAAAGGAGAATGCATTGCACCAAGAAAAAAACATGCTGCGCCTGGCTGCAGTCGGCGACTTGCACTGCGCCCGCAGTTCGAAGGGGGAATTGCGCAACCTGTTCCTGCAGGCGGCCGAAGCCGCAGATGTGCTGCTGCTGTGCGGCGACCTTACCGATTACGGGACTGCGGAAGAGGCGCATGTGCTGGCCGAGGAATTGGCGCCAGCGCGCATTCCAGTCATTGCCGTGCTGGGCAACCATGACGTGGAATCCGGCAAGCAGGATGAAGTGCAAAGAATACTCACCGATGCCGGCGTGCATGTGCTCGATGGCGAGGCTTGTGTGATCCACGGCGTGGGCTTCGCTGGCGTGAAAGGCTTCGCTGGCGGCTTCGGTCGCCGTGCGCTCGGCCCCTGGGGCGAGGGTGTCATCAAGGACTTCGTGAACGAGGCAATCCGGGAAGCTTTGAAACTGGAAAGCGCGCTGGCCAAGCTGCGCACCACGCAACGCGTGGCAGTCATGCACTATTCACCGATCGAAGGCACGGTGCTGGGCGAGCCACTGGAAATTTATGCCTTCCTCGGCAGCAGCCGCCTGGAAGACCCGCTGATCCGTTATCCCGTCAACGCCGTATTCCACGGCCATGCGCACCGCGGCTGTCCGGAAGGCCAGACGGTCAACAAGACGCCCGTCTATAACGTTGCCAAGCCGCTGCTGCAGCGGACCTGGCCTGACCAGCCGCCGTTCCGGCTGGTGGAAATTCCGCGCTCGGAGCCGACCGCGTTGTAGGTGCAGCGCGTTGTAGATGCGGCGTAATGCAACGAGGGGCGCAACGCGCCCCCCGTCACGCTGCAAGCGTTCAGGGCTGAAGGTAATGCTTGGCCGGCACATTCTGGTGGTGCTGTACCTTGCCTTTGTGGCGCGCGATCTGCCGGTCCAGTTTTTCGACCACCGTGTCGATTGCGGCATACAAGCCTTGTGCTTCGCTCTCGGCGTGCAGCACGTCGCCTTTCACCCGCAGGTTGATCTCGGCGCGCTGGCGCCGGTCTTTGTCGGCCGTGCCCTCGATGGCAAGGATGACTTCAATTTCAATCACCTGGTCGAAGTGGCGCGTGAGGCGCGTGACTTTTTCCTCGACGTATTGCCGTAGCGCCGGCGTCAGGTCGAGATGGTGGCCAGTAATAAGCAGATTCATGTCTTCCCCTCAAAATATTTATGAGCGCAACCGGGGCGACATGGTTCACCGCCTCATGTCGTTGCGCGACCCGTCGCAATCCCGCCGGCGCCAGCGTGAAAAAGGCGGGCCGACTGGCCCGCCTTCGGTGCTGCCTGATACACCAGGCTGCTTAGCGCGAGGTACCACCGGAACCGCTGGTGCCCGATGGTGTGGGCGAGGTGCCCATGCCGGAGCCGCTGCCCATGCCGCTGCCAGAGGGGCTGGCGGGGCTGGTGGAGCTGGATGAGCCGCTGCCCATAGACGGGCTGGAGCCGCTGGATGTGCTGCCGCCCATGCCGCCTGCGCCCGAGGAACTGCCGCCCATCGTGCTGGAGCCAGACGGGCTGGTATCGGTGCCCGAAGGCGAACCGCTGCTCATCGAGCCGCTGGTGGCGCCCGAGTTGCCCATGCCCGAAGAGGAACTGGCGCCGGTACCGCTGGTGCCGGATGCGCCGGACGAACCGGGTGGGCAATTCACGTTGCCGGCGGAGCCCGTGCTGCCGCTTGCGCCGCTGGAAGCGCCTGCCGGTGGGCAATCTGCGGCGCTGGTGCCGGTGCTGCCGGCACTGCCAGAGGCGCCCGACGAGCCCATGCTGCCGGAGCTACCCGACGAGCCCATGCTGCCGGAGCTACCCGAGCTGCCCGACGAGCCCATGCTGCCCGAGCTACCGGAACTGCCGGACGAGCCCATGCTGGAACCGCTGGTGCTACTGTCCGGCGTGGCGCTTGACCCGCTGGACGGGCTGCTGCTGGTGCCCGAGCCCATCGGAGTGGAGCCCGAAGATGAACCGTAGCCGGGCGAGGTGCTGGAACTGCCGGTGGATGACTGGGCCATGGCAACACCAGCGCTGGAAAGCAATGCAATCAGAAGTGCGGAAGCGAACTTTTTCATATTTCCTCCTATGGAAGTGGACGTGACAGCAAAGAGACTGGTTCGCAAGCTCTGTGCCACTGGGCCCGCAAGGGCCGTAGGGGACGGCCTGCTATATAAGGGAAGGTGCGCCGGACTGGCTTGATCGGGGTCGGGCTTGCTTGGCGGTTCGACTGCGGCATATTTACAAAGCAGTGTAATTTCGCTCACACCGGTGTCGGGCAGGCAGGGGCTGTTGTACTGGCTTGCGCTGGTCGATGGAGAAATCTGCAACAGTTCCTGCTTCTGCTTCAGCCTCGCTGAGCCGGTACAGGTATTGTCCAGCGGACGTGGAAACGATTTAGGGTCGGGACGCCGGATTTGCCGCCCCGCCTTGGTTGCCTTCGGTTTTTCCCTGCTGCTTGCCGGCTTCGGCTGGCGTGGGCGGTTGCTTTGGTACCTGCTCGATCAGTTTTTCCGTATCGCGCTGGCCCGGGGGTTTTTCACCGCTGCCGATATCGGCTTCGTCTATCCTGTGCGTCGGTTCGGGGACCATGTGAGCTCCTGCCAAAAAGGAAATAGGAGGCCGGCGAGGCTTTGAAAGTTCTCCACGGCCGTCCACAATTTCAGTGGAGAAGACTGTGGACAACTCGCCCGGCCACCGATCAAGATACTGATTCGTAAGGGTTTTAAACGATTGACTGCAATCAAGGCAGTCACGGCCTCAATTCACCACCAAAAGGGAAAACAAAATGAGTGATCAATACGGAAAGCTCGTGCTGCGCGTGGTCCTGTCGGCGATGTTGCTGTTCCACGGCGTTTCCAAGCTGGTCAACGGCATCGGGCCGATCTCGGGCATGGTGGCCAATGCGGGCATGCCGCCGCAGCTGGCGTGGTTGGTGTATGTGGGAGAGGTGCTCGCGCCGGTGCTGATCTTGCTGGGCATCTGGACCCGGCTTGCAGCATTGGTCGTGGTCGGCAACATGGTCGTCGCGCTGGCGCTGGTGCATGGCGGCGACTTCGTGAAGATGTCCAAAACAGGCGGCTGGGCGCTGGAACTGCAAGCCTTCTATCTGTTTGTGGCGCTGGCAATTGCCTTGCTGGGGGCAGGGCGGTTTAGCGTTGCTGGTGCGAATGGTCGCTTGAATTGATTTTTCCAGCCCACCCGCTTGAGCGACCACAAGGTTGCCCGCGGGTGGCATGGCAAGATACTCACATGCGGCCCAATGCATATTGAAGGCCGCAGGGGCAGTAAGGCATCAGGGCTGGATCTGCTATTCCATGGGATTGAATTCGAAGCGCTGTTGCGAGGGTCGCCTTTCGTAGGGCGAAAGCAAGCGCGAGCGGCGGCTGGAATGCGGTACAAGGCCGGTGAGCCGGCTGACGCTCGATCGCATTTCGGCCAGTAGTTCCGAGCGCGCCAAGCGCACCAGGCTGCGCAGGGTTTCCCTGTACAGGTATTTCTCGCGCGCGCTCATGTGCTTGTTGCTGGTTGCCTCGACGATCTCGGCAATGACGTGATCCACGTCTTTCTTGGGTTTCATGACGGTTCCTCCGGGGAATAGGCGGAAACTTGCTGTGACCGAATGTAAGGTTGATCTGACAGGCAATATTTGACTAAGCTCAATTTTTGATCTTTCGGCAACACAATGGGCGGACCTTGCACAGTTTTTACTGACGATGGTCCGACTTTGTTGGGGCTTTGTTGGTCCTGAAAGCGCCAGATCGCCGTTTTCTTCCTCGTTTCCCATCTCTCTCTTCCCTGCGCGCCCCCCAATGAGCTCCCTGCCAAACGACGTCCTCGAGCGGCTGAAAGCCCAGCTCGACCAGCGTGAAAAAGCCCTGCTTGACGACGTCAGGCGCGAAGAAGCGCAAAAGGATGACTATGCTGACCTGGCCAGCGAGGCGCCGGATCCTGGCGACAATGCATTCGCCGACCTGAGCACCGACCTCGACAATGCTGCCATCGGGCGCGACATGCAGGAACTGCGGGCAATAGAGAGGGCACGCGAGCGCATCGGCAATGGAAGCTACGGCACCTGCATCGATTGCGGCGAGCCGATACCTGAAGCGCGCCTGATGGCGCAACCGACCGCAGAGCGCTGCGCACGCGACCAGGAGCATTTCGAAAAAACACATGCAGGTGGGCGCGGCGCCAGCATGTAAGGCGCCGACTGAGGCGCACCGACCGATGCGCACCGACCGCTGCGCACCGACCGCTGCAGCCGACTTATGCGCCGACTTTAGCGCCGGCCGGCGCTGCCTTCAGGCGAACCAGGCGTCCACTTCCGCCAGCAATTGCTGCTTTCGCGGCTCGGGCAGGAAAGCGGCCTCGAAGCTGTTGCGCGCCAGCGTATGCGCATGCTCCCGTCCCAGCCCCAGCACTTCGAACACGGCCAGGAAATTGGCATTGATGTAGCCACCGAAATAGGCAGGGTCGTCTGAATTGACGGTTGCAACAATGCCTGTTTCCAGCAACTGTCGCAGGTTGTGGTCGCCCACCTTGTCGAATACGCGCAGCTTCACATTCGACAGCGGACACACGGTGAGCGCGATCCGGCTTTGCGCCAGCCGGCGCACCAGTGCGGCATCTTCCAGGCAGCGCACGCCATGGTCAATGCGCTCCACATGCAGCACATCCAGCGCCGACTCGATGTACGCCGGCGGGCCTTCCTCGCCTGCATGCGCAACCAGGCGCAAACCCAGTTCGCGGCAGCGCGTAAATACGCGCGCAAATTTTTCAGGTGGATGGCCGCGCTCGGAGGAATCAAGCCCCACACCGAGGATACTGTCGCGATGCGGCAGCGCTTGTTCCAGCGTCGCCATCGCATCTTCTTCACTCAGGTGGCGCAGGAAGCACATGATCAAGCCGCCGCTGATGCCCCATCTGTCTGCCGCGTCGGCCAGCGCCTGCTTGATGCCGGTGATGACCTCGGCAAAGGGCACGCCGCGTGCGGTATGGGTTTGCGGGTCGAAAAACATTTCGACATGACGCACCCGGTCGGCATGCGCCCGCTCCAGGTAGGCCCAGGTCATGTCGTAAAAGTCCTGGCGCTGCAGCAATACGCTGGCGCCGGCATAGTAAATGTCGAGGAAGGATTGCAAGTCGGTGAAGGCATAGGCGCGCCGCAGGCTTTCCACATCCGGATAGTCGAGCGCGACGCCGTTGCGTTGGGCGAGCGCGAAGATCAGCTCCGGCTCGAGCGAGCCTTCGATATGGATATGCAGTTCCGCCTTGGGCATGCCACATACCAGGTCACGCAATGCCGGGTTCATATACCGTCCTCGGTAAGGGAGAAGGCGACATGGTAGGTTGCCCGCATCCCGGTGGCAACCGGCGCTCTGCAGCCGGAACCGCCGCGGCCCTCCGGGTGCATTGCGCCGCATTGCACATTTGACGGATATGTACTGCACAATGGACATCCAGGCTTTGCTGCAACGCCTGCGGGCTTGCCGCGGTCATACCCTTGCGTAAGCTTCGGTCGCCAGCGACATGCGGCTTTGCGGCGCGCCTGCGGCTCATTGCGCACCCTGGAAGATTGCACCACGGCCAGCAAGTTGCCTGCTGGTTGATGTATGTTCTGCCTTTGGTTTTGGTGCCTGCGCCGCGATAGGCGCAGGGCACGAGGCAGCCTGCCTTATTGAAGCACCCGACAACGACGATTTTTATGACCGAACTCTTTCCCGCCGCCGCCATGGCCGCCGGCCTGTCCTGGGCCAGCGGCATTCGCCTTTACATGACCCTGTTCGTGGCTGGCTGGCTTGGCCGCCTGGGCTGGGTGGTGCTGCCCGAAAGCCTGCAGGTATTGCAATCGGACTGGGTGCTGGCCGTGACCGGTGGGCTGTTTGCGGTGGAGTTCCTGGCCGACAAGGTGCCGGGCGTAGATTCAGTCTGGGATGCGATCCAGACTTTCATCCGCATTCCAGCTGGCGCCGTGCTGGGCGCCGCCGCGCTGGGCCAGGCCGACCCAGCCCTGACCACCACGGCTGCGCTCCTGGGCGGCACTTTCGCAGCCGGCGCACATGCGACCAAGGCTGGCAGCCGGGCGCTCATCAATACTTCCCCGGAACCATTCAGCAACTGGGCTGCCTCGTTTTCTGAAGAGGCGCTGGTCATCACTGGCTTATGGGCCGCTTTCTTCCAGCCCTGGGTGCTGGTGGTGATGCTGTTGTTGTTCGCGCTGCTGGCCTGGTGGCTGCTGCCGAAATTGTGGCGCGGCCTGCGCTGGCTGTTCCGGCGGCTGGCGGCTTGATGCGCGACGTGTTTGGCTTGTCCTGGCGCATGAGCGCGCGCGACTGGCGTGCCGGCGAATTGCGCTTCCTGCTGATTGCGCTGGTGGTGGCGGTTGCCGCCTTGTCGTCGGTCGGTTTCTTTGTCGACCGCATGCGCAACGGCCTGGCGCGCGACGCCAACCAATTGCTGGGCGCCGATTTGCTGGTGCGCGCCGACAAGCCGCTTGACCCGGCCTGGATGGATGAAGCGCGCCGGCGCGGCTTGCAACTGGCGCAGACTGCGGTTTTCCCCAGCATGGCTGGAGCAGGCGAGGGCGATGCGGCGCGCTCGCTGTTGGCTTCGGTCAAGGCCGTAAGCCCGGGCTATCCCTTGCGCGGCAGCCTCAAGCTCAAGTCCGGCCAGGGCGAGCGGCGGGCCCAGGGCATACCCGCCCCCGGCACAGTGTGGGCCGACCCGGCCGTGCTCGCGGGATTGAACCTGCAGGCTGGCCAGTCGGTCAAGCTGGGCGAAAAAATTTTCCGGCTCGCTGAAATCATAGAAACCGAACCCGACCGCGGCGCCGCCTTCATGAATTTCGCGCCGCGCGTGATGTTGCCCCTGAACGACCTGGAAGCAACGCGCCTGGTACAGGAAGGCTCGCGCATCACCTGGCGCTTGCTGGTTGCAGGCGAGGCGGATGCCGTGCGCGGCTTCCGCAACTGGTTGCAAGAGCGCATCGATCGCAACAACTTGCGCGGCGTCGGCATTGAGTCGCTCGAGGCCGGGCGGCCGGAAATGCGCGCCACGCTGGACCGCGCCGAACAATTCCTGTCGCTGGTCGGCTTGCTGTCGGCCATGCTCGCTGCGGTTGCGATCGCCATGGCGGCGCGGCGCTTCATGCTGCGCCACCTGGACGCTTGCGCGATGCTGCGTTGCCTGGGACTGTCGCAAAACCGGGTCACGCTGATGTACCTGGTCGAATTCCTGCTGGTCGGCTTGGCAGGCTGCGCACTGGGCACGGTCGTGGGCTTCGTCGCCCATTTCGTGTTGCTGGAATGGCTGGGCAGCCTGGTCACGACCAGCCTGCCGCCCGCGACCTTCCTGCCTGCGGTGCAAGGCCTGGGCGCGGGCTTGTTGTTGTTGCTGGGTTTTGCCATTCCACCGGTGCTGCAGTTGCGCGACGTGCCGCACAACCGCGTGATCCGGCGCGAGCAGACGCCGCCGCGCGCCGCGACCTTGGCAACCTATGCCCTCGGACTGGGCGCGTTTTTCGCGCTGCTGCTGTGGCAGGCGGGAAACCTGAAACTGGGTGCGCTGACGGCTGGCGGCTTCCTGGCCGGGCTGCTTGTATTTGCGCTCGCGGGCTGGGGCGGCGTGCGGCTCTTGCGCTTGGCGCGCAATGCGTCAAGCTCGGCCACCTGGCGCTTCGCCGTGACTGCGCTGCAGCGCCGGCCGGCGGGCACGATCGTGCAAGTGGTGGCGCTGTCGCTGGGCTTGATGGCGCTGTTGCTGTTGACGGTGATCCGCGCCGAACTCATCACCGCCTGGCGCACGGCCACGCCGCCGGATGCGCCAGACCATTTCATCATCAATATCCAGCCCGACCAGCGCGAAGCGATAGAACAGCGCTTGCGCGCCGAAGGCGTGCGCCAGCCAGCCTTGTATCCGATGATTCGCGGCCGCCTGGTGCGCATCAATGAGCGCGACATCACCGCCACGACTTATGCGGAAGACCGGGCGCGGCGCCTGGTGGACCGGGAATTCAACCTGTCGACGATGATGGCGCTACCCGCCGCCAATGAAATCGTGCAGGGCCGCTGGTACGACAACCGGCAGCCGGAAGCTTCGGTCGAACTTGGCCTGGCCAAGACGCTGGGCCTGAAGCTGGGCGACCGCATCGCCTTTGATATCGCAGGCCAGAAGGTGGAGGCGAAAGTCACCAGCCTGCGCAAGCTGGAATGGGGCTCGATGCGGGTAAACTTCTTTGTGATCCTGAACCCGGCGTCCATGACGGATATGCCGCAGACATTCATCACCGCCTTCCGCCTGCCCCCGGACCGGGCTGGCTTGCCCAATGCCTTGTCGCGCGACTTTCCCAACCTGACCGTGGTCGACGTTGGCAGTGTATTGCGCCAGGTGCAGGCCGTGATCGACCAGGTCGTGGCAGCGGTGGAATTCCTGTTCCTGTTCACGCTGCTGTCAGGCGTGCTGGTGCTGTATGCGGCACTGGCCGGTTCGCAGGATGAACGCATGCGCGAAGCGGCCTTGCTGCGCGCGCTGGGCGCCACCCGGGCCCAATTGTCGCGGGCGCAGTGGTTTGAGTTTGCCCTGGTAGGCATGCTGGCCGGCCTGCTGGCGGCACTGGGCGCCACCGTGGTTGGCTGGGCGCTGGCGCGCTACCTGTTCGACTTCGAATGGGCATTCACGCCCACGGCCTGGATTGCCGGCCTGGCGGCGGGCATTGCCTGCGCCCTCGTCGGTGGCTGGGCTGGCTTGCGCAATGTGCTGCGCCAGCCGCCGCTGCAAAGCTTGCGGGAAGCCTGAGCGGCAAGCGTGGCCGGCAAGCCTTGCCGTCGCGTGAAGCTGCGGCCGAGCCTGCGCCGCAGGGGCGGGCTCTTTTTTACTGCAGCACTTTTACTGCAGCGCTTTTACCGCAGCACTTTCTGGAACCAGCGGCTGATATCGTCGATTTCCTCGGGGCAGACTGAATGCGGCATCGCATACTCGTGCCATTCAACCGTATAGCCCAAGGAACGCAGGACGTCGCGCGATGTTTCAGCCCGCTGCAGCGGAATCACTGGATCGAGTCGGCCATGCGCCATGAAGATCGGCGTTTCCTGGTTCACTGGATGGCTTTCGGCGGCAATCGTGGTGAACAAGGGCAGGTAACCGGACAGGCACAGCAGGCCGCCCAGTCTTTCCGGATGACGTAGCCCGGTCTGCAGGGTCATTGCGCAGCCCTGGGAAAAACCAGCCAGGATGATGCGGCGCGATTCGATGCCACGCGATTTTTCCCGCTCGATCAGCATCTCCACCGCCCGCTGCGAAGCGCGCAAGCCGTTTTCATCTTCTTTGCGCGCAATCTCGGTGCCGAGTATGTCGTACCAGGCACGCATCACATAGCCGCCATTGATCGTGACCGGCATCGTCGGCGCATGCGGGAATACGAAGCGGATGCCGGGGCAGCCGCTCAAATCCAGTTCACGCACAATCGGTACGAAATCGGATCCATCGGCGCCCAGGCCATGCAGCCAGATGACGGCGACGCTTGGGTCGGGTTGCGATTCAACTTCGATGGCGTCCAGCAGGGAAGGTGCAGTGCTCATGTCGGGTCGGGAGTCTTGTTGCGGATGGCGGATTTGGGACGGAAAGCCTTGCACACCGTCTCGTCGGTTTCAATATAGGGCCCGCCGATCAGGTCGATGCAGTAGGGCACGGCAGAAAATATGCCGCCCACCACACTCTTGCCATCGGCATCCTTCAAGCCTTCCAGCGTTTCGCGTATCGATTTCGGCTGGCCGGGCAGGTTCAGGATCAGCGCCGCATGCGATTGTGTTTCGCGGATCACGGCGACCTGGCGCGACAGGATGGCGGTGGGCACGAAATGCAGGCTGATCTGGCGCATCTGTTCGCCAAAGCCAGGCATTTCCTTGGTCGCGACCGCCAGCGTTGCCTCGGGCGTGACGTCGCGCCGCGCCGGGCCGGTGCCGCCAGTAGTCACCACGAGGTCGCAACCGGCTTCATCCACCAGCTCGATCAGCGCTTTTGAAATCGCGTCGCGCTCGTCGGCAATCAGCCGCGTCTCCATGCGCCATGGACTTTTCAATGCACGCGAAAACCACTCCTCTAGCGCGGGCAGGCCCTGGTCCTGGTACACGCCGCTCGAAGCCCGGTCGGAAATCGACACCAGGCCAATCAGCAATTCATCGGGATCAGTCCGGCTTGCGCGCATGCTGGTTGTCATCCTTGTCGGTTGGTTCGAAGTGTTCATCGTCGTCGCCGTCGGCGGATTCATCGTCGGCCGCGTCCGTGGCATCGTGCGCCGCCTTCTGCAATTCCTTGAGCAACTGGAAAATCTCGCGGTAAGCCTTGGGCGGCTTGGCTTCGGCTTGCTCGCGGCGCGCATTGCGGATCATGGTGCGCAACTGCTGCATGTCGACGGCCGGGTATTTGGCGCGCAGCGCTGTTACCGCGCCATCGTCGGCGATCAGGCGGTCGCGCCAGCGCTCCAATGCATGCAGTGCCGCGGTTTCACTTTTGGAGGCGCCGCGCCAGCTGTCTATGGTCTTGCGGATGGCGTCGACTTCATCCGGCTCCAGCCCGCGCATGCGCTTGCCAACGTATTGCATCTGGCGCCGGCGGCCTTCATGGTCGCGGATCTGCTGGCATTCGAGTATGGCTTCGCGCACATCCTCTGGCATGGGCACGCGCAGCACCCGGTCGCGCGGCTCGTTGACCAGTTCCTCGCCCAGCTTCTGCAGCGCGGTCATTTCACGCTTCAGGTGGGACTTGGACGGCCGGTCATATTGCTGTTCGAATTCGTTCGACTTGAATCCGGTGTTACCGCGATTGGAATTGGGCATGATGTGAGACAGGCGTGATGTGGGTAAAGGCAGGCCATCAGCCTGGGAGATGCAAATGTCAACGGCTGCTATGATAACCGTTTTGGCAGCGGCCAGAAGGCTGCGCGAACCCACCAACCCGAGACGATGAACGACGCGACCAACTTCAGCTATACCCCCGGACAATTGCAGCAGCTCGCACAGGACGTGCTGCGTTTCGCCAAGGAAAAAGGCGCCACCGATGCTGCGGTTGAAATCAGCGAAGGCAATGGCCTGTCAGTCACGGTACGCAAGGGCAGGGTTGAAACGATTGAGCAAAACAAGGACAAGGGCATCGGCGTGACCGTCTTGCTGGGCGAGCATGGCGCGATCCGGCGCGGCAATGCCAGCACGTCCGACTTTTCTGAAAAATCCCTGCGTGACACGGTCGATGCGGCCTATAACATTGCGCGCTTCACAGCAGGCGACGATTGCGCCGGTTTGCCAGATGAAGACATGCTCGAGCGAAAGCCGCGCGACCTGGCCTTGTGCTATCCGTGGCTGCTGCCGGCAGATGAGGCAATCGACCTGGCGGCACGCTGCGAAGCCGCCGCTTTCGCCGTCGATAAACGCGTGACCAATAGCGAAGGCGCCAGTGTGTATGCGCAGCAATCGCATTTTGTCTCGGCCAACACGCGCGGCTTCATGGGTGGCTATCCTTACTCGCGCCATAGCATCTCGGTCGCTCCGATTGCCGGTCGTGGCGGCAACATGCAGCGCGACGACTGGTATTCATCTGCACGCGACCCGCAGCGGCTGGCCAATCCGGAAGAAGTCGGCCGCTATGCTGCCGAACGTGCGCTGGCGCGGCTGAATGCACGCAAGCTCTCGACCCGCAAGTGCCCGGTGCTGTTCGAGGCGCCGCTTGCAGCCGGCTTGCTCGGTGCTTTCGTGCAGGCGGTGTCGGGCGGCGCGCTATACCGCAAGTCGACCTTCCTGGTCGATTCGCTCGGCCAGCAGGTATTCGCCGACCATGTGCAAGTGACTGAAGACCCGCACGTTCCGGGTGGCGTGGGCTCCGCGCCTTTCGACGAAGAGGGCGTGCGCACGCACCAGCGCGAAGTCGTGCGCGATGGCGTGGTGCAAGGCTATTTCCTTTCCACTTATTCCGGCCGCAAGCTGGGCATGCCCACCACCGGTAATGCCGGCGGCTCGCATAACCTGTTGCTGCGCTCGACCCAGGCCAGTCCCGACGACGATTTCAAAGCTATGCTGAAGAAAATGGGTACCGGCTTGCTGGTGACCGAGTTGATGGGGCAGGGCGTCAATTACGTCACCGGCGACTATTCGCGCGGCGCGTCGGGCTACTGGGTGGAGAATGGCGAAATCCAGTATCCGGTCGAGGAAATCACGATTGCCGGCAACCTGAAGGACATGTTCCGCCAGTTTGTTGCAATCGGCTCGGATACGATCGTGCGTGGCACCAAGCAGACCGGTTCAATACTGGTCGAGAGCATGACCATCGCCGGCAATTGATTGGCCTGGCCGGGCGCTGCCCCCGGCGCCAAGCCTGAAACGACAAGGGCCCCGTTTCCGGGGCCCTTGCCACATCTGCTCTTCCAGCCGCTTATTTCTTGTCGCTGTCAGTCGAGAAATTCAACTGCGGTTCCTGCGGCTGTTCCTTGCTCTCTTCCTTTCTTTCCGGCTGTTCTGGCAGGTTCAGGCCACCTTCGCCAGAACCGGGCTGTTCGCTGGCCGGC
>JAQGMC010000025.1 GCA_028292545.1 Paucimonas sp.
GAATATATTGATGGAGCGTGAATCATATATTTGACAGCGCAACAGGCGCAAGGCACTGTAGCTGTCCCTCGCCGTAGGCGCTGCAGGCAGGCGGCGCATCGCGCCCTGGCCCAGCCAGCACCGGCAAACCCGAAACGCTCGCAATTCCGCACTACTCACACGGAGACAACATGGCATACAACCGTCGCTCGAAGAACATCACGCAGGGCGTGGCGCGCAGTCCCAACCGCTCAATGTATTACGCAATGGGTTACGAGAAATCCGATTTCGACAAGCCCATGGTCGGTATTGCAAACGGTCATTCCACCATCACGCCTTGCAATTCGGGCCTGCAAAAGCTGGCCGACATCGCAATCGAGGCGATCAAGGAAGCTGGCGCCAACCCGCAAGTCTTCGGTACCCCGACCATCTCCGACGGCATGTCGATGGGCACCGAGGGCATGAAGTATTCGCTGATTTCGCGCGAAGTCATCGCCGACTGTATCGAAACCGCAGTCAATGGCCAGTGGATGGATGGCTGCGTCGTGATCGGCGGGTGCGACAAGAATATGCCCGGCGGCATGATTGCGATGGCGCGCACCAATGTGCCCAGCATCTATGTCTATGGCGGCACCATCAAGCCGGGCAGGTGGAAGGGCCAGGACTTGACTATCGTTTCAGCCTTTGAAGCGGTGGGCGAATTCACTGCCGGGCGCATGTCGGAAGAAGATTTCGAAGGTATCGAGCGCAATGCCTGCCCGAGTTCCGGTTCCTGCGGCGGCATGTATACCGCCAATACGATGTCGTCTTCGTTCGAAGCGCTGGGCATGGCGCTGCTGTATTCGTCAACCATGGCCAATCCGGACGATGAAAAAGTCGGCTCTGCGGCTGAGTCGGCACGCGTGCTGGTGGAAGCGATCAAGAAAGACTTGAAGCCGCGCGACATCATCACCCGCAAGTCGATCGAGAATGCGGTGGCGGTCATCATGGCAACCGGCGGTTCCACCAACGCCGTGCTGCACTATCTGGCGATTGCGCATGCAGCCGAGGTTGAATGGACCATCGATGACTTCGAGCGCATGCGCTTGCGCGTGCCAGTGATTTGCGATTTGAAGCCTTCGGGTAAATATGTCGCCACCGACCTGCATCGCGCCGGCGGCATTCCGCAAGTCATGAAGCTGTTGCTCAACGCCGGCTTGCTGCATGGCGATTGCATGACCATCACCGGGCGCACGCTGGCCGAGGAACTGGCTGCCATCCCGGACCAGCCGCGCGCCGACCAGGATGTGATCCGCACCATCGAAAACGCCATGTACAAGCAGGGCCACCTGGCGATCCTGAAAGGCAACCTGGCAACCGAAGGCTGCGTGGCCAAGATCACGGGCCTGAAAAACCCGGTGATCACCGGACCGGCGCGGGTTTTCGACGATGAGTATTCGGCAATGGACGCCATCCTGGCTGACAAAATCAAGGCTGGCGACGTGATGATCCTGCGTTACCTGGGCCCCAAGGGCGGACCCGGCATGCCGGAAATGCTGGCGCCAACCTCCGCAATCATTGGCAAGGGCCTGGGCGAATCAGTCGGTTTGATCACCGACGGCCGCTTTTCGGGCGGCACCTGGGGCATGGTGGTTGGCCACGTCGCACCCGAGGCGGCAGTGGGCGGCACCATCGCGCTGGTGCAGGAAGGCGATTCGGTCACGATCGACGCGCTGACCCAGTTGATCCAGCTGAATGTGCCGGAAGAAGAAATCGCACGCCGCCGCGCGCAATGGAAAGCGCCGGCGCCGCGTTATACGCGCGGCGTGCTGGCCAAGTTTGCGACGCTGGCGTCCACGGCAAGCAAAGGCGCAACGACCGGCTGATCGGTTTGCGGGCTGGCCCCGCCGTCGCAGCGGATCGTCCGACACCGGTCCGCTGCGGCGGCGCCCCGATGGCGTTTGCAGCCTTACTTGAAACTTTTCTTGATGCGCTCCCGTTTGGCTTTTTCAGCCGCATCGTGGCTCTTGCCGCGATCCAGCCCGAGCAGCTTTTCACCAAACTCGAACCAGATGAAAGTGAGGCCGAACAGCCCGCCTATCCACCACCAGGACAGGCTCGCCACCGGTCCGATTTCCAGGTAGCGCAAGACGGCAAGTACGACAATGGCAACGATGAGCAGCATGAAGATTCTCCTAGTGCCGCCGAGCATATTGTTATCGGCTGTAACGGTCAATCTTGCGTGAAATGCGGCGTGGTAAGTTGCTGACTACAGGATGCTGCACGCTGCCGGATTGGCAAAAAGGTTAAAATGTGCGACCTGTACATCATGGAGGCGGTAATGAAAAAAGTGTTGGTTGCGCTGTTTGCGCTGGGCGCACTAGTGTCGAATGTGGCGATGGCAAATGCCGACTTGGCCAAGTCCAAGAATTGCATGGCTTGCCACGCAGTGTCCAACAAGGTCGTGGGCCCGTCGTTCAAGGACGTCGCCGCCAAATACGCCGGCCAGAAAGACGCCGAAGCAAAGCTGGTCCAGAAAGTCATCAAGGGTGGCGTTGGCGTGTGGGGCCAGGTACCCATGCCCGCCAACCCGCAAGTCAGTGAAGCCGATGCGCAGACGCTGGTGAAGTGGGTGCTCTCGCAAAAGTAATACGCGACACGCACCGCCCGCCGCCAGAGCTGCTGGCGGCAAAAAAAAGCGCTCCGTCTGAACATACGGAGCGCTTTTTTCATGTCCGGACGACAGGTCCGGACGGTCCTGCCTTACCGCACCACGGCGATTTTTTCCTTCTTGCCGCCTTTGTAGGTGTAGAGCGTCAGCGTGCCGTTCTTGATGTCACCCTTGGCATCGAACTCAATCGTGCCGGTCACGCCTTCATACTTGATGCTGGCCAGCGCCGGCAGGTATTTGGCAGGCTCGGCTGAATCGGCTTTTTGCATCGCTGCCGCCATCGTCATCACGGCGTCGTAGACATAGGGCGCATACAGTTGCACGTCCATGTTGAAGCGCTTCTTGTAGCGGTCGACGAAGGCTTGCATATCCTTTTCCTTCGCGCCGGTCACACCGCCCGCCTCGGCACAAACTACCTGGCCTTCAGCCAGTCCGTCGCCGGCCAGCTTCGGCAGTTCTGCCGTGCAGATGCCATCACCGCCCATGAACTTGGCATTGACGCCAAGCTGCTTCATCTGGCGCAGCATGGGGCCGCCGACATTGTCCATGCCGCCGAAAAATACGACCTCGGGCTTCTTCGCCTTGATTGCAGTCAGGATGGCGCTGAAGTCGGTCGCCTTGTCGTTGGTGAATTGCTGCGTGACCTGCAGGCTGCTGGACTTGGCCTTGGCGCCCTTGACGAATTCGCTGGCGACGCCTTCGCCATACGCGGTACGGTCATCAATGACAGCAATTTGCTTCACCTTCAGCGTATCGACTGCATATCGTCCCAGTGCGCCGCCGAGCTGGCTGTCGTTGGCCACGACGCGAAATGCCCCCTTGAAGCCCTGGTTCGTATATTTCGGATTGGTGGCGGAGGGCGAGATTTGCGGAATGCGGGCCGCGTTGTAAATGCTGGAGGCGGGAATCGTGGTGCCGGAATTGAGGTGGCCAATTACGCCATTGACCTTGGCATCGACCAGCTTTTGCGCCACGGCCGTGCCTTGTTTGGGGTCGGCGGCATCGTCTTCCATCAGGATCTGGAACTTGACCGTCTTGCCGCCTATCTTGATACCCTTGGCATTCAAGTCTTCCATCGCGAGGAGGGCGCCGTTTGCATTGTCGCGGCCGTAGTGCGCCTGGCCGCCGGACATGGGCGCCACATGGCCCAGCTTGACGATCATTTCCTGCGCCAGCGAGGGGCTGGACCATGCCAGTGCCACCATGCCTGCGATACCAGCGAGATTCGTTTTGGACAGCATTGGGTTCCTCTGAGATTGTAAAAACGCCAAGATAATGCAACACTGGTTTTCCGATTGCAAGCTTGGACAGTACAACAGAAAATCCGGGCTGCAAAGATCGCTTCGTGCATACCGCCCGTCCTGCTGATACCGCCCGCCATGCCAAAAACCCTGGTCCTCGACAAGGTCGACCGCAAGCTTTTGAACCTGCTGCAGAAAGATAACCAGATGCCGACCAAGGAATTGGCGGACCGGTTGCATATCTCACAGCCGACTTGCCTGCGTCGCGTGCGTGCGCTGCGCGAGTCGGGCGTCCTGAGCGCCGATGTGGCGATGGTGGATCCGTTCGCGCTGGGCTACGGCATGCTGGCTTTCCTTGAAGTGTCGCTGGTGAACCAGTCAGACGAGCAGATGCAGGCGTTTGAAGCGCGCATGGCGCGCGAGCCGGAAGTCATGCAGTGTTATTTTGTCTCCGGCGACTATGACTACTTCCTGGTGGTGCATGTGCTCGACATGAACGCTTATTACCAGTTCGTGCGGCGGGTTATTTCAACGCCGGGCAATGTGCGCAATTTCCAGTCGCGCTTCCCGATGAAGCGGGCCAAGTTTACAACCCGTATTGCATTCGATGAAAAAGCGGCGGAGCTTGCCGTGCAAGTCCGCCGCTGATTTTTAGTTTCGGGCTTTGCCGCCGCTGCCGCCGCTGCCCTTGCCATGCCGGCTCAGGCCCGCTGCGGGCGCGCCACCACCGGTTTGGAAACCTGCCGCGCCGGTATGCCGGTGAAGTTGAAATTCACCTCCGGCACGCGGCCGGAAATAATGTCGGCAATCGCGCGTCCCGATCCGCAACCCATGGTCCAACCCAGTGTGCCGTGGCCGGCATTGAGGAAGAGGTTGCCAAATTTGGTGCGGCCGATATAGGGCACGTTGGAGGGCGTCAGCGGCCGCAGTCCGGTCCAGTAAACAGGGTTGTCGTAGTCGCAGGCGTCGGGAAACAATTCCCGCGTGCGGCGCGTGATCGCTTCACAACGCACCATGTTCAGTTCGCGCGTATAGCCATTCAACTCGCAAGTGCCGGCCACGCGCAGCCGGTCACCCAGGCGCGACAGCACCAGCTTGTGGCCATCGTCGGTCAGCGATACGGTAGGGGCGGCATCCGGGTTTCGCACCTGGTAGGTGGCGGAATAACCCTTGCCCGGGTAGATCAGCAAGTCGATACCCAGCGGCTTGACCAGCTGGGTGGAAAAACTGCCCATTGCAACCACATAGGCATCCGCGCGCAGCACCCGGTGCCGGCCTTCGCCATCAATGACTTCAACGCCCGTAATGCGCGCGGCGCTGCCGGCGCCTTCGGTAACCAGCCGGGTAACGGTTGTGTTGGTCTGCATTTTCACGCCAGCCTGCTCGGCACGACGTGCCAGTCCAAGCGTGAACTTGTGGACGTCGCCTGATTCATCGGTCGCGGTGTAGTCGCCGCCGACAATCTTATTGGCAATCGAGCGCAAGGCCGGTTCGATTTGCAGCACGCGGGCTGCATCAATGGTTTCACGCGGGCAGCCCAGTTCGCGCATCAAGGCGGCAGCCGGCTGGGCTTCGTCAAATTCGCGCTGGTCAGTGTAAAAGTGCAGGATGCCGCGCGTGAGCTGGTCATATTCGATCCCGGTTTCAGCGCGCACCGCTTGTAGCGTCTGGCGGCTGTATTCGGCGATCGCGACGATCTGGCGGATGTTGTAATCGGTGCGGGCCCGGGTACAGTTGCGCAGGAAAGCCAAGCCCCATTTCCACTGCAGCCACTCCGGACGGAAGCGGTACAAGAGCGGTGCATCTTCGTGGCCCAGCCACTTCAACACCTTGGCGGGCGCGGCTGGATTGGCCCAGGGTTCAGCATGCGATACCGAGATCTGGCCGCCGTTGGCAAAGCTGGTTTCCAGCGCCACTTCAGGCTGCCGTTCGACGATGGTGACCTGGTGGCCAGCCTTGTTCAGGAACCAGGCCGAAGCCGTGCCGATGATGCCACCACCCAATACGATTACATGCATGCGACTTCTCCACTGTGCGTGGCTGCGAAACCGGGAAAGATGCCTGTCGACGGTGCCGACGATGGGCCGGTTGCCTGGGCCACGATGATTGAGGCGACAACCCACATTCTAGGAAACTATGGGTTGTGCAAGGCGTCAATCGATAGGCCGAAACCTTGTTTATTGAACGCGGCAAGCGCCGCGGGTTTCAGGAAACAAAAATAAAAGCGTCCTGATTTTAATTTTGCGTCGTGCGCAGACGGGCGATTTCCTGCGACACGGCGCGCACGATCATGTCTTCCAGGGAATCATGCAAGCCGCTGCGGATGTGGGTGGCCAGCGTGCTGACCGCACCTTGCAAGACGTCGGCCAGGCTGTCGCGCACCCGTTCCTCCAGCGTGCTGTCCACACGTGCCAGCAATTGCCGCAGGATGCGTTCGCGCAGGGCGCGCTCCAGCCGGGCCCAGTCTTCGCTGCCGAGGGTGGCCCGCGCCCGCGCTTCCAGTTCTTCCGCGCTTTCCGGCACACGCGCGGGCGCAGCCGGCGCCGTGATGGCCGCCGCTACAGCCGGCTCGGCATGCGCCGCCGCCTCGATCACCTCTGTCAATACCGGTATGCCGGCGTCACGCGACTGGCTGCTCATTTACGCTCCGGTCATGATGGGTCAGGGGATAGCCGCGGTTGCGGTAGTAGGCGAAGCGCTCACGACCCGCATCCAGGTCGGATTTGACGGTGGAGACGATCTCGACCAGCCGCTCGAACCGGGCAAATTGCGCCGGCGAGGCTTGCGACAAATTCACCAGCAGGCGGTGGTGCGGCAGCGCCTCGTCGTCGCGTGCCGTCAGCACGATGGGCGTGTCCGGCGCCAGGCTGTCGCCGGCGCGCACATGCGGCAAAAACTCTTGCTCGGAAAACGTCCACAGGATTTCATCAAGCCGGGCAAGCTCGCCTTCATCCGAGCACAGCACGACCACCTGCCAACCTTCGCCGGCGGCGCGCCGCAGCAGCTTGCAGGTGTACTGCAATTTGTCCGGCACCTTGGTATGGAAATCGATCCTGGTCATGTCCGCGGCCATGGCAAGCGCTTCAGAAGCGTATGCCGGAAGAAGGTTGACTATCCGGCTGCTGCACTGCGGCCGGCGCGGCGGGTTCCGGCTTGCTGGCGGCTTGCTGCGCTGGCTTCGGTTTGGGCGGAACCAGCGGCGCGGCGCCGGCATTGCGCCAGCCGGACGGCAGGCGCGATTGCTCCGGATAGCCGGCTGCGCTCAGGGCCTTGTTCCAGCCGTCAGGCTCGAAGCCCTGCTGCATTTGCCGGCCCACGGCCAGCACCGGCAGCTTGTTGCTGCCAGCCAGCGCGACCAGTGCCGCAATGTCTTCATTGCTGCTAACGGTTTTTTCAGTGACCGGCACGCCACGCGCAGCCAGCAATTGCCGGCCTTCGTCGCAGCCGCTGCAGTTTGCCGTGGTGTAAAGCACGACGGGATGGCTGCTCACGGCCTGGCGCAACGCATACGGCAGCGCCGCGGCGGCGCCCGCTTCGTCGGCGCGGGCGCGGGTTTCCACGCTGCGTGCCTCCCGCGGCGGCGGCGTATCGGAGTAAGTGACCCGGCCATCCGGCCCGGTCCATTTGTAGAGCTGGGCACTGGCCAGGCCCGGCAGCAAGAGCAGGGCCGCGATGAGGCAGCCCGCCAGCCGCGCCCGGCCAGCTGGGCCGGTCGCGGCGCGGCGCCGGCTGAGAGCGGTGACGGTGATGGACGATTGCTTGCGCATCTGGTTTGCGTCCGCTCGCTTCAGACGGTCATGCCGTTATGGCGCAACAAGGCGTCGATGGTGGGCTCGCGACCGCGGAAAGCCTTGAAGCTATCCATTGCAGAACGTGAGCCGCCCACGGCCAGGATTTCGGTGTGAAATTTCAGACCGGTGCTGGCCAGTTGATGCGGGTCGTCCGCTGCTTCTTCAAAAGCGGCATAGGCGTCCGCCGACAATACTTCTGCCCACTTGTAGCTGTAATAACCTGCTGCGTAACCGCCGGAGAAAATATGGCTGAACGAATTCTGGAAGCGGTTGAAGGGCGGCGGCACCAGCACGGCGAACTTGTGCCGCACCTCGGCCAGCACATCGGCTGCAGTGCGACCGCTGTCCGGGTCGAAGTCGTAATGCAGGTGCATGTCGAACAGTGAAAACTCCACCTGGCGCAGCATCTGCAAGCCAGACTGGAAATTTTTGGCCGCGATCATCTTGTCGTACAGCGCGCGCGGCAAGGGTTCGCCGGTCCTGGTATGCGCAGTCATGCCTTGCAACACATCCCATTCCCAGCAAAAGTTTTCCATGAACTGGGACGGCAATTCAACGGCATCCCATTCGACGCCGGAAATGCCGGACACGCCCAGTTCATCGACCAGGGTCAGCATGTGATGCAAGCCGTGGCCGAATTCATGGAACAGGGTCGTGACTTCATCATGCGTGAACAGCGATTCTGCGCGCCGGCCATCGGCAACCGCTGGCGGCGTGAAATTGCAGGTGAGGTAAGCCACCGGCGTTTGCAGCATTTCGCCCGCCACCCGGCGTCCGCGCGCGTCATCCATCCAGGCCCCGCCGCGCTTGCCGTTACGGGCATACAGGTCAAGATAAAACTGGCCGACCAGGCGGCCATCGCGCTCAATCCGGAAGAAGCGCACGTCTTCATGCCAGGTCGGCGCCTTGTCGTCCTTGATCTCGACATGGAAAAGTTTTCGCACCAGGCCGAACAGGCCGGCGATGACTTTCGATTCCGGAAAGTACTGCTTCACTTCCTGGTCGGAGAAGGCGTAGCGTTTCTCGCGCAGCTTTTCGGACGCCCAGGTGATGTCCCAGGCTTCCAGCCGTTCCAGCCCCAACTCAGTTTTGGCGAAGCTGCGCAATTCAGCGATGTCGTTTTCGGCGAAGGGCCGGGCGCGTTTGGCCAGGTCTTCCAGGAAGTCGATCACCTGGCGCGGCGTTTCAGCCATCTTGGGCACCAGCGACACTTCAGCGAAATTGTCATAGCCCAGCAGGCGCGCCTCTTCGCGCCGCAGGCGCAGCATGTCGGCGATGATGGCGGTATTGTCCCACTCCGGTTTTTCACCCAGTTCGGACGCCTTGGTCGCATTACCGCGGTAGACCGCCTCGCGCAGCGCGCGATCCTCGGCGTATTGCAGCACCGGGAAATATGAGGGGAAGTGCAGCGTGAACTTGTAGCCCGGCTTACCTTCGCTTTCTGCCAGCGCGCGCGCCGCTTCACGGGCATCGTCCGGCAAGCCGGCCAGGCGCGTCGCATCGTCGACCAGCAATTCCCAGGAATTGGTGGCGTCAAGCACGTTTTCAGAGAAGCGGTTGGATAGCGTGGCTTGCTGTTCCTGGATTTCGGCGAAGCGCGCCTTGTCTTTTTCTGACAGGTCGGCGCCGCCCAGCTTGAAGTCGCGCACGGCATTGTCAACAATGCGGCGGCGTGCCGGCGTCAGGCTGGCAAATGCCGGTGACTGTTGCAGCTGCTTGTATTTGGCAAACAGCGCTTCGTTCTGTCCCAGCGCGGTCCAGAACTCCACCACCAGCGGCTGGTTTTCGTTGTACGCGGCGCGCAATTCCGGCGTGTTGACGACTGCATTCAAATGGCCGACCACGCCCCAGGCGCGGCCCAGCCGTTCAGTCACGTTTTCAAGCGGTTCGACAAATTTTTCCCAGCTGGGCGCTTCAGTCGCGGCTTCCAGGCGGGCAATGGTTTGCCGGCCGTCGTCGAGCAACAGGCTGATGGCCGGCCCGATATGCTCAGGGCGAATCGCGTCGAAGCGGGGATGGTCGGAAAAATCGAGCAGGGGATTGGTCATTAAAGGGTTCTTTCAGCAGCTTCCAGCGTGTTGACAAGCAGCATCGTAATGGTCATGGGGCCCACGCCGCCGGGTACGGGGGTGATATAGCCAGCCACTTCAGATGCCGGGCCGTAATCGACGTCGCCGCACAGTTTGCCCTGTTCGTCGCGGTTCATGCCGACGTCAATGACGACGGCGCCCGGTTTGATCATGTCGGCGGTCACGATATTGCGCTTGCCGGTGGCAACCACGAGGATATCGGCTTGCCGCGTGTGATGACCGAGGTCGCGCGTCTTGGAATTGCAAATGGTGATGGTGGCGCCGGCTTGCAAGAGCAGCATGGCTTGCGGCTTGCCTACGATATTGGAGGCGCCCACGATCACCGCATGCGCACCGCGCACCGGGTAATCGATCGATTCAAGCATCTTCATCACGCCATACGGTGTGCATGGGCGGAACATCGGTTGGCCCGTCATCAGCAGGCCAGCATTGCTGATATGAAAGCCATCGACATCCTTTTCCGGCGCTATCGCTTCCAGCACCTTGTGCGAGTCGATATGCGGCGGCAGCGGCAACTGCACCAGGATGCCATGTATCGCGGGGTCGGCATTCAAGGCGTCGATGCGGGCCAGCAATTCGGGCTCGGTCATGGTGGCGGGGTACTTCTCCAGCACCGAATGCAAGCCATTGTCTTCGCAAGCCTTGACCTTGTTGCGGACATATACCTGCGAAGCGGGGTTATCGCCAACGAGAACGACCGCCAGTCCCGGTTGTCTTCCTTTGGCAGTCAGTTCGGCAGCGCGGCGCGCGACATCGACACGCAGTTGCTGGGACAGCAGGTTTCCATTGATGATTTTTGCGGGCATGGGTGAAAGGGCGGATTTCTTTTCAGTGGGTTTGAACCATCGAGGGCCAGGTGAAGGCGGGCGGCCGGATCGGCGTGCAAACAGGAACCGGAATTATACGGCTCGCGTCGCCGGTTGATGGAGCGCCGCACGCGCACGAAAGCGGGTCGGCCTTCGGCAGCAATTATCGCATTATGAAACGCTATCTCGCTATTTGAAAATGAAAGAGGTGCTGATAGAATTGCACCAGTTTTCGCGACAACAAGTCGCGTTTGGATGAGAATGCCTGCAGCACAGACCTGCTGATCAGGCCCTTTGAAGGAGACACTCCATGTCAGCCCAGATGGACGCCGTGTTGGCGCAAGCCGCCAACGATCCCGATGTCATTGAAACCCAGGAGTGGCTCGATGCCCTGGAAGCAGTGATAGCGAATGAAGGTCCGGAACGGGCCCATTACCTGATGGAGCGCATGGTCGACCTGGCGCGCCGCCGCGGCGCCCATATTCCCTTCTCCAGCAATACCGCTTACATCAACACCATTCCGGCGCATCTCGGCGCCCACTGCCCCGGCAACCTTGAATACGAAGAACGGCTGCGTTCCTGGATGCGCTGGAATGCAATGGCGATGGTGGTCAAGGCCAATCGTGCCGATGGCGACCTGGGTGGCCATATTTCCAGCTTTGCTTCGCTGGCCAACATGCTGGGCATCGGCTTCAACCACTTCTGGCATGCGCCGACTGAAGAGCACGGCGGCGACTTGCTTTACATCCAGGGCCACTCTTCGCCGGGCGTCTATGCCCGCGCCTTCCTCGAAGGCCGCATCAGCGAAGAACAGATGGCAAATTTCCGGCGCGAAGTAGATGGCCGTGGCTTGTCTTCCTATCCGCATCCGAAGCTGATGCCGGAATTCTGGCAATTCCCGACGGTGTCGATGGGCCTGGGCCCGATCATGGCGATCTACCAGGCGCGTTTCCTGCGCTACCTGCACGCCCGTGGCATTGCCGATACCGAGCCGCGCAAGGTCTGGGTTTTCTGCGGCGACGGTGAAATGGATGAGCCGGAATCGATGGGCGCGATCGGCATGGCGGCACGCGAAAACCTCGACAACCTGATCATGGTGGTCAACTGCAACTTGCAGCGCCTGGACGGTCCGGTGCGCGGCAACGGCAAGATCATCCAGGAACTGGAAGCCGATTTCCGCGGCGCCGGCTGGAACGTCATCAAGGTCATCTGGGGCGCGCCCTGGGATGAATTGCTGGCGCGCGACCATGACGGCATCCTGCAGCGCGTCATGATGGAAACCGTCGATGGTGAATACCAGAATTACAAGGCCAAGGATGGCGCCTATGTGCGCAAGCATTTCTTCGGCAAGCATCCAAAGCTGCTGGAAATGGTTGCCAACATGACCGACGACGATATCTGGCGCCTGACCCGGGGCGGCCACGATCCGCACAAGATCTACGCCGCCTTCAAGGTCGCCCAGGAAAACAAGGGCACTCCGACCGTCTTGCTGGTGAAAACCGTCAAGGGCTTTGGCATGGGCAAGTCCGGTGAAGCACGCAATACGGCGCACCAGACCAAGAAGCTCGACGACGAAGCGATCCGCGAAATGCGCGACCGTTTCGGCATCCCGATCCCGGACGACAAGCTGGCCGAGATCCCGTTCTTCAAGCCGGCCGACGATGCGCCCGAAATGGTGTACCTGCACAAGCGGCGCGAAGCGCTCGGAGGCTACCTGCCGCAGCGCCGTCCGCAAGCGGCCGAATCGCTGCCGGTGCCCGCCCTGTCGGCGTTCCAGAACGTGCTTGAAGCGACTGCCGAAGGGCGTGAAATCTCGACCACGCAATCATTCGTGCGGATCATCTCGACCCTGCTGCGCGACCCCAACCTGGGCCAGCGCATCGTGCCGATCCTGGTCGACGAATCGCGTACCTTCGGCATGGAAGGCTTGTTCCGCCAGATTGGCATCTTCAACCAGCAAGGCCAATTGTACGAGCCGGTCGACAAGGACCAGGTCATGTACTACCGCGAAGACAAGGCGGGCCAGATTTTGCAGGAAGGAATCAATGAGGCGGGCGGCATGAGTTCCTGGATCGCCGCGGCCACGTCGTACTCGACGAATAACCGCATCATGATCCCGTTCTATACCTTTTACTCGATGTTCGGCATGCAGCGCATTGGCGACCTGGCCTGGGCCGCCGGCGACATGCGCGCCCGTGGCTTCCTGATGGGCGGCACGGCGGGACGCACCACCTTGAATGGCGAAGGCTTGCAGCACGAAGATGGCCACAGCCATGTGATGGCAGCGACCATTCCCAACTGCCTGCCGTATGACCCGACCTTCGGCCATGAAGTGGCCGTGATCGTCCAGGATGGCTTGCGCCGCATGGTGGCCGAACAGGAAGACGTGTTCTATTACATCACCCTGATGAACGAGAACTACGAGCAGCCTGGCTTGACCGCCGGCACCGAAGCGGGCATCTTGAAAGGGATGTACCTGCTCAAGCCCGGTGCGGCAGATGCCCAGCAGCGCGTGCAACTGATCGGTTCGGGCACCATCTTGCGCGAGTCGATCTTCGCGGCGCAATTGCTGCAAGCCGAATTTGTCATCGCGTCCGATGTCTGGTCCGCGCCATCATTGACCCTGGTGGCCCGCGATGGCCAGGATGCCGAGCGCTGGAACATGGTCAACCC
>JAQGMC010000053.1 GCA_028292545.1 Paucimonas sp.
CCGCGGCTGCCAGCAGCAGTGCGCCGCCGCTTCGTTTGATGTGCAGGAAAGCCATTGCTGCTCCTCGTGTTGTGGTTATGGTGTGGCGTCTGGTTGTGGGACGGATTGCGGTGCCGGCTCAGGCGCCGCCCGCCGCGGGCCTGCCCTCGATCACGCTCCACGAGGGGCGCGTGTTGAGCGTATCGACGTCGAAGCCGGCGAGCTGCTTGTAGCGGCTCTCGGTTTGCTTCAATTCCTGTGCGGCGTCGCTCACTGCGGCCTGGCGCGCCAGCTGGCTGATCTTGGCCATCACGTCGCCGGCCTGGCGCCGGTTTGCTGTCTGCACTTCGGCAGTCGTGGGGCGCCTTTGCTGTTCATACCATTGCAGGGCTTGGTCGACATCCGGCCTGGTTCCAATTGCATAGGCCAGCACGCGCGCATCGATGATTGCTTGCGATGCGCCATTGGAGCCGAACGGATACATGGCATGGGCGGCGTCGCCCAGCAGGGTGGCGCGGCCAAAGGTCCACTGCGGCAGCGGGTCGATATCGGTCATCGGGTATTCCCAGGCGATGGCGCTGCCCGCGACCAGTTCTTGCACATCGAGCCAGTCGTAACGCCAGTCCTGCACGAAAGCCGCCAGCTTCGCCGGCGCGACTTGCAGGTTCCAGTTGCCCAGCTCGGATGCCGGCTCTTCGCCGCCGCGTGGCCGTACCAGCAGCCAGTTCAGGATGCCGTCACCGATCGGATAGACGACGATGCGCTGGTGCTCGTCGCCAATGATGACCATCGTGTGGCCGCCCAGGAAGGGCGCGGCGGTGGTGGTGCCGCGGTACATGACCCAGCCGTTGCTGGCCAGGGGTACGGGGCGTGGGGCAAGGGAATCGCGCACGGCAGAGCGGATGCCGTCGGCTGCGACCAGCAGGTCGGCTTCGATGCAAGTCTCCAGGTTCGCATTGGCGTCGCGCACGCGCAGTTCGATCCGGCCCCCGGCGCGATTGGCTGCCGACACGGCGCGCATGCCGGTGCGTATTGCATCCGGGCCCAGCCTTTGCTGCACGGCCTGCACCAGCAACTGGTGCAGGCGGCCGCGATGGATCGAGTATTGCGGCCAGAGGTAACCGGCGTCCAGGCCGCGCGGCTCGGCCCAGATCAGTTTGCCGGCCGGGTCGCGATAAGCCAGTTCCGTCGTTTTTACGCCAGCCTGGGCCAATGCATCCCCCAGCCCAAGTTCAGTCAGCTCGCGCACGGCATGCGGCGGCAGGTTCAAGCCCACACCGGTCTCGCGCAATTCGCGCGCAGCCTCAAACAAGGTGACGTGTTTCTGGCCGGCCGCGTGCAGGCTGAGCGCCAGGGTCAGGCCGCCTATGCCGGCGCCGGCAATTGCTATCTCCATCGAATCCGATCCTTGGGGTGGTCATGAAATGCTTGCCGCGTTCGCAGCAGCAAGCAAGCGGTGCGCGCTTTCAGTCGAGCTTGATCTTGGCGGCCGTGACCACGTTGTTCCAGCGCGTCAGCTCGGCATCGACAAACTTGGCGAAGTCGGGCTGGCTCATGGTGCCGGGCTCGGCGCCTTGCTGCTGCAGTTGCGACAGCACGCGCGGCGAACGCAGCGCTTCAAGCACGTCGGTGGACAGTTTGCGGGTCAGCTCGGGCGCCATTTTTGCCGGTGCATACAGGCCGAACCAGGCGGTTGCTTCGAAATCCTTCACGCCGGCTTCGTGCATGGTCGGGATTTCCGGCGCAGCCTTGGCGCGCTGCTTCGAAGTCACGGCCAGCGCTTTCAGGCGACCAGACTTGATGTGCTGGATCACGCCGGGCAGGGAATCGAACATCATCGGGATCTGGCCGCCCAGCAAATCGTTCAAGGCCGGCGCCGCGCCCTTGTAAGGCACATGGGTGATGTCCAGTCCCGCGCTGTATTTGAACAGCTCGCCGGAAAGATGGTTGGCGCCGCCCAGGCCGGCCGAACCGAAGTTGAGCTTGCCCGGTTGTTCCTTGGCGCGCTGTATCAGTTCCTGCACCGTGTTCACGCCCAGTGAGGGATGCACGAGCAGCACATTGGGCACGGACGCGACCATTGCAATCGGCGTGAAATCGCGCCGGGTGTCGTACTTCAGGTTCTTGAACAGGCTGGGATTGATGACGTGATGAGTAGCGGTCACCATCAGCGTGGCGCCATCCGGCGCGGACCTGACCAGTTGCTCGGAACCGATCGCGCCGCTGGCGCCGGCCTTGTTGTCGACCACCACGGGCACGCCCCATTTCTGGCTCAGTTCCTGCGCCAGTTCGCGCGCCAGGATGTCGGTCGTGCCTGCGGGCGGGAAGGGCACGATGATTTTGACCGACGGCGCCGGCGCGCGTTGCGCCAAGGCGCTGCCGCAGGTGGCCAAAGCCAGCAAGGCCAAGCCCAGGGAACGCAGGGTGGTGCGGCGAACAATATTGCGGCGGGTGCTGTGATGCATTGTTGTCTCCTTGGCTTTCAGAAGACTGCGTCCCGATCGGGGGCAGCCTGTCGGGCTTCTCGCCGTGCCTCTGTGGGCAGCGTGCGAGGGCCCTTGTCGATGCAGCTTTGCTTACTGCTGGTGCGGAAATTCAACCATCGCTTCACCCGTGGCGACGGTTTCGCCGCGCTGGTTCAGCACTTGCACATCGAGCGTGGCCCAGCGGCTCTTTTCAGTGTGCTTGGTGCCGGTCACGACGCCGTGCGCCACGATGGTGTCGCCGGGCTTGACCGGAATCTTCCAGCGCGTTTCCAGGCGGCGGTGTACGCCACCCAGCGGATAGAGCCAGTCCGTGAGCATCTTCGTGATGACGCCGAAGTTGTTCATGCCGTGCATGATGATGCCACCGAATTTGGTCTTGCCAAAGCTGCCTTTCATGTACTCGTCATCCAGGTGCAGTGGATTGAAGTCGAGCGAGGCTTCGCAAAATTCGCGTATCGATTCGCGGGTGGGCGAGAACGGCGTGCCTTCGATGGTCAGGCCGGCTTGCAGGTTATCGAATGTCGTAGTCATGGCTGGTCTCTCCTCATGCCGGGCGGATGGTCCAGCCGCGGCCGGAGCAAATCACTTCGTCATGCTGGTTGAAGAATACGTTGTCGTGCACGACAAACAGGCGGTCGCGGCGGATGAATTTGTCGAGCGCGCGCGCCTCGAGCCGGATGCGGTCGCCCGGGCGCGCCGGAATGTTGTAGCTCCAGGACTGGCCGGCGTTTACCGTGCCCGGGCTGCGCATCCAGTCGTCTGCCGGCGTGCAGGAAAACATCAGCAGGATATGGATCGAGGGCGGCGCGATCAGGCCCTTGTATGGCGAAGCCTTGGCAAACGCTTCGTCGAAATACAGCGGATGGGTGTCGCCCACCACGCGGCAGTATTTCTGGATCGCTTCCAGCGTCAGCGTGTAGGGCAGGGTCTTGCGCGGCTGGCCGGGGATGATGTCGTCCCAGACCTTGCGGTTTTTTTCGTCTTTCCAGAAATCGGTTTCAAACACCGGCTCCTGGCCGGCTTGCTGCTGGGTCTGTTGCATGCGTCTCCCCTGTTGGCTTGATCTGTTTAACCGCCTAGCGGATAGTAGTGTCCGCTACACGATCATTTTTCACCGGTTTGCCCGTTCATGTCAAGCGCTGCCAGGAACGGCGTGCCTGATCTGCGTAACTGGAGCATTCCTGCCCACTGTGTTATATTGACCGCTTAGCGGACAGTATCAACCGCCCTGCGTTCATTATGCGATAACGTGGGCATCTGTCAACAGGCGAGGAAAAGATGGCGACTCCGGAAAGCGAAGCCTTCGTGCGCACCTTTGCGCGCGGGCTGAAAGTCATTGAAGTCATGGGGCAGTCCACCGGCGGGCAAACCATCGCCCAGGTGTCGGAGGCGGCGAACCTGGCGCGCACTGCCGTGCGCCGCTTCCTGATGACGCTGACCGAGCTGGGCTTCGTCAAGACGGACGGCAAGCAGTACTGGTTGACGCCCAAGGTTTTGCGCCTGGGCCTGTCCTACTTGTACACCTTGCCGTTCTGGCGCCAGGCGCAATTGGCGCTGGAGGAACTGGGCGCGCGCATCGGGCAATCCTGCGCCATCTCCGTGCTGGACGGAGAAGAAATCGTCTACATCCAGCGCTTCCATATGCAGCGCATCCTGGCGATGAGCCCGTCGCTGGGCAGTCGCTTGCCGGCGCATGCGGTTTCAATGGGCCGGGTGCAATTGTCGGGCCTGGAGGATGAAGCCTTGCGCGCCTACTTTTCCGCGGCAAGCCTGAAGAAATTCACCAGCCAGACCCTGGCCGACCCGGAGTTGCTGTTCCAGGAAATCGTGAAGGTGCGCAAGCAGGCTTATTCCTGGGTCGATGGCGAGCTCGACGAAGCGATTTGCGGCCTGGCTGTTCCCGTGCGCGACCAGGCTGGCAATATCCTCGCCGCCATCAATGTCAGCCTGGTCACGGGTTCATATGACGAGGCGGCGGCGGTGGCGGCTTTCCTGCCGGAATTGCGGCTGGCTGCGTCGCGGCTGCGGGCCGGCGCAAGCTGACGATCGCGACTGCGCCTGCCCGGGCGCAAGAAGAATGCGCGCGAGCTGCCCCTGCGGTTGCAGGAGCCCGCATACTGTGGGCATCCCCGATTGGACCTTCGCCTGCACCGCCTTGGAACTCTCCCGGCTTCTTGTCGCTGCCTTGTTCTGCTTTGTCTTGCCAGCCTGGCTGCTGGCAGGCTTGCTTGACTGGTATTTCCATCGCAAGCTGGACATCCAACACACCAGCGGCACGCGCGAATCCCTGCTCCACATATTGCTGATTTCCGAAGGCGGCTCAGCGGTGCTGGCCGGCATGCTGCTTGAGATCAATGCGCTGGTGCTGGCCTATATGATCGCTTGCTATGTCGCGCATGAAATCACGGTCTGGATCGACCTGCGCTATTCCTGGCCGCGGCGACCCATTCCACCCCTGGAGCAGATGGCGCATAGCCTGCAAGAAGTCTTGCCCCTGACCGGGCTGCTAATTGTGGTCACGCTCAACTGGGACCAGTTTCTTGCGCTGCTGCAGTTGAGCGAATCTGCGCGCTGGCAGCTGGCCTGGAAGCTTGAACCCTTGCCGTGGCAAGCGGTGGCCGCAATTGTCGTCGCCTCCCTGTTGTTCGCAGTGTTTCCATTCTTTGAGGAGTTGTGGCGTTGCCTTCGGGCAGACGGGCGCACAGGCGTGCGCCGTGAACGACCTTGATCGCTCAACGCAATGCATGAAAGCCACCATTCCACTTGGCAGCCCTTGCCACGGCCAATGGTTTTTCCAGCATGAAGGTGCTTTTAAGAATGTAAGCTTTATCCCACACAAGTCCCGCCTTGCGCTGATACGCGGTAATGCTTCCGTGGGACACAATCTTGGCATACTCAACAACAAGCGCAACCCACGCCAGGGCAAGCGCGCCATAAGCCAATGTTCGTCACGCCTCAATTCAGGGAACGCGTGCTGCAGCCTGCATTCGCGCAGCCTTCCGCCACGCCGGCTTCATTCGATGCGCGCTCGGTCTACTTCAGCGCGCTGGCGGAACAAGCCAATGACACGCCTGGCACACAGGATAGCGACGACGCCACGCGTGGCTTTTTGCAGCAACAGTTGGGCATTGCGCAGTCAATGTCTTGCGATTTGCCGCGCGATCCTCGCGAGCTTCCAGCCTGGCTTGACCATGGCGTTGCTGAAACCGGCAGGCAGTACCGCAGTTATATTGCCGGCCGCAAGGCGGGCGCTGCGCGCCGTTTCTTCACCAACAAGTCGCATGCGCTGCATTTCCTGCGCGGCGTGGCGCCGACCAAGCTGGTCGATGGCGCCTGGTTGTATGGGTTGCTGCAGCGCTGGGACGACCAGCGTTTTGCCGCGCTGATACGAATTTATCTGGAAGAGCTCGGTGAAGGTGTGCCGGACAAGAACCACGTTGTCATCTACCGCAAGCTGCTGGCCAGGCACGGCTGCGATGAATGGCAAGACCTGCCCGAAGACCACTTCACGCAGGGCGCAATACAACTGGCACTGGCACGCCATGCAGCCGACTTCCTGCCCGAAGTGATCGGCTTCAATCTGGGTTATGAACAGTTGCCTTTGCATCTGCCGGTTACCGCATATGAGCTGGATGAACTGGGTATCGACCCCTGGTATTTCACCCTGCACGTGACAATCGACAATGCAGCCTCTGGCCATGCGCGCAAGGCCATGCGCGCCGTGGCGGATGCGATGCCGACGGTGGGCGATGCAGGGCGGTTCTACCAGCGCGTGGCCAATGGCTACAAGCTCAATATGCTCGGTGCATGCACGACATCGGTGATCGAATCGTTCGACCTGGAACAGGCACTGTTATCTGTCTTCAAGTCCAAGGCCAGGATCGGCGCCATGATGCATGCAGACTATTGCAGGGTCGGTGGGCGCAGCGTGTCCGACTGGCTGTCCAGCCCGGGCCAGATGCCTGCCTTCCTGGCAAGCATGGAACAAGCCGGCTGGATCAAGCGCAACCAGGATCCGGCCGACAGCCGCTTCTGGAAACTGCTTGATGGCGAACGCGCGGCAATGTTTGGCGTTTTCAATGGCTATGAACAGCAGTTGATCCACGACTGGATCGCAGGCGACTGGGCTGGCGAAAGTGCAGGCAAGCAGCCGCGCCAAATCAGTTTCCGTGCCTCGCAACGACTGCATGAATCGCTGGCACAGCCCGCGGTACAGCGAAGTGCGGCGCAGGGCGTGCGCGGGCTGTTACGCAACCATGCCCGGCAGGGCGCCCTGTGCGAAGACACCAACGACATGAATGTCGAACTGCGGCTGCTGGAAGAGAAGCTGGCGGCAACGACGGGCCGGGAAGAGGCGCTGGCCTTGCTCACGCCCCTGATGTCGCCGGCCAGGCACCATACGCCAAGCGGCTTGATGGCGACGCGCATCTTCAACCGGCTGTTCGCATAGCAATGGAACAGGCATCCGGCCGTGTACAGGAAATCGAGACCGGTGGCACTGGCAGTGAGCCGGTTGGCGATCGTCCAATGACAAGCCAGGCGGCGCTTGCTGCAACCGGGAACGACCCGCAAGCTGGCGGCAACGCGCACGCGCGCATCAATCCTGAAGCCTTGCTGAAATTGGGCCAGCTCTTGCGCGCAGGCGGCTACCGTTTTACGACGGTGACGCCGGCTTCACATGCTGTCATTAACGCCAGGCCTGGTAATGAATGGGCCACTGATGTTTGCGGTGTGTTCGGATGGAGCCGGCCGTTTCGACAGTCGGCGCTGCCGAAGCCGGTTTTCGAGCTGATGCGTGAAGCCGGCGTGCTGGCGCGGCATGGCGAAGGCTGGCGCAGCCTGGTGCGGCTTTCATCCTTGCAGGGCCAGCTCTTTTTTCATTCGGCTTACCCGACACAGGAAACGGATGCCGTATTCCTGGGGCCAGACACTTATCGCTATGCGGCTGCAATCCGGCGCCATGTCGCGGCGCAGGCCAGCAAGCCAAAACGTGCGGTCGATATCGGCTGTGGCAATGGCGCCGGCGCGATTCTTTTGGCGCTCGACTGCCCCGGCGCGCAAGTGATCGCGGTGGATATCAATGATGCGGCCCTGATGCTGACTGACGTAAACGCGCGCCTGGCTGGCGTGCCTGGCGTCGTCACGCGCAACAGCAACCTGTTGCGCGCCACGCAAGGCAAGTTCGACCTTGTCATCGCAAACCCGCCTTACCTGCTGGACCCGACTGAACGCGCATACCGGCATGGTGGCGGCAGCCTGGGAGAAGGACTGTCGCTTGCGATCGTCGACGCCGCCCTGGAGCGCCTGGCGCCAGGCGGCAGCCTGCTGCTGTACACGGGTGTGGCAATCGTCAATGGCCAGGACCGCTTCTTCGAGCTGGTATCCACCAGGCTGGGTTCTGCCGGCGTGGAATGGGATTATGAGGAGCTGGATCCGGATGTGTTTGGCGAAGAGCTGGTCCAGCCTGCGTACGCGCAAGCGGACCGCATCGCCGTGGTGTTGCTCACCGTAAGGGCGGCGGCGCAATGAAAAAGGCTCGCCACGGCGAGCCTTTCATGCAGGACAAGCGCTTTCAGCCCTGTTTGTCTTCGGACGTATAAAGCCGCGTGTCGCCTGTGCCCAGCACCCGGTCGACGTTGTAATTGATCAGGTTCCACACGCCCAGTTCAAGCCGCGACAGGCGGCCCGGCTCATAACGTGGCGAGCGTGCGGCGTCATGCAGCGATTCCATCACCGATGCATCTTCGTTGACGACTGCAAGCGTGAATTCGTTGTACTGCTCCAGCTTCTCGCGAAAGCCTGGCTGCTGCTGCCATTGTTCCGGGAACAGTTGGTAGCAAGTGATGCGCACCTTGTCCACGCCCAGCGGTTCCATGATGAAGGGATGCACATTGTCGCAGCGCGCGAACAGGTGCATCCACGGTGCGATATGGGCCGAACACGCGAAGCTCTCATCGGCACCCGGATGCTGTGCCAGTTGCGGCATCATGCCGAACAGACTTTTGCCGCTGCGGTTCATCGGCTTGGCTGGATAGTAAGCCGTGAATGCCAGCGAACCGGTGCGTACGCCCTTGAACCGTTCGACGCCCATCGTCGGGCCAATCGTTTTGCGATGCAGGACCCGGCTATGGTAGTTGTCCATCAGGTTTTCAACCGGGAATTTCCAGTTGCAATTGACCTCGACCACCAGCTTGTCGGCCAGCTTCAACTGGTCCTGGCGCAGGAAGCCCAGCTCTTTTTCATACGGGCCGATGTGCTGCTCGAAGGGCATGGGGTCGGCGCTGAAACTGATGAAGACCCATCCCTGCCACTCGCGCAGTGCGATCTGCTTCAGGCGACAGTTGCTGCGATCGAAACCGGCAGCCTGGTCCATGTAGCCGGCGCCGATCAACTTGCCATCGAGGCCGTATAACCAGCCGTGGTAGGGGCACTCGAATTCCTTCGCGTTGCCGCTGCCCTCGGCGACGGCCACGCCACGGTGGGCGCAGCGATTGGCGAAGGCTTGCAGCTGCATGTCCTTGTCGCGCGCCACGATGATGGGCTCGTCAGCGATCCTGAAAGTGCGGTAATCCCCGATATTCGGGAATTCCTCGACCCGGGCAATCGGCAGCCAGTCGCGCATGAAGATCAGTTCTTTTTCCAGCGCATAAATCTCTTGCGAGGCATAGAGATAGCCCGGTGCATGGCTGGCCTCATTCAGGGATTTGCGCAGGGCCGCCACTTTGTCATCGGCTTCGGCGCGGCGCTGAAAATGCAGTATGTGCTGGTCGACAGGACTGTTCATGCGTTCTCTCATGTATGCAAATTACTGCTTTGTAGGGGTGATCAGCAGCGTAAAACCGAGTTTATCGTTAGTTGTGCATACATATCAAGATATTTGCGGGTTTTGATGGAGGAGCGCGGAAATCGCGCTTTCGAGCGCCGCGATATCTGCGGGATCCGAACGCGGGCCGCCGGCGCGGTGTCCCCAATCCGATTCCAGCACTTGCAGGCTTGCGTTTGCCATGCCCTCAACCGCAGTCGCGCTATCTTCTGGCGGGAAGTAAAGGTCGGTCCGGCTCGGCATGACAATCGCCGGTGCGCGAATGGCTGCCAGCGCCTTTTGCAGGTCACCCATGAACACGTCATTGGCGGCGATATCGGCTTGCTGCCAGGTGTGGATCAGGTTCAACAAGTCGTTTGCATCCTTGTCGAGAAAGTTGCGCGACCAGCGTGCCTGTATGTATTCGCTTGCAGAGTTCGAGCCTTCGCCGCGGTAAAGCTGACGGCGGTAAAAGGCTTGCGACATTGCCCAGCCCGCGTACAGCACGCCTACGGCTGTGAGTCCATCCACGGGCGGTGTGGTGTAGCGCCCGCCCTTGAATGCCGGGTCGAGCGTCAGCGTCGCTTTCACGCCTTCAAGGAATGCATAGTTGTGGCCGGTGGTGCGCGCCGACCCACACAGTGCGAATAGCCGCGCAACCCGATCCGGGTAATAGCAAGCCCATTGGAACGCCTGCTGCGCGCCCATCGAGCGGCCGATGACGAGTTGCCAGCGCTCGATGCCCAGCGCATCGGCCAGGCAGGCTTGGGCGCGCACGTTGTCGAGCAAGCTGATGGCGGGGAAACCGGGGCCGCGGCTTGCGCCTGGCATGTTCGACGGCGAGCTTGACTGACCGTTTGCAAAAGCATTGACGACGACGATGCAATACCGGTTCGTATCCAAAGCCCGCCCCGGGCCGATGATCCAGGAGTTGGCCGCATGATTGGAGCCAAACCAGGTTGGAAACAGGATGGCGTTGGAACGCTGCGTGTCGAGCCGACCGTGGATCACGTAAGACAGGAAGAAGCCGTCCTGTTCGCCACCGTGCTGCAAGCAAAAGCGCGGCAAGGCGAACCGGTAGGGCCCGCCCTCGGTGGTTTGTGCCCGCCCGCTTGCGCCAGCCGCCGTATTCATAGCGGATTGGCGCTGTTGAAACCTATGCCCCCGGGCTGCTCCTGGAAACGCCGTGCCACCAGCTCGCGCGAGAAAAAGATGTGCTCTTCCATCCATGTTTGCGCACGATGCGATTGCCGGTTCAGGATCGCCTGCACCACGCGATGATGGTCTTCATGCGCGCGCCGCGCCAGGTCGAAATTCTCGGTGTCCAGCCGGTACCAGTGCACATGGCGCGCGCTGGCAAGCGGCACGCGCTGGCTTTGCATGACGAAATTGGCCAGCATCGCATTGCCGCTACCGAGCGTGAGCAAGCTGTGGAACTGGTTGTTCATCTCCAGCCAGGGCCCGTGATGCGCTTCATCGAAAGCGCCATTCGTAAGCAGGCGGTCGCCCACATGCAGGCATTCCTGCAGCTGGTCGGCCAGGCGCTGGTCTACGCCGCGCTCGGCCAGCAGGCGACAGGCCAATCCTTCCAGCGCGCCCCTGACGTCATAAGCCTGCAGGATGTCATCCAGCGTGAAGGTGCGCACCTTGAAGCCACGCTTGGGACCCGGCTCCAGCAAGCCTTCCTGGGCCAGCAACGAAAGCGCTTCGCGCACTGGCGTACGGGACACACCGAGCCGCTCGGCGAGCGGAACTTCCATCAGGTGCAGTCCGGGAGCCAGTTCGCCATCGATGATCAAATCGCGGATCTTTGTGGCGACGGATTCTTGCTTCGATGTCAGTGTTGCCGGCGGCGCATCGTCCGGCACTTGGCTGGCGCCCGGCGCGGGGGGCGGAACTGCCGGTTCTGCACTGCGGCCATCGGGCGTCGTCATGGCGATATGTATCCAGATGGAGCGTTTGAATAGAACAAAATTCGCATAACCGTAGAAAAGTGTTTAATATGCATACATAACATGGCAACAAGGATAGCACAGGCATGCCGGCGAACGACTTGGAAGTGTACGCAAAACAGAGCTTTGGCGGCCGGATCGGCATAGGCCGTTCGCCCGCCCTGCTGATCGTGGATTTCACCAAAGGCTTCGCAGACCCGGCTGTCTTCGGCGGCGGCAATATTCCGGATGCGGTGCGCCAGACGGTTCCTGTGCTGGCCAAAGCCCGGCAATTGGGCATGCCTGTCATCCATACCAAGATCATCTATGCCGAAGATGGCGCCGACGCCGGCATACATTGCCTGAAATCGCGGCGCCTGAAAACCTTGACGCGTTCCAATCCGCAATCCGATTTCGTCACCGAACTGATGCCAGTGGCCGGGGAACTGGTGATTGAAAAGCGGCTGCCTTCGGCTTTCTTTGAAAGCGGCCTGGCCGGCATCCTGCATGCGCGCGGCATCGATACCTTGCTGATCGCCGGCTGCACCACCAGCGGCTGCGTGCGCGCCTCGACGCTGGATGCGATGTGCCACGGTTTTCGTCCGATCGTACTCACCGATTGCGTGGGCGACCGCGCGCTCGGGCCGCATGAAGCAAACCTGTTCGACCTGGGGCAGAAATATGCTGACCTGATGCCCAGCCATGCAGCCTTGGAAGAGGCAGCTTCGCGCTTCGCCACGGAGGCTTGAATGGCAATCAGCGACGAAGCCCATCTACGGGACTGGAAGCATGTGCTGACGCTGTCCAAACTGCAGCCCGGCGAAAACGTGGTCGTGCTGACCGGCGAAAAAAGCAATGCCACCAACCTGGAAAACAGCATGCGCGCCGTCCTCGGCCTGGGCGCGCAAGTGTGCCGGCTCGACGTTCCGCCAGTTTTTCCGGAAGGACCGCATGGCGCGGAACGCGCGGCCAATGTCGGCCTGACGCCGATCGCAGGCAACCGCAATGCAATTGAACTGCTCAAGCGCGCCGACCTGGTGATTGATTTGATGGGCTTGCTGCATTCGCCGGAACAGGTCGAAATACTGGCCGCCAAAACCCGGATGCTGATGGTGCTGGAGCCGCCCGAGGTACTGGCTCGCAACCTGCCTTGCGAAGACGACAAGCGGCGCGTGATGGCCGCGGACCGGCGGTTGCGCCAGGCGCGCAAGATGACGGTGACATCGCCCGGCGGCACCAACCTGAGCGTCGGGCTGGGCCAGTTCGGCACCCTGCCCGAATACGGATTCGCAGATGAGCCCGGCCATTGGGATCACTGGCCCAGCGGCTTTACTTCGACCTGGCCATCCGAGGGCAGCGGCGAAGGCACGGTCGTCATCGACCGCGGCGACTTGCTATTCCCTTTCAAGATGTATGTGCAGCAACCGGTGCGGATGGAAATTCGCGAGGGCAGGATCGTGTCGGTGGAGGGCGGGTTCGAAGCGACCTTTTTGAAACGCTACATCGATGCCTACCAGGACCCACGCGCCTGGGCGATTTCCCATATCGGCTATGGCATGCAACCGAAGTCACGCTGGACGGCGCAGGCAATGATGGACAAGGCGTTCTCGCTGGGCATGGAGGCACGCTCGTTCTACGGGAATTTCCTGTTCTCCACCGGCCCGAATGCCGAAGCCGGCGGCAGCAACGACTGCCGCTGCCATATCGACATTCCAATGGCTGGCTGCAGTGTCTGGCTCGACGATGAACTGATGGTGCAGGATGGCCGCCTGATCGCAGAAGGCCAGCGCGTGGAGGGGCTATGACTGACCAGGCTTATATCGGCCGCTCCATCAGGCGTCGTGAAGACCATCGTTTCCTGACTGGCCGCGGCAGGTATGTGGACGACATTCGCCTGCCCGGCATGTTGCATGCCGCGTTCCTGCGCAGTCCACATGCGAAGGCGAGGATCGTTCGCATCGACACCGCCGCTGCCTTGGCTGCGCCTGGCGTGGTGGCGGTCTGGACCGGCCAGGACTGGCATGCGGATGGTCGCGGCGACATGCCGACGATTGCACCCGTGGCATTTCAGGACGGTCGTCCCATGAATGAAGTGTCGCGGCCCGTGTTTGCGCTCGACATGGTCCAGCATGTGGGTGACACGGTTGCGATGGTGGTGGCCGAAACGCGGGCGCAGGCTATCGACGCCCTGGATTTGGTCGAAGTCGAATACGAAGACTTGCCGGCGTCAGCCGATACCGCGCACTGCCTTGATGCGGATGCGCCGGTGGTGCATGCGCAGTTTGGCACCAACCTGATGTTCGAGCATACGATCGGCGACCCGGAAAAAGTGCGCGAAGCCTTCAGCCAGGCCGAGCACATTGTCGAGCTTGACCTGGTCGCGAACCGGATTACGGCGAATGCGATGGAGCCGCGCGTGTATGTCGGCATTTACGACGACTGGAAGGGCGACTACATCCTGCATTCCAGCACCCAGATTCCGCACCTGATTCGCAAATGGCTGGCTGAAAGTTCCTTGCGCGAGCCGGAAAACCGGATACAGGTGATCGCGCCCGATGTCGGCGGCGGCTTCGGGCCGCGCAATACGCATTACGGCGAAGAGGCGGCCGTGCTGTGGGCGGCGCGCCGCCTGAAACGGCCGGTAAAGTTCCTGGCCAGCCGGTCTGAATCGCTGATGACGGATGCGCACGGCCGCGATCACGCCACCCATTGCAGGATGGCGCTCACCCGCGACGGCAAGATCCTGGCAATCGAGGCCGATACCATTGCCAACCTTGGCGCTTACATGACTGCCTTCGGTCCCAGCATTCCGGCGCATTACTATCCGCGCGTGATGTCGGGGCTGTACCGGGTGCCGGCGATCGCCGTGCACATACGCGGTGCCTACACCAATACGGTGCCGGTGGAAGCCTATCGCGGCGCCGGCCGCCCGGAAGGCGTGTATGTGCTGGAGCGCCTGCTGGAAAATGCGGCGCGCGAACTGGGCATCGATGTGGTTGAAATCCGGCGCCGCAACTTCATTCCGGTCGACGCTTTTCCCTACATGACCTGCTTCGGCTTTGCCTACGACGCCTGCAATCCCGAAGGCTTGCTCGTCAAGTTGCTGGGGCTGGTGGATTACCCGGGTTTGCGGCGCGAGCAGCAGGAACTGCGCAAGCAGGGACGTTATCTCGGTATTGGCCTTGCCGGCTTCGTGGATTGCTGTGGCGCGCCCAGCCGCACCGCCGGCAAGATCGGGCGCCGGATCGGCGGCTATGAAGCCTTGCACCTGCGCGTGCATGCCTCTGGCAAGGTCACGCTGTTCTGCGGCACGCATTCGCACGGCCAGGGCCATGAAACCACGTTCTGCCAGATCGTCGCCGACCAGTTGCAGCTGCCGCTGGAAGATGTGCGCCTGATCGAAGGCGACACCACGCCCATCCCGACCGGACTGGGCACCTGGGGATCGCGCTCCATGTTCTTGATGGGACCAGCAATCACGCGGGCCACGTCGCGCGTAATTGAAAAGGGCAAGCGCTTCTGTGCCCACAAGATGGGTTGCGATGCGGCGGATGTGCGTTTCGAGGACCGTGCCTTTCATGCACCCGGCGGCAAGCGCATTTCTTTCATCGACATGATCGGGCTGGCTTACAACGGTCACGACTATCCGGAAGACATGGAGCTGGGCCTGGAAGAAGTCATCTTCTTCGATCCGCCTGATCGCAATTTCCCCTCCGGCATGCAGCTTGCGGTGGTGGAAGTCGATATCCAGACCGGCGTTGTCAAGCTGCGCGATTTCGCAGCGGTGGACGATTGCGGCAAGGTGATCAACCCGGTCATCGTCGAGGGCCAATTGCATGGTGGCGTGGCGCAGGGCGTGGGCCAGGCGCTGTTTGAGGAATGCACCTATGACGCGCAATCCGGCCAACTGCTGGCGGGAAGTTTCATGGACTACGCCATGCCGCGCGCCGACGATCTGCCTGCTATCCGTTTCGCGCACCAGGAAACGCTCAATCCGAGTAATTCGCTGGGCGTGAAAGGTTCGGGCGAGAGCGGCGCCATTGCCGCACCGGCTGCGGTTGCCAATGCGGTGGTCGACGCATTGTGGGAATTCGGCTTACGCGAGATACCGATGCCCATCACCCGCAACAAGGTGTGGCGGGCGCTGAAAGCGGCTGGTGCATATCGCGGTGCGTTTGCGGAATCGGCGCCGCAAGCGGCAGGAGCGCAGGCTGGCACGCCGGTTGCACGCGAGCTTGGCGCCGCACCGGTTTGAACGCCTGCGGCGACCGCACTTCCCTTCCGAATAAAAACGGTTTCCTATCAGATGGAGCGACAAGCATGAAAAACATCAGCAGGCTCTTCCTGTGCACTTTCCTGGCGCTGTCCGCCGGGATCAGCCAGGCCCAGATGAAAGTAGGCGTGACCCTGTCCACCACAGGACCCGCTGCATCCCTGGGCCTGCCTGAAAAGAATGCGGTCGCGCTGATGCCAACCAGGATCGGCAACATACAGGTCGAGTACATCGTGCTCGACGATGCATCCGACACGACTGGCGCGCGCCGCAACATCGAGAAGCTGACCTTTGAAAACAATGTAGACCTCGTCATCGGCTCAACGACCACGCCCAATAGCCTGACCATGCTTGAGATTGCGGGCCGCACGACGACGCCAATGATTTCGCTTGGCGCTTCGGACCGCATCATCACGCCGGTCGAAGGCGACCGCGAGTGGGTATTCAAGACGCCATATGGCGATACCCAGATGGCTTTGAAAGTGGTGCAGGGCATGCTGAACCTCGGTGCGAAAAACGTCGCTTATTTCGGCTTCAACGATGCCTACGGCGAAAGCTGGCACACCGAGTTTTCCAAGTTCGCGCAGGCGCGCGGCTTGAAGATGGTGGCGTCCGAACGTTTCAACCGGACCGACACCTCGGTGACGGCGCAAGTGTTGAAGATTATCGCCGCCCGTCCCGATGCGATCCTGATCGGCGCCTCGGGTACGCCCGGTGTGCTGCCGCAGGCCAGCCTGCTGGAGCGTGGCTTCCAAGGCAAGATTTTCCAGACCCACGGCGTGCTGAACAATGACTTCCTGCGCGTTGGCGGCAACAAGGTTGAGGGCACTTTGATCCCTTCTGCGCCCGTGCTGGTGGCCGAAGACTTGCCGCGTGATCATCCGGCAAAAAAGGTCAGCCTGGAATTCAAGCACCTGTATGAAAAGGCGCATGGGCCCAACAGCATCACGCCATTCGCGGCCAATGCCTGGGATGCCTGGCTGCTGATCAGCAAGGCGGTGCCGGTGGCGGCCCAGAAGGCACGTCCGGGCACGCCGGAATTCCGCCGCGCACTGCGCGATGCGCTGGAATCGACGCGGGGCCTGGCCGCCACCCAGGGCGTGGTCAACATGAGCCGCACCGACCACAATGGGTTTGCAATCGACGCCCCGGTCATGGTGCAGATCAAGGGCGGCAAGTGGACGCTGGCGAAGTAACCGGTCGGGCGCCCGGAATGGCGCCCGCATTGTTTGAAACAGGCAAAGTGAAATGATGGAATCCGGTGCAAACGAAGTGACTGTCGAGATGGTCGTCAACGGCACGCGCCACAGCCGGCGGGTCGAGTCGCGCATGTTCCTCGCGCAGTTCCTGCGGGAAGAACTCGGGCTGACCGGCACCCATGTTGGCTGCGACACTTGCCAATGTGGCTGTTGCACCGTGCATGTCAACGGCGATGCGGTGAAGTCTTGCACCATGCTGGCCGTCCAGGCCGAGCAAGCAGAAGTGCGCACCATCGAGGGCCTGGCCGGGCCCGACGGTAGCCTGCATCCGCTGCAGGAAGCATTCAGCCGTTGCCACGGGCTGCAATGCGGCTATTGCACGCCCGGCTTCGTGATGAGCGCTGCAGAATTGATTGAGAAATATGGCCGCCTGGACCCGGACGAGATTCGCGATCTGCTCGATGGCAATATGTGCCGCTGCACGGGTTATCACAATATCGTGATGGCGATTCATTCTGTGATGCATGGCGAGCCGGCCGGCAAGATGGAAGAGGCGGACTGATGCATCAGTTCAGCTATGTCAGGCCGACGAGCCTGGAAGAGGCGCTGCGCGCGCTGCAGCACAGTCCGGAGGCATTGCCCCTGGCAGGCGGCATGAGCCTGCTGTCTGCGATGAAGCTGAGATTAGCCGCGCCGACGCACCTGGTCGACCTGGCCGGTGTGCCGCAACTGTGTGGTGTACGGGAGGAGGGCAGCAGCCTGGTTGTCGGCGCAATGACGCGCCATGCCGAAGTCGCTGCATCGCCGATCGTAAAACGCTGCATCCCGGCGCTGGCCGCGCTGGCGGCCGGCATTGGCGACCGGCAGGTTCGCAATCGCGGCACGATAGCCGGATCGATTGCCAATGCCGACCCGGCTGCCGACTATCCCTCTGCGGTGCTGGGCTTGAATGCCACGATCGTGACCAGTCGGCGCGAGATTGCGGGCGATGACTTTTTTACCGGGCTTTTCGAGACCGCGCTCGCGCCCGGCGAACTGATTACTGCGGTACGGTTTCCGATTCCGCAAAAAGCTGCCTACGTAAAATTCCACCAGCCAGCTTCCCGCTTTGCCCTGGTGGGGGTGTTTGCCGCGATCGACAGGAAAGGCGCGCCGCGCATTGCAGTGACGGGCGCGAAAGCGTTTGCGTTTCGCGCCCTGGAAGTCGAAGAGATTATCAGGCAGCATGGCTTGGCGCCCGATGCCGTGCTCGGCCTGCAGCTGTCGGCACAAGACATGAACCACGACCTTCACGCCGATGCCGAATACCGGGCGCACCTGGTGGCGGTCATCGCTTCACGCGCTGTGGATTGTTTGCTGCGGGTAGAGCGGTAAGGATCCTGCAGAATCGCCGGGCCTGTCTAGCTGATGCCTGGCCATACAAGGCTTGTGAGGCAAGCGCTATTCGAATTCAGTCCGTCTTGCGCGCTTTCTTGTGCGGTAACCCCGCCAGCGTCCCGTCAGACGCAGCCTTGATCAGCCGGCGAAATGACGGACATTCCATGTGGCGCGGGGCGGGACAGTTTGCAGCATGGCGCAAGCCTCGGCTCATCGCCCGCAAGCGCTTGATCATCGCATCGACCTGGTCGGCCTTCGCTTCCAGCTTTTTCCGATCGATGCGTGGCTGCCTTTCTGCGGTAAACATGCCGGCAATCTCGTCAAGCGAAAAACCGGCTGCCTGGCCCAGTGAGATCAGGGCAAGCTGCTCCACCACCGCAGGATCAAACCGGCGACGCAGCCCGTGCCGGCCCACAGAGGCAATCAATCCCTTCTCTTCGTAGTACCGCAGCGTCGAGGCCGGCAGGCCAGACTGCTTTGCCACCTCGGCAATGTCCATATCGAAAAACGCCTTGACTTCAAGTTAACTTGAACTCGTATATTGCCTTCACGCGAACAAGCGGTCAACCTGAAGGATCTTCCATGACACCGTTCAATGAAAACTTTTTCCATGTCGCAGCCATCGGCGTCGGCGCCACCCTGTTGATGGACCTGTGGCTGTTGCTGCTCAAGGCGCTGGGCATTCCCACACTCGATTTTGCAATGCTCGGCCGTTGGATAGGACACATGGCCGATCGCAAATGGGCGCATGACGGCATTGCGCGGGCGGCGCCGGTGCGACGCGAATCGGCGCTGGGATGGGCGGCGCACTACGCAACAGGAATCGGCTTTGCGCTGCTACTTGTTGCGGTGGCCGGCGTGGAATGGTTGCATGCACCTACGCTGGCGCCGGCGCTGCTTTTTGGCGTCGGCTCGGTGATTCTTCCGCTGTTTGTCATGCAACCCGCGATGGGTGCGGGCCTGGCGTCCTCCCGGACCAGGACACCGATGCTGAATCGCTTCAAGAGTGTCGCGAACCACGCGGTTTTCGGCCTGGGCCTGTATGCCGCGGCAATGGCTAGCTCCAGCTGCCTGCCTCGGGCCTGAAGCGCGCTCACTGCAGCACTCATCCAGGAGCAAACATGAAACAGATCGCAGTCATTTTTCATAGCGGCCAGGGCAATACCGCGCATTTCGCCCGGCACGTCGCGGATGGGGCAAACAGCGTAGCCGGCATTGAAGCCATCCTCATCCGCGCGGAAGACCTTACCGCCAATCCTGACCGGTTGCTGCAATTCGACGGCTACCTGTTCGGATCGCCCACTTACCTGGGCGGCGTCAGCGGCCCATTCAAATCGTTCATGGACGCCACCGGCCGGCTTTGGCGCACGCAGCAACTCAAAGGCAAGCTCGCAGCCGGTTTCATCGTCTCTGCGCTGCCTTCCGGGGACAAGCAAACGACGCTGCTTTCCATGTTCACCTACGCCATGCAGCACGGCATGATCTGGGTGGGTAATCCGTTTTTGCCGGAGCAGCAGAGTGGCGTGCCTTACGAGCAAGCCTTGAACCGACTCGGTTCGTGGACGGGGATGATGGCGCAGGCTGGCCACGCCGGTTCGGGCCAGGCGTATGCGCCCGGCGACTTGCGAACAGCCGCGGCGTTTGGCCGCAATTTTGCCAGCGTGCTGGCGCGCCTGGCGGTAGCGGTTGAGGAGGTGGCTTGATGCTGAGCGCGCTATGCCGTGGCCTTGTTCGGTCTGATGCTGTCGGGATTGTCTGTTGATGCCGCACACATGCCGGCTGCAAAACGACGCGAGCTGGACCAATCGTCAGGAAAGTCGGGCATGCTTCATGGCTCGGTCTGATGTGCTCATCATGTTGTAAAGGAGCGAATATGGATGGCAAGAACACGATCTGTCTCTGGTACGACGGGACTGCCCTGGACGCCGCGAACTTTTACGCCCGGACGTTTCCAGACAGCGCCGTGGGAACCATCCTGCGCGCACCTGCGGATTATCCGGCTGGCAAGCAAGGAGACGTCTTGACGGTCGAATTCACGGTTATCGGTATCCCTTGCGTCGGCCTGAATGGCGGCCCCGGCATCAAGCACAACGAGGCATTCTCGTTTCAAGTTGCGACGGACGACCAGGCGGAGACTGATCGCTTGTGGAACGCGATCGTCGGAAACGGCGGCCAGGAAAGCGAATGCAGCTGGTGCAAGGACAAATGGGGCGTGAGCTGGCAGATCGCGCCACGCGCGCTTTTGGAGGCGATTGCCGATCCGGATCCCGCGGCGGCCAAGCGCGCCTTCGAGGCGATGATGGGGATGAAGAAGATTGATATTGCTGCTATCGAAGCGGCGCGGCGGGGATAGGGGGGCAGCGTCCCGCGGGTTCGAGGCTCCTCACGTCGTCAATACAAAAAAAATACCCCTGGAGGGCTAGCCGATCACTTAACGTGTTGGTGAAGCAAACTAGAAAGCGCTGCTGCCCGCAAAGACTGAGGCGCTTTCAATTACCAATCGCGATAACGGAAGCTGTCAGCCCACAAGCTTCCGATTACGACCCATTGTCGTCGGTTGGATGCCAAAGAAGCAGACATTCAACTTCACGTCTTGTTAGCCATGACCGCTAAGTATGTCATCGCGGCTTAGGGAACACATAGTGTGTTCGCAGTGCGGTATCTAAAACATTTTTGGCGGTGGACCGAGATTCAATTTTTGACATGTTGAATCGCTTCTTGTAATAGGACGTTAGTTCTTTCTCTGCGATTTTGTATTGAACCTGAATTTCTGCGTAGGCCGCTCGATACGTCTTTCCATTTTCAGCCCATGCAGACAAGCCTGCGTCCACTTCCTCGCGGGAGTTATAGGGAGTTCCCATGGCCCAAGGCCTCAGTCCTGCATTTGCCCACGCTTGATCGACGCTGATCCTTATGCGAGCCGTGGGCTGCAATGTTCCTTCATTCTCACCCCTGCCAATGGTTTGATCGAGAAGCGTAGCAAGTCGCTGAACGGAGCTAGGCAGTAATGAAGCGCCATGATTCACATTCGGGCGAAATTGGACTTCGCATGCCTTTTGAAGTTTGCCGGCTATCGGTAGATATACAAGCCAGTTTGGCGAGAATACATAGGGTTCACCAACATAAACGAGCCACAGGTTGCCGGTGTTATTGCTTTGAAAGACTAGGGGCGCTCGCCAAGCTCCGTCGATCAAAGTTGTAAGCCGACCACTCCCTCGACGGTTCGTCGCTGAAAAATATTCAGAGGTGGTGAGGGTTGTCGGGGCTAATCGCACGGCATATGCATCACCACGCCATCCGTGCGGTA
>JAQGMC010000054.1 GCA_028292545.1 Paucimonas sp.
CCGCCATCGATAACGTCGCTGCCGCCATCGCCCAAGCCGCCAGCGATGATGGCGTCATTGCCGGCTTCGCCCGACAAATGGTCGTTGCCTGCGCCGCCCGTGATGAAGTCATTGCCGTCACCGCCGCCGATATCGTCGTTGCCGGCCTGGCCATCGAGGTTGTTGGCGCCGGCGTCGCCGACGATCAAGTCATCCAGCTGGGAACCACGCACATCCTCTATGTTGGCGAGCATGTCCGAGCCGCCATAGCCGTCATTGAAGGCCTGGCCCAGCCCCAGGTTGACTGAAATGCCGCCCTTCGCGCTTGAATAATCCGCCCGGTCGCGGCCGCCGCGGCCATCGATCTGGTCGTTTCCTTCACGTCCTTCGAAGGCTTCGGTATAGCTGGTGATATCGCTGCCGGTCAGGATGTCGTTAAAGGCAGAACCGCGCACGGCTTCAATATTGCGCAGCTCATCAATGCCGTTCAGGCCATCCTTGGCGCTACCGATGCCAGCCCCGCCAAGCGTGACCTCGACGCCTGCGGTGCTGGTGCTGTAGTCAACCCGATCGAAGCCGCCCATGCCATCGATGGTGTCATTGCCGACATCGCCCATGAAGATTTCAATGTCGGTGACGCCAGCGATATTGGCCGTGTTGCGCCCGGTCAGCGTGTCGTTGAAGCGTGAACCGCGCACACCTTCGATGTTGGACAGGGTGTCGGTATGGCCGTAGCCGTCGCTGGCGATGCCGGTGCCAAGGTTGACCGTCACGCCTGCGGCTGCGCCGTCATAGCGCACGAAATCGATGCCGCCGCCGCCATTGATGGTGTCGTCGCCATCGCCGCCTTCGAATTGCTCGGTCAGCGTGCTGGCGGAACCGGTCAGGGAGTCGCCGTAAATCGAACCGCGGATATGGTTGATGTTGCGCAGCGTGTCGGTGCCCACGCCAGCGCCGCTGGCCGTGCCCGCCGCCAAGTCGACCGTGACCGAGCCGGTGGCATTCTGGTAGCTGGCGCGATTTGAATTCTGTTGCGCTACCGGGTCGACTGCGCCGCCATCGATGGTGTCGTCGCCGGCCCCGCCTTCGAAATGCTCGTAGATGTCGAGCGTGCTGCCCACCAGGTTGTCATTGAAGCCGGAGCCAACGACGAAGTTGATGTTCTTCAGCACATCAGTCGCGCCCGATCCATCCTGGGCACTGCCTGCCTGCAGGTCGACGGCCACGCCCGCCGCAGCCTGGGAATAGTCGACCAGGTTCAGGTCGGTATAGTTGATATGGTCGGTGACCACGCCACCGTCCATGTAATCCGCGCCGGCGCCGCCCACAAATGTATCGCGACCGGCGCCGCCGAACAGCGTGTCGTTGCCGCTGCGGCCCACCAGCTTGTCGTCGCCATCGAAACCATAGAGCGCAGCATTGCCGGGCGCGGCGCCACCGATGCTGTCGTTACCCTGCGTACCCAGCTCTACAAACACTGGCGCCGCGCCGGCATTGCCTGCCGCGTCCGTCACGCTCAGCACGCCGGTCGTGACCTGCGCTTGCGGCCCGAGCTGCAGGCTGGCACTGGCGCCAACTGCGCCCACCAGCGTGTCGCCTATCCTGACCATGCCATTCTCGTCAGAAGTGGCGACCAGGCCGCCCTGCAGCGGATCGTTGGCCCTCACCATCACCACTGGCGCGTTCAAGTCGATCGTCACGCGGTGGTGGCTGCTTGCGCCGACATTGCCCACTGCGTCGATGGCGGTGGCATGCAGCATCGCCGCACCGGTCGCGCCGGAAACCACAATCTGGCTGCGGTCGAGCGTATAAGTCCAGTCGCCCTGCCCGTCTGCCTGCACGCTGTCACTGAAATCGCCGAGCGCAAGCAGGATGCGGGCGCCGGGTTCTGTATGGCCGCCCAACACCACGCCGGCATCGGCTTCCTGGCTGTTGATCGTATCGTTGCCTGCTACCACATTCACCAGCGGGGCTTGCGGCCCGGCCAAGTCCACCTGCAACTGGAAAGCGGCGCTGACCGCGCCGGTATTGCCGCCGGCGTTTTCAACGAAGGCGCGAAACGCATGCGCGCCGGCGCCAAGCGCGGCAGGCAAGGCAAAGCTCCAGCTGTTGCCAGTAACCGCGGCGGTGCCCAGCAGCGTGTCGCCTTCCATCACGCGCACGACTTCGGTATGGCTGTCGAAGGCGCCGCTGATCGTGCCTTTCAAGACCGGCCGGGTGTCGTCGGTTGCGCCATTGCTGCCAATATCGCCTGTGATGCTGCCCACGTCGTCAGCGGCAGCGGTAATCGTCACGACTGCCGCAGGCACCGTCACATCCACGACCAGCACATAAGCCGCGCTGGCCTGGCCCCTGTTGCCAGCTGCATCCACAACCCGCGCGGTGTAACTGTGCGAGCCGCTGCCAGCCTGTGCCACGAAACGCCAGTCGTTGCCCGTCACTTCGGCCGTGCCGAGCAGGCTCGCGCCGTCATACACGGCAACCGTATCGCCCAGACCCAGCTCCCCGGACAGCTTGCCGTGCAGCGTGGGCGTATTGTCGTTGGTGGTGCCGCCACTGGCGACATTGACCACCGAACTGAGCGGAATATTGTCCTCCGCCCCGTCGATGCTGGCGGTGACGGTTGGCGCTATGCGGTCGATCACTATTCGCGCAGTCGCGCCGGTGCCCAGGTTGCCGGCCGCATCGCGCGAATTCACGGTGATGCTGAGCGCGCCTTCCAGCAGTGCCGCCAACTCCGTAGCCGTGACTTCGTGGCGCCAGGTTCCGCCAGCGCCGACAACAATCGTGTACGGCGTTGCGTCGACCAGCAGCGTGACGGTTGCGCCCGGCTCACCGGTGCCGCTGATGACGGTGCTGGCGGCGCTGGCATTGATGACACTGCCATTGATGCCCGCATCCAGCGTCACCGCAGCCGGCGCGATGGTGTCGATTTCAATGTCGTTCGTGCCTGCCAGGCTGGCATTGCCTGCAGCATCCGTTGCGGTGGCGGACAGGATTTCTGCGCCCTGTCCCATGGCCGCAATATCGTCCGCCTGGAGCGCATAGCGCCATTTGCCCGTGTCGTCGGCGAAGACCGTGCGCACCAGATTGCCGATGTGGACGTCGACCTTGGCTCCCGCTTCCGCGCTGCCGCCAATCTCGCTGGTTTGTTCCTGGCTGTTGATCACATCATCGTTGGCAACTGTGTCGATCGAGGGCGCATCCGGCCGGATCGTATCGACATGCACCCGGCGCGTGCCGGCCGGGCTTACATTGCCGACTGCGTCTGTCACTGTCGCTGACAGCGTCATATTGCCTTGGGACAGCAGCGCAAGGTCAGCCGCCTGCAGCGGGTAGCTCCAGGCGCCGCCGCTGCCAGCCACAATGTCACGGGTGACATTGCCCAAGGCCAGGTGCACGGTCGCGCCGGGCAGGGCCGTGCCGGTGACGAAACTGCCGGCTACGGCATTGATCACGTCATTGTTGCCTGCGCCGGTGATGACCGGCGCTTCGGGCGCAACCGTGGCGATGGTGATGCTGCGGGTGCCGGCAACGCTGGTGTTGCCGGCGGCATCTGTCACGGTGGCGCTCAGCGTTTCCGCGCCCTGGCCCATGGCTGCGATGTCGGCTTGCTGCAGCGTATAGGACCAGGCGCCAGCGGCATTGGCCTTGACCGCATGCGCGCTGCCGCCGAAATTGAGCAGCACGGTGGCATTGGCGTCCGCGCTGCCAATGATTGCGGCGGCGCCAATTTCGCCGGCAACAACGATATTGTCGGCAGTGACGGCAGCAATCACCGGGCTGGTTGGCGCGACCGTATCGACCTCGATCCGGTGCGTGACAACGGGGCCGGTATTACCGGCGCCATCGGTGGCGCTGACGGACAAGATTTCTTCCCCCTGCGCGATAGCGACCAGATCGTCTGCAACCAGCGTATAGCGCCAGGTGCCGCCGGGGCCAGCCTGGAAGCTGCGCACATTGGCGCCGATTGTCAGGTTGACGATGGCGTTGGCTTCGGCCGTGCCGGTGATGACAGTGGCTTGTTCGCTGGCATTGATGATGTCATCGCCAGCCACGACATCGATGCTGGCCAGATTGGGCAGGCTGGTGTCGATCGTGACGCCACGGGTGGCCGCCACGCCGGTGTTGCCGGCCGCATCGGTGGCCGTGGCTGACAGTACGACTGGGCCCTGGATGGCCAGTTCGCCTGGCTGCAGCGCATAGCTCCAGGCGCCGTTTGCGCCGGCCAGCGCAGTGCGGACCACGCCGCCAATGTCCAGCGTCACGCTGGCATTGGCTTCGGCGGTGCCGGAAATGGTCGCCCCGGCTTCACTGGCATTGATGATGTCATTGCCAGCCACCAGGTTGATGGTTGGCGCCTGCGGCGCCTGGGTGTCGATGCTGAAGCTGTGGGTCGTGGCCGTGCTGGCATTGCCGGCGGCATCGATAGCGCTGACCGAAATGGTTTCCGGGCCCTGGCCCATTGCCAGCAAGTCTGCCGGCTGCAGCACATAGCGCCAGTTGCCCTCGCCGTCGGCTTGCGCCTGGCGCACATTGGGGCCAATGGCCAGGCGGATGGTGGCGCCGATTTCAGCGCTGCCCGTGATCGCCGCGCCCTGCTCAATGGCGTTGACGATATTGTCGCCGGTGACGTTTGCAATCGCTGGCGCGGCCGGCGCAACGGTGTCGATGCTGACGTTGAAAGTCGGCGCGCCATTGACTGGGCTGGCGTTGCCGGCGGCATCGAAGGCCATGACGCTGAACAGGTTGGCGGAGCCGTTGGCCAGGGCCGGCGTGGTGAAAGTCCAGTCGCCGCTGGCATTGGCATTTACCGTGCCCAGCAGGACCTCGTTGTTGCTGATTCTGTTGCTGATTTCCACCCTTGCAAAGGCTTCGGCCTTGCCAGCCAAAGTCAGGGTCTGGTCGTCGCTGCTGGCGCCGCTGGCAAGCGGCCCGGTAATGGCGCCCACATTGTCGTTCACGCTGCCGATGCTGGGCAGGCCGGGACCAACGCGGTCGAGCACATAAGCGCCGGTACGGGTGGTCATGTTGCCGGCGCCATCGGTGGCGCGGATCGTGACCTGGTAACTGCCGTCGATCGTGTAGTCGGGCAAGGTCACGCGCTGTAGCACGCCAGTTCCCTTTTCAGTCAGCAGCCGGAATCCATTCAGGTCGCCCAGGTCGACTTCAAGAGTGGCACCTGATTCGGCCGTGAATTCCACGATGGGATGGGCCACCGACGAGCGGCCGTCGCCCTTGATGCCGGTGTCGCCGGCCGCGGCCAGCGCGAACGAAGTCAGCACCGGCGCGGTGGTGTCGATCGTGATCGCCCGGCTGCTGGCTTCGCCGACGTTGCCATTTGCATCCGTGGCGCGGGCGAGGATGGTTTCATCGCCCGCGCCCATGGCCTTGATGTCGCTGGCTTGCAGCTGGTAACTCCATTTGCCGAGGTTGTCGGCGCTGACCACGCGCACATTGCCAGCACCCAGCGTCAGGCTGACTTTTGCGCCGGCTTCGGCAGTGCCCGTCAGCAGGCTCGTCACTTCACTGGCGTTGATCTTGTCATTGCCGGCCACGGTGTCGATGCTGGCCAGGCCGGGCGCAAGCGCATCAACGGTGACGCTGCGCTGCCCTGCGGCGCTGACATTGCCGGCGGCATCGGTTGCCGTGGCCTTGAAGATTTCCACGCCCGACGCGGTCAAGCCGGCCAGGTCGTTCGTATTCATCGTGTAGGACCACTGGCCATTGCTGCCTGCGACCACGCTTGCCGTATTGCTGCCAAACTCCAGCTTCACCGTGGCGCCAGCCTCGGCATTGCCAGTGATGGTGGATGTGCTCTCAGCCAGGCTGATGATGTCGTTGCCCGCAACCATGTTGATCATTGGCGTGGCCGGTGCGGCCGCATCAATGGTCACGGCATACGCGGCGCTGGCTGCGCCCTGGTTGCCGCCGCTGTTCTCCACCACAGCCTTGAAGCTGTGGATACCGTCGCTGCTGGCGCTGGTGGCATAGGTCCAGCCATTGCCGGTGACAGTGGCAGTGCCGGCCTGGCGGATGCCATTGTCATAAATGACGATGGTGTCCGTGCCGAGCGTGCCAGTGATGCTGCCCGACAGCACCAGGCTGGGGTCGTTGGTCAAGCCGCCATTGGCGACATTGCCGGTGATGAGGGCAACATCGTCTGCCACGCCCGTGATGGCCACCGTTGCGGTCGGTACCGCCGCATTCACGGTGACGGCATAGGCCGGTCCTGCCGCCCCCTGGTTGCCGGCTGCGTCTTCCACGCGTGCGACGAAGCTGTGGCCGCTGTTGGCCAGGCTTGAGGTGGCGAAGGTCCAGCTGGTTCCACTCACCAGCGTGGCAGTGCCCAGGCGGGTTGCGCCATCGTAGATTGCGACCACGTCCCCGCTTGCAACCGCAGGCGACAGGCTGCCGCTCAGCAGCAGCGAATTGTCGTTGGTGGTGCTGCCGGGCGCCAGGTTTACATTGCTGCCGCTGGTATCGGCGGTGACTGCGGTGATGCTGGCGCTGACCGCCGGTGCGCTGCGGTCGATGATGAAGGCGATGCTGCCAGCGTCGCCCTTGTTGCCGGCGCCATCGGTAGCGGTGGCGGTAATCTGCTTGCTGCCCTCGCCCAGCGCTGCCAGTTCGCCTGCCAGCGGCGTATAGCTCCATACGCCATTGCCGTTGGCAGTGGTGGTGCGCAGGTTGGCGCCGATCGTCAATTCAATCGTGGCGCCAGCCTCGGCCGTGCCGCTGAGCACGGTGCCCGCGACTTCGCTGGCGTTGACCAGGTTATTGCCGGCCACAGGGTTAAAGCGGGGCGCATCCGGCGCTTGCACGTCGATCGTCACTGTCGCCACGGGCGAATCGGGTGCGGCATTGCCAGCCTGGTCGCGCAGCGTGGCGCTGATGGCGTGGCTGCCCGGGGCCAAGTTCACGGAAGGTTCAACCAGCTTGAATCCAGCGGCTATGTCGCTTGCCGTCACCGTGACCACGGCGCTGATCTCAACCCCGTTTTCCTTCAGCACGATGGTGTCGCCCGCGATCAGCGCGCGCCCGGTCGTGTCGACGGTGTTGAATGTGACGCGCACTGCCGGCGTCTGGTCCTTCGTCAACGCGTCAGCCGTCACCGTGGCCGCTTCGGGCGCGACGAGGTCCAGGAACTGGCCTTGCGCGGATGAGATCTGGCTCAGCGATTGGGCCGCGTCGATCTTGCCGGCGGCATCCGCGATATTGCTCTGCTGCGCGGCCGACAGGCTGACATTGGCCAGCACGCTGGACAAGGTGCTGGCATCGGCCAGGTTCAGCGTGCCGCCATTGGCGGCGGTAGAGTCGAGCGAAGCCGACAGGTTTTCCAGCACCTTGGCGCCATTTGCGGCGTCGCCGCCGGAAGCCAGCGTGAACAAGGTCGCGATCTGGGCCGCTGCTTTTTGCGCCGTCACGTTGCCCGCCACCAGCGGGTCGTAGCTGGTCAGGCTCCCGCCGTTCAGGTCCAGGCCAAGCGAGGTCGCAACCGAACTGGAGGCAGCGGCAATGGTTTCTGGCGTGGCCGAGCCGCCCGCCGCCACCACTTTGTCGACCGCGGATTGCACCATGGTCGTCAGCGGATTGACTGCAGTCGAACCGGCCGGCGCCTTGAGCGGCATGGTGTTGGGCACGCCGGTGTCGATATTGACGCCACCCACGGCGATGATGGTGCCGGTGGGCGCATCCTGCGGCAGGAAGAAATTGCCTTCCGCATTGGTCAGCCCGACGAAAAAGTCGGCATCGTCGGCCTGGCCATTGTTGTTGGTGTCGATATAGACCCGGGCGCCGCGCACATAGCCGTCCGCGATCACGCCCTGGGTGAAACCGGCGGCATCGTTGCCGGCCAAATCCTGCACCGCATCGGCATCGTTGCCTGCAGTCGGGTCGGTGTACTTGACGGTGACGGTCTGTCCTGCCACCAGGTCGTTGGTGACGGTCAGCGTGACCTTGGTGCCGGCGATGGCAACCCCGGTCACCGCATTGTTGGTGGCGCCGATGGATACCGTGAAATCGGTATTGGCTGGCAAGTGGGCGGCATCCAGGGCCTCGGAATAAGTCAGCTCGATTGTCTTGGTGCCGGCATTGACCTTGACTGCGGCAATTGCCGGCGTGACCAGGTCCACCGCCTGCAGCGACTGGGCCGCGACGGTACTGGCATTGCCAGCCGCATCGGTTGCGGCACCGGCCGGCACATCCACCGTCACATTGCCGGCCAGTGCTGCATCGGGCGTCACGACCAGGGTGTACACCTTGCCATCCGGCGCAGCCGTGAATGTGCCCTTGGTGCCGTTGGTCACATTGACCTTGGCTGCCGTGAAGCCAGTGACGGCTTCGTCGAAGGTAAAGGTGTAGAGAATGGCGCCATTGTTGGCAGTCGCCTTGCTGACCGTGCCAGGCTGGTTGTCGGTGATGGCCACGGTGGGCTTGGTCGTGTCGGCCACGGTCGTGTTGCCAGCCAGCGTGGTGGGGCTGCTGCTGCTGCCGCCCCCGCCGCCGGCCGCAGCCGCGCCTACCACGACCGCGCCCGCCACCAGTGCGCCGGCCGATATCGTGGCCGCGCCTGCCACTGCCGCTCCGGCTGCGCCCGCTGCGCCTGCCGCCCCGGCGGTTCCGGCAGCGCCGGCTGCGCCCGCGCTTCCAGCCGCCCCGCCAGTAGCACTGCCGGCCGCCCCGCCGGCCGCCGCCTCGGCTTGCGCCAGCACCAGTGGCTGCGTGCCAGTATCAGCTGCGGCTTGGGCCAGGTTGTCAGTTACGCCCTCGGCCACCTGTTCAAGACCATCCTGCAGCTCCGCTGCCAGATCGTCCGCCGGCAGCTTTTTCTTCGGCGCGCGGCGCGGCTTGCGCGCTGCGTCCGAGGCGATATCAGCTGCTTTGAACAGGTCGGGTTGGCTGAGCGACTTTTTGTCGACGGGCATGTAAGGCTCCTGGCGAAACGGGGAAGTTCGTGAAGAAATGCCGCCCCTCCAGTGAAGGGGCGGCAATACGGATGGATGGCGGAACCGTAGGAATCGACTGCAATTTCTTATAGGACAAATTACTTTTCCACGATAATTGCACGGATGAAACGCAAAGACAACTTTGTCCGGTGACCGGAACTTACAGATGACTACCGAACAAATCGGTTATTTCCCTGTAGCGCCGCGGCGTTCGGCTCTGTGGTGGGGAGCAGACAAGTTGCCGTTTTACAATTATTAATTTGTCAGCAAATTATTGGAACGGCAGCGCCCTCAGGTTCCAAGGTCAGCAATCCACGCCATTTGCGCCGGCAGGCAGACGGTTTTCAAGTCCAGGTTTTCACGCACATAGGCACGCGCGGCTTGCCCCAGCGCGGCGCGCCGGTGCGGATCGTCCAGCAAGCTGCACACTTGCTCCACCATGGCCTGGCCATCGAAAAAGTCTGTCAGCAAGCCGGTTTGCCCGTGCTTGATCACTTCCGCAACCGGCGGCGTGTTGCTGCCGATGATGGCGCAGCCGGCGCTCATTGCTTCCAGCAGGCTCCAGCTCAGCACGAAGGGATAGGTCAGGTAGACGTGCACGCTCGACAGCTGCAGCATTTCCACGAAATCGGGATAGGGCACCGTGCCCAGGAAATGCACGCGCGCGCGCTGCGCTGGCGTCAGGGCGCCCGCGATTTCAGAAAAATAAATGTTGCGCCAGCTTTTGCCGGCCGGCGGCCGGTCGCCATAGCTGACGCCATCGCCGCCCACCAGCAGCACATGCAGGTTCGGCCGCCGCTGCAACAGCGCCGGCAGTGCGCGCACGAAGATGTGGTAGCCGCGGTAGGGCTCCAGGTTGCGGTTGACGAAGGTCACCACTTCACTGCTGCGGTCAAGGACGCAGGCAGTGCCGCCCTCCCCGGCCAGCGTCAGGCGCGCCTCGGCGCGCGGCTGTATCGCGTCAGTGTCGATGCCATCGTGGATGATGCTGATGCGTTCCCGGAAGGGCGCGGGAAAGGTGCTGGCTTGCCAGGCGGTGGGCGACAATCCCGCGTCGGCAGCCTGGAAATGCATCAGGTTGCCCATGTTTTTCAAGGCGATGCGGCAGCCTGCTTCTTCCTGGTCGAGCGGGAACTCAGGATCGAAGCCGACATCCGCGCCTTGCGTGTTGTAAAAGAATTCGCAGTACACGCCCAGCCGCGCTTGCGGCCAGACCTGTTTGACGAACAGGCTTTCGCCCCAGCCCGGATGCGCGACGACGACGTCAGGCGAGAAGCCTTCCTGCTTCAATTTCCGGCACAGGCGGAACACGGTTTCGGCCCGGATCACCTTGGGTTCGAAATCGGCCAGCCACGGATGCATGTCTTGCGCCGGCGCGCGCTGGTTGCGGTAATGCAGGATCCGCACGCCCTTCCAGAGCGGCGGACTGCCCTCGCGATTGCTGATGGCCACCACCTGGTGGCCCTCGGCTGCCAGCGCCGGCGCCAGGTGCTTGAACTGGCCGGGGAAGTTTTGATGGATGAAGAGGATGCGCATGGCGTTTCGCTCCGCAGCCGCGACTGCTTCAGGTGCCGGCGCGGTCGAGGAACTGCGCCGCCGCTTCTGCCCCGAGCCAGTCTTCCAGCGCAGCGCGCGAATTGTCTGGCGTGACGGGTATCGGTGCGCGCGGCAAGTCGCACTCACTGCGCGAAAAGCGCGGCGCGGGCGCTGGTTGCGTGATGCCATCGACGTCGACGAAAGTCTTGCGCGCCGCCAGGTGCGGATGCAAGGGTGCCTCGGCCGGGGTCATCACCGGTGCGAAACAGGCGTCGCTGCCTTCAAGCAGGGCGCACCATTCATCGCGCGTGCGGGTGCGGAATTTTGCTGCGAAAGCTTGCTTGGCGCGCGGCCAGTCGGCGCGCGAATTTTGCTCGCCGAGTTCACTGGCTTGCATGCCCAGCCGCTGCAACAGTTCGCCGTAAAACTTGCCTTCGATGGGCGCAATCGATATCCATTTGCCGTCGGCGCATTGATAGACTTCGTACCAGGGGGCGCCGGCGTCGAGTATGTTCTGGCCGCGCGGCGCAAGCAAACCAGCCGCCTGCATGCCGAACAGCGACGTGCCAAGCGAAGCCGTGCCATCGCAGATGGCGGCGTCCACCACTTGTCCTTTGCCCGAACCGCGCGCCTCCAGCATGGCTGCAACCATGCCCAGCGCCAGGTACATGCCGCCGCCGCCAAAATCGCCGACCAGGTTCAAGGGCGGCGTCGGCGGCTGGCCATCGCGGCCGATCGCATCCAGCACGCCGGTGACGGCGATGTAATTCAAGTCATGGCCGGCGGCCTGCGCCAGCGGCCCTTCCTGGCCCCAGCCCGTCATGCGGCCATAGACCAGGCGCGGATTGCGCGCCAGGCAAGCGTCGGGCCCCAGGCCCAGGCGTTCGGTCACGCCTGGACGGAAGCCTTCCATCAAGCCATCTGCCTTTTCCACCAGTTGCAGCACCAGGTCGCGCCCGGCCGCGGTTTTCAAGTCCACGGCCAGCACTTGCCGGTTGCGCAGCAGCAGGTTGTATTGCAACGGACGCTCGACACCGAGCTTGGCCGGTTCCAGCCGGTCGATGCGCAATACGGTTGCGCCCATGTCAGCCAGCATCATGGCCGCCATCGGCGAAGGACCGATGCCGGCCAGTTCAATAATTCGTATGCCCTTCAGCGGTCCCAAACCAGTCTCCTCGCTTGCCAGCGGCCGGATAGTTGCCGGCCGGCCCGCATCAATCCATCTTCACATTGTTTTGCTTGACGATTTTCGTCCAGCGCGCCAGTTCCGATTGCACGAAGGCCGCGTACTGCGCCGAAGGCATGTATTTCGGCTCCGCGCCCTGGGCTGCGAACTTGGCCAGCAAGGCTTTGTCGTTCATCGCAACCTGGATTGCGGCGTTGAGCTTGGCGACAATTTCAGGCTTGGTGCCGGCCGGCGCCATGATGCCAGACCAGGCGCCCAGTTCCAGGTCTTTCGCAACCGACTCCGACATGGTCGGCACATCGGGCAGCGAATCCATGCGCCGGGCCGTGCTGACTGCAACTGCCGTCAGCCGCTTGTCGCGAATCAGCGGGATCACGCCTGGCGCCGTGCCCATGTAGAACTGCACCTGGCCGCCGGCGACATCGGTCACGGCCGGCGCTTCACTCTTGTAGGGCACGTGGGTGGCGCTCAATCCGGTCGCGCTCAAGAACAGCAGCGCCGACAGGTGCGTGATATTGCCATTGCCGGCCGAAGCGTAATTCAGCTTGCCGGGATTCGCCTTGAGCATGGCGACGAATTCCTGCGGCGACTTCACGCCCAGGCTGGGCGCCGTAACCAGCACGATGGGCAGGTTTGCCGTCAGCGCCACCGGCGTGAAATCGCGGATCGCGTCGTAATTGAGCTTGGCATACAGGGCCGGGCTCAGCACGATCGATGAGGTGTTGTACAGCAGCGTGTAACCATCGGCCGGCGACTTGGCCACCAGCTCATTGGCGATATTGCCGTTGGCGCCGGGCTTGTTGTCCACCACCACTTGCGTGCCGAGCAGTTCGCCTACTTTTTGCGCAATGCCGCGTGCGATCACATCCGTGCCGCCACCGGCTGCAAAGCCCAGCACCAGGCGGATCGGCTTGTTCGGCCACGGGTCTTGCCCCTGCGCCTGCGCCTGCGCCGGCAGCGCCAGTGCAAGCGCTCCGGCAAAAGCAGCCAGCAAGGCGCTGCGGCGGGTCGTATTGTGTTTTTTCATGCTCATCGTTGTCTCCGTTGTTCGTTTTTATACGGCGATGCGCTTCTGGCGCAGTACGTTTATCCAGCCATGGTCAGCCCGCCCGACACCGACAATACCTGACCGGTGATGAAAGCCGCATCGTCGGATGCGAGGAAGCAGATCGCGCCCACCACATCGTCAGGCTGCCCGAGGCGCCCGAAGGGAATCGCTTTTTCCAGCGCACTGCGCAGCTTGTCGCCGCTTTCGCCTTCACCCGCAAAATCGCGGAACAAGGCGGTGTCGGTCGGGCCCGGGCACACGACATTGACATTGATGCGCTTCCTGGCCACTTCACGCGCCAGCGTCTTGGAAAACGCGATCAACCCGCCCTTGCAGGCGGAATACACCGATTCGCCCGATGAACCGACGCGCCCGGCGTCGGAAGCCACATTCACCACCCGGCCGCGGCCGCGCGCAATCATGCCCTTGATGACGGTGTGGTGCAGGTTCAGCGGGCCGACCAGGTTGATGGCGATGATCTTTTGCCACAGTGCCGGGTCGGTGTCGACGAAGCGCGCGGCCACATCCCAGCCGGCATTGTTCACCAGCACATCCACCGGCCCCAGTTCAGCCTCGGCCTGCTGCACAGCTGCCGCAACGGCGTCATAGTCGGAAATATCAACCCCATAGCCGGCGGCACGCGCGCCGCTGGCCTGCAGTTCGGCCGCGAGTTTGGCAGCGCCTTCAGCATTCAAGTCGAATACGGCCACGGCCGATCCTTCGGCCGCAAAGCGGCGGCACAGCGCCGAACCGATGCCGCCGGCGCCGCCGGTCACCAGCACGACCTTGTCTTTCAATCCCTGCATCCGAGTCTCCTGTGTTCTTGATCAGCGCGCGCCGGCGCCCGGCGCAGCGTCAGGCGTTGCGGCATTTCACCATGCGCAGCGGCGTATAAGTCAGCACCACTTCGCCGCGCTGGTTGACGACCTTGTTGGACGTGCGCACCAGCGAGCGGCCGGGCCGGCTTTTGGAAACGCGCGATTCAATCACTTCGCATTGCACATGCACGGTGTCGCCGGCAAATACCGGCTGGTGCACGGTCAGCTCCATGTTGATGAAGGCATAGCCGGTTTTCTGCATCGTGGCTTGCGCCAGCAAGCCTTCGGCAATGCCGTAGATGAACGAGCCGGGCGCCAGGCGACCCTTGATGTCGGATTCGTTCTTCACGAATTCCATGTCGGTAAACAGCACCTCGGTCATGTGGATCACATTGCAGAAGGCGCAGATATCGGCGTCCTGCACGGTGCGGCCGATGGTCTTGAATTTCTTGCCGACCGGCAGGTCTTCAAAATAAAGGCCGAGTCCGACGGTGGGCATGTCCTCGGTTGTGGTGCTTGCCATCTTGCTGTCTCCTGTTTGTCGCGCGCCCTTTGGCAGCGCTATGGTTATGGTGTTGCTTGTGTAGGGCAGCCAGGCGCGATGCGCGGCGCGCCCCGGTTCAGGTCGGATCTGCAGGCGGCGCCGCTTCGATCGCTCCGCCTGCTTTCAGCGCCGCAATACGCTCTGCATCCATGCCCAGCACTTCGGCCAGCACTTCATCGGTATGCTGCCCGCGCAAAGGCGGCGCATGGCGGTACTCGACCGGCGTTTCCGACAGCCGGATCGGATTGCGCACGGTGCTGACGGTGCCGCCCTTTGCATGTGGCTGGTCCACCTTCAGTTCGCGGTGCACGACCTGCGGATGCTGGAACACCTTGTCATAGGTATTGATGCTGCCGTGGGGCACATCCGAATTTTCCAGCAGCCGGGTCCAGTGCGCAGTCGGCTCGCGCAGGAACAGGATGGCCAGGTCGTCGACCAGCGCGGCGCGATTGCTGTTGCGCCCGGACACGGTGGTGAAGCGCACATCAGCCAGCAAGTCGGCGCGGCCGAGCCTGGTGCACAGCTTGCGGAACTGGCCATCGTTGCCGCAGGCAATGATGATGTGGCCATCGGCAGTCTTGAACGACTGGTAGGGCGTCAGGTTCGGATGGGCATTGCCCCAGCGGCGAGGGATTTCACCGTTGGTGAAATAGCTCACGACCTGGTTTGAACCGAAATGCACGATCGTGTCGAGCAAGGCAATATCGATATGCTGGCCGCGCCCGCTCAGGTGGCGGTGCTCGATGGCAGCCAGGATCGCGATCGTGGCATTCAATCCCGACAGCACATCGGTGACGGCAATCGCAGTCTTCATCGGACCGCCGCCAGGTTTGTCGTCGGCTTCGCCATTGATGCTCATCAGGCCACCTTCGCCCTGGAATACGAAGTCATAGCCGGGCTGGTCGGCGCAAGGCCCATCCTGGCCATAGCCCGTGACCGAGCAATACACCAGGCGCGGATTGACTTGCTGCAGGTCTTCATAAGCCAGGCCATAGCGCGCCAGGTCGCCGACCTTGTAATTTTCAACCAGGATATCGGCATGGCGCGCCAGTTCGCGCACCAGTTGCTGGCCTTCGGTATTGGCCAGGTCGATCGTGATCGAGCGCTTGTTGCGGTTGGCTGAAGTGAAATAGGCAGAGTCGCCGGTTGCCGCGCCTTCCGCGTCAGCAATCCAGGGCGGACCCCAGTGGCGGGTATCATCGCCGACCCGCGGCCGTTCGACCTTGATCACGTCTGCGCCCAGGTCGGCCAGCATCTGGGTGCTCCAGGGACCGGCCAGGACCCGGGTCAGGTCGAGAACACGGAGATGGGAAAGCGTGCCTGCCATGCGCTGAAAACTCCTGTTGGATTGCGCCGGACCTGCAGTCCGAACGGGTGGGTGGGTGAGGTGGCCGGGCGCATGAAGCGCCGTTCACTGGGAAGAAGGTGAAGGCATTTTATGCCATCGCGCCGGCACCGTGTTGGTGCCGCGTGGGTACATACCAGGCTGTGAATCAAGGCATCAAGAAGTCACGCGTTCGGCCTGGATCAGCCATGTCGCACCTTCTCGCACCAGCACCATTTCCTTCACGTCGGTGCTGCGCACACTGCCGGCGCTGTAAGCCTGGATGAACTTGACGATGGCGCGCCGGCCTTCAAGCGTGACGGTGGGCTGCTGCACGCGCACCGATATTTTTTCTTTGTCCAGGATGCGCGCCCGGCGGCTGGCTTTCCATTGCGCCAGCGTGCTGCCGTCGGCCGGCTGGAAATCACGCGCATAGCTGGAAAGATAGGCCGGCACATTGCGCGCACTCCAGGCGCTGGCCCAGCGCTCGAGCGCATCGACGACGGCTTTTTCATCGCCTGCAGCGGTATCGGCTGGCCTGGCCTGGGCCGCGGCTGCGGCTGGCGCGGCGGCGCTTGCGGCTGGTGTGGCGGTGCCGGTGTTGGCGCTTGTGCCAGTGCTGCCAGCGGCACCACGCGCTGGCGCTGCGGCGGCTATTGGCGGCAATGCGGCGGGCGCAGCGGACGCTAGCGCGGGTGCTTTGCCAGCAGCCTGGCTGGCTGCTTCGGCCGTGGCCCGGGCTGGCGCAGGTGGCAGCGGAGCCGCCACCTTGCCCGCCACGGCCGGTGCTGGCGTGGCCGGTGCGGGCGTGGCCTGCGCCGATGCGGCTGCCGGCGACGCCGCGCCGAAGGCCGCACCGGTCAGGTTGCGTGCCAGCGTCAGCTTGGACTTTGTCTTGGCATTGCCTGCATCTGATTGCGTGCTTTTTTCATACGACAGCGCAGCAAGGCGCGCATACAGGTCGCCCAGGTTTTCATGCGCCGTTGCATAGCCCGGCGAAAGCTGGGTCGCGCGCGCCAGCGCTTCGCGCGCTTTGTCGAATTCACCGGCGCCGGCCAGCAGCACGCCAAGGTTGTTGTAGGGCTCGGCCAGTTGCGGGAAGTCCTGGGTCAATGCGGTGAAGACGGCCATTGCTTCCTGCTTGCGTTCCATCTGCGCCAGCAGCACGCCTTTCAGGAAACGCATATTGGCGTCGCGCGGCTTTTTCGCGATCTGCGCATCGGCTTGCACCAGCGCTTCACGGTAGGCGCCACGCTGCATCAGCTTGGTGACTTCGTCGGCGTCGTTGGCGGCAGCGGCCAACAAGGGGAACAGCAATGCGGCAATGGTGGCGGCAAGACGACCACGCGCGAACCAGGCAGGGAAAAACCGGACTTTATGCATCGGGAAAACATCCTCGGGTGGTTCGGGCCGGCCCGCGCAAAATGCAAACAAGGCTCTGGTACGCGGCAGCGTAGCACGCGACGATTGTTATTGAGCTTGTGCGCCAAGTCAATTGGCGCACAAGCCGGCATGCCCTGCCCTTATTGCGGCGGCTGGAAGTTTTTCCGGATGTCTTGCCAGCAGCGGAAATAATCCGCCTGCAGTTGCGCGCTTTCCAGCGCATACCGGGTCGGGCGGATCACTTGCTTGGTTTCAAACATGAAGGCCATCGTATCCACGACTTTGTGCGGAACCGACGTATCGGCGGCGCTGGCTTTGTCGAAGGTGCCGGCGTCGGGACCGTGGCCGGTCATGCAGTTGTGCAGGCTGGCCCCGCCCGGAGCAAAGCCTTCTGCCTTGGCATCGTAGACGCCATGCACCAGTCCCATGAATTCACTGGCGACATTGCGGTGGAACCAGGGCGGGCGGAAAGTATCTTCTGCCGCCATCCAGCGCGGCGGGAAAACGACGAAGTCAAGCATGTCCACGCCCGGCGTATCGCCCGGCGAATGCAAGACCAGGAAGATGGAAGGATCGGGATGGTCAAAGCTGACCGAGCCCATCGTGTTGAAACGGCGCAGGTCATATTTGTAGGGCACATAGTTGCCATGCCATGCCACCACATCCAGCGGCGAATGATTCAGCCGCGCGCGCCACAGCCGCCCGCCGAACTTGGTCACCAGTTCAAAGTCGCCTTCCCGGTCTTCATAAGCTGCATGCGGGCTGAGGAAATCGCGCGGATTGGCCAGGCCATTGGAGCCGATCGGCCCCAGGTCGGGCAGGCGCAACAGTGCGCCAAAATTTTCGCAGATATAGCCGCGCGCCGCGCCATCGGGCAGCGTGACCTGGAAGCGGCAGCCGCGCGGTATCACCAAAATCTCTTGCGGACCGGCCTCAAGCCGGCCGAATTCGGTTGCCACTTGCAAGCGCCCCTGTTGCGGCACAATCAGCAATTCGCCATCAGAGCAACTGGCGAAGCGGGTCGTCATTGACTGGTTCGCGGCATACAAGTGGATCGCGCAACCGGACATGGCCTCGGCCGAGCCATTGCCCGCCATCGTGACCCAGCTTTCAATGAAATCGGTGGCGGCGTCGGGCATGGGCAGCGGCGACCAGCGCAACTGGTTCGGCGGCGTCGCCGGCACGGTTGAAAAATCGCCCACCAGCAGCGGGCTTTCCATCGCTTCGTAAGGGAGATGCATGGCGGAGGGCCGGATGCGGTATAGCCAGGAACGCCGGTTATGGCTGCGCGGCGCGGTAAAGGCTGTACCCGAAATCTGTTCCGTGTACAGCCCGTAAGCCGCGCGCTGGGGCGAATTGCGTCCTACCGGCAAGGCCCCGGGCAAGGCTTCGGTGGCGAACTCGTTGCCGAAACCGGACTGGTAACGCAAGCCGTTTTGTTCGCTGCCGCCAGCGTTGGCATCCATGCGCTCGGCCGTTTGCTGCACCTGCTCCTTCATCTGCGCCTTCATCTGCTGTTTCCCCTGTCCTGTTCTCCGCTAACCCGGCTTCAATCCGTCACCGTGATATGCGCCTCGCGGATGATACGCCCCCATTTCTCGGTATCGCTGGCCATCATCTTCGCCAGGTCCGCCGGGCTGCCCGGCATGGCTTCCACGCCAATCGCACGCAGCGAAGCCACCAGCGCCGGATCGCTGACAGCCTGGCGGATATGCGTGGATAGACTTTGCGCTGCCTCAGTCGGCGCTTTCGCCGGCAGGAAAATGCCGAACCATGCAGTCAAGTCATAACCCGGCAAGCCCGCTTCCTGCATCGTCGGCACATCCTTCAGCGCTGGAACGCGCGTCTTGTTGGTCACGGCCAGCGCTTTGACCCGGCCGCCCTTGACTTGCGGAATCGCCAGCGATGCATCCGCAATCACGTATTGAATGCGTCCGCCCAGCAAGTCGGTCATGGCAGGCGGCACGCCTTTGTAGGGTATGTTTTGCGCTTGCAAGCCCGCCATGCTGGCGTACAGGGCGCCCACTACCTGGCCGGTTGCATTGCCCGTGCCGTAGGAATATTTGCCGGGCTCTTTCTTGATCATGGCGGTGAGTTCCTGCAGGTTTTTCACCGGCACCGTTTCCGGGTTGACCAGGATGGCGAAGCCAAGCGTCGCTACCGGTGCAACAGGCAGGAAATCTTTCACCGGGTCGAAAGGCATTTGCTTGAACAGGTGCACATTGATGCCCATCGCGGAATTCGGCGTGAACAGGATCGTGTAGCCGTCCGGCGCAGAAGTCGCGACCGCCTGCGCGGCAATATTGCCCAGCGCGCCCGGCCTGTTGTCCACGACCACCGGCTGGCCGAGGGATTTTTCCATCCGCTGCGCAACCTGGCGCGCGACATTGTCAATGCCGCTGCCGGGCGGATAGCCGAGCAGCATGCGTATCGGCTTGCTGGGGTAATCGGCAGCCAGCGCAAGGCTGGACCCCAGGCTGGCGAGCAACAGGACGGTTGCATTGAGCAGCTTGCAAACAAGGCGGGATGTCGGATTCATTTTCGCGGGTTCTGGTTTTGGTTATGGTCTCCCGGCATGAACAGCCGGCATGAAAAACCGGGCGCGCTCGCACCCGGTCGGCATCTAGAATCGCGCCGCCAGCGCGGTCGACACAAGGTGCGCTGCCAGGCCGCTGGCAGCGGGCGGCGGCATTTGCGGCGCGAGGCTCAGGAATTGCTTGACTGCCCGCAGCGACACTGGCGTGTTGGACAGCATGGTCGCGGTCAGGCTGGCGACTGCGGCATCGAGTTCGTCGGGCGCAACCACTTCCTGCACCAGTCCTGCCGCCCGCGCCTGCCCTGCATCCAGCGCCAGCCGGCTGTAGACCATCCAGGCCAGGGTTTTGACTGGCACGCGGTCTGCGAGTGCCGCCATCACCAGGGTCGGCGGAATGTCGCGCTCCATCTCGGGAACCTGGAATACCGCATCGCTTGCGGCAAGCGTGATGTCGGCCACGCAAGCCAGTGCGCAACCGGCGCCGACGGCACGCCCACGGACCACGGCAATGACTGGCACCGGCACCGCCTTGACTGCGTCATACAGCGCCAGCGGCGGTAATGCCACGGCCTGGCGTATCGTTTCCGCATTCGGTTTCGGGCCCAGGGTCGGCATGGGCGAATCGCGGCCGGCGCAAAAATCCGGCCCCGTGGCTGACAGCACGACCAGCTTTACGCTGTCGTCCACGCCAGCCAGGGCGGCCACGATGGCATCGCCCATTTCACGCGTCAGCGAATTGCCCTTCTCGCCGCGATCGAGCACGATCTCCAGCATGTCGCCGCTGCGCCGGGTCTTGATGTGTTCCATATTCATGTCTCGCTCTTTTTATCTGCCTGCAGCGCCTGGCTGCCATGGATGAAGTGCCAGATCCGCGCCGGCGTGGCTGGCATTGGCAACTCCTCGCTACTGATTTCCTGCAGCGCATCTGCCAGCGCATTGAAAATCACTGCGGTGGCGGGCGTGATGCCACTTTCGCCGCCGCCTTTCACCCGCAGCGGATTCCCTGCGGTCGGGTCTTCTGTCATTTCGATCGAGAGCGGCGGCACCACGCCGGCGCGCGGCACGCCGTAATCCTGGAAGGAACCGGACAATACCTGGCCGCTGGCTTCATCGATGCTGAAATGCTCGCTCAAGGCTTGGCCGATTCCCTGCGCCAGGCCGCCATGCACCTGGCCTTCAACGATGAGTGGGTTGATCACCTGCCCCACGTCGTCCACTGAGGCATAGTGCAGCAGTTCGACATCGCCCGTGTCGGGGTCGATTTCCAGCTCGCACACGGCGGCGCCGGTTGGATGCGCTGCCATGCGGCCGTGGAACTCGGCGCTGGTGGCAAGCCTGCCCGGCGGCGACTGTGTTGCCAGCAGCTCAGCCAATTGCGCCAGCGTGATCGCCCGCGTGCCGTCTTCCACGGTCCAGGCGGGCGCGACATAGTGCAGGCTGGCGGGATCGGCATCCAGCGCACTGGCTGCCAACAGGCGGCTTTGCGCCAGCAAATCCTGGCTGGCCTGCACCAGCAGCGTACCGGCTATGCGCATGCTGCGGTCGGAATGCGAGCCGCCGCCAATGCGCGCAATGTCGGTGTCGCCAGTGCGCAGGCGCGCCGCGGTGACTGGCACGCCGAGTTGTGAAGCGACGACTTGCGCGAAACTGGTTTCATGGCCCTGCCCCTGGCTTTGGGTGCCGGACACGATGTCGATGCTGCCATCGGACAGCGCCTGCATTTCGATACGCTCGCGCGGCGCGCCCACCGGCGCTTCGATGTAGTTTGCCAGGCCGATACCGCGCAAGCGGCCCCGTTGGCGCGAAGCGGCGCGGCGCGCTTCGAATCCCTCCCAGCCAGCCAGGACCAGCACCCGCTCCATGTTGGCGGCGAAAGCGCCGCTGTCGTAATACAGGCCCATCGGGCTGCGGTAAGGCATTTGCCCTGGCTGCACGATATTGCGGCGCCGGATCTCGACCCGGTCCAGTCCCAATTCCCGCGCCGCGATATCGAGCACGCGCTCAATCACATGATTGGCTTCGGGCCGCCCGGCGCCGCGATAAGGCGCCGTCGGCACCGTATTGGTCAGCACTGCATTCACGCGCACCGCGGCCAGCGGCACATGGTAGACCGTGGTCATCACCCGCGTGCCATTGGACATCGGCACATACGACACGGTGTGCGCGCCGACATTGCCGGTCCATTCATTGCTGATGGCGAGGATGCGCCCGTCGCGGTCGAACGCGACGGTGGCATCGATCACCTGGTCGCGGCCCTGGTAGTCACCGAGGAAGGCTTCGCTGCGATCCGCTGTCCACTTGACCGGGCGGCCAACGCGGCGCGCGGCCCACACCACGGCAAGCTGTTCGACATACAGCATCGTGCGCGGGCCGAAGCCGCCGCCGACATCGGGGCAGACCACGCGCACTTTGTCGCCCGGCACGCCCAGCGCACTGGCCAGGCAAGCTTTCTGGCGCTGCGCGCCCTGGCTGCCGGAGATCAACAGCCAGCTATCCTGGGCTGCCTCATAACTACCGATCGCTGCGCGCGGCTCCATCTGGCAATTCACCAGGCGGCTATTGCGAAAGCGCCGACGCACCACATGGGGCGCGCCAGCAATCGCGCGCTCGGCCGCATCGCGCTCACCGAGTTGCGCCCGGAAGCAGAGATTGCCCGGCGCACCATCCCACAACTGCGGCGCGCCGGCTTCCATCGCCGCCAGCGCATCCACAACGGGTGGCAGTTCTTCATAGTCCACCAGCACGGCGTCGATGGCATCGCGCGCCTGCAACGGCGTTTCTGCAACCACCATCACAAGCGCTTCGCCGACATGGCGCACGCGATCCACTGGCAAGGGCAAGTGCGGCTGGTTGAAGACGGCGCCCTCGACGGCACCGGCAAAAGCGGGCTGGGCCACGTCGATGGCATCGGCCGGCATGGGCACATGCTGCATGCCGTGCAAACCGTCTGCCACATAATCCGCGCCAGTCAACACGGCCAGCACGCCGGGCATGGCGCGTGCAGCGCTGGCGTCAATGGAAACGAGTCGCGCATGCGCATGCGGCGAACGCAGGAACGCCGCATGGCACTGGCCGGGCAAGTCGATGTCGTCGGTATAGCGGCCCTGGCCACGCACCAGGCGCTGGTCTTCCAGGCGCGGCAAGGCTTGGCCGATCATGGCTTGCCTTTCGCGGCCGGCGCCAGGTCGGGATAGATTTGCAGCGCCGCATGGCGCACGGCGGCAATGATGTTGACGTAGCCGGTGCAGCGGCAGATATTGCCTTCCAGCGCGGTATGGATGGTATGGTCGTCCAGCGCCGCTGGCCGCTGGCGCAGGAAATACTCGACCGCCATGATCATGCCTGGCGTGCAGAAACCGCATTGCAAGCCGTGGCATTGCACGAAGGCTTCCTGCACCGGATGCAGCACGCCATCGCGCGCCAGCCCTTCTACCGTGGTCACCACGCCGCCACTGGCTTGCGCTGCCAGCACCGTGCAGGATTTCACCGCCACGCCATCCAGGTTCACCGTGCACGCCCCGCACTGGCTGGTGTCGCAACCGACATGGGTGCCGGTCAGCTGCAGGTCGCGGCGCAGGAAGTCAACCAGCAAGCTGCGCTCATCCACCGTGCGCGCCACTTGCTTGCCATTGACAGTGAGTTCCACCTCGATCATGGCCGCTCCTTTGCGGCTTGCGGCGCGAGCGCGGCAACAGCCCGGCGTGTCAGCACTTCCACCAGGTTTGCGCGCCAGGGCGCCGGCGAATTGGTATCGGCCAGCATGCGCTGCGGATCCATGCGCAAGCCATCCATCGCCGCCACGCTGCAATCGCCAGCAAGCCGTTCTTCTGCTTCGCGCCAGCGAAACACGCAGGGCGCAGCACCGGTCACGGCCACACGCAGCGCCGCCCCGGCTTGCGCGGCGAACACGCCAGCCACGGCATAACCGGATGCCGCATGCCGGTATTTCACATACGCGGCACGCACGGCCAGCGGGAAAGAGATGGCGGCCACGACTTCGCCCGGCGCCAGCGCGGTATCGAACATGCCAGTGAAAAAATCATCGGCAGCGATGCGGCGCGACGACGTGATGACAGTTGCATCCAGCGCCAGCACTGCCGCCGGATAGTCGGCCGCGGGATCGTTATTGGCGACTGAACCACCCAGCGTGCCACGGTTGCGCACCTGCGGATCGGCAATCAGGCTGGCCAGGTGTTGCAGTGCCGGCAGGTTCGCCGCCACCAGCGGTGAACTTGCCACTGCCGCATGCGTGCAAGCCGCGCCGATCACCAGCGCGCCGTGTTCCAGCCGCATGCCCTGCAACTCCGGCAGGCGCGACAGGTCCACCAGGTGCGAAGGCGCAGCCATGCGCTGTTTCATCGCCGGCAACAAGGACATTCCGCCCGACAAAGGGCGGGCGTCGGGATGCGCGGCCAGCAGCGCAAGCGCCTGTTGCAGCGAGTCGGGTTTCAGGTAAGTAAAGGCGTGCACGTTGCGGGCCGGTGATTCAGGCAGCCTGGTCCAGCAGGAAAGCCTGGGCCGAAGCCGCGAACGCGACGGGTATCTCGTTCATTGGATAGTGCCCGGCATTGGGCAGTATCTCAAGGCTGGCATTCGGATACCAGGCCAGCCAGGTTTTTTGCATCAAGTCTGCGTTCAGGCTGGGATCATGCTCGCCTACCATCACTTTGACTGGCACCGGGTTGCCGGCAACAGCGGCTGAAAAATCGCCAGTTGCCCATTGCGCCAGGTAGCCGCCGAAAGCTGCCGGCGTGGAATTGTCCCAGGATTGTTGCGCCATGCGCTCCACCCAGGCGGCGGGCAAGCGCTTGCCAGTTGAATAATCGATGATGAAACGGCGTCCAGCCAGTTCGTCGATCGCCACGGTGAAACTGGCTAGCCGCTGCGCATCCATGCGCGCGCCGCAAGCCGGCACGGCAGTCACGGCCAGCATGCGCGTGACCCGATGCGGCGCGGCCAGCAACACGCGCTGCATCGCCATCCCGCCCATCGAATGGCCGACCAGCGCAAACCGGTCCCAGCCCAGGCTGTCTGCCAGGCGCAGCACGTCGGCTGCGACTTCTTCAAAACTGTAATCGCCACGCAAATGGCGCGAGCGGCCATAGCCACGGTAATCAAAGAACAGCCAGCTTGCCTGTTCCGTATCGAGCGCATCCAGCAGCGGGCTCCAGGCATCGGCGCAACCAAACCAGCCGGACAATACGATGATGCGTAGCGGGCCGTTGCCAACCTGGCAGGAGCCGTTGAGCGCCACCGGCTGTGATGCGTTTGCCGGCATGCTCACAGCGCCACCTCGTCGACGTTGTAGCTGAATAACCAGTCGTAACGCTCGCGCACTTTCGGCTCGGCCCATTCGCGGTCGACATAATCGGCCGCGCCCTCGGCCGAGGCCAGCGCCGGATTATGGAAGCGGCGGCCATTTTCAGTGGAGCGCTGCACGATGCGGGTGGTGCGGCCGATGCGCGCCTCTTCATACCGTTGCAGCGCCAGCGGCAAATCGCTTGCGTATTTCTCCAGGCTGCGCGCCAGGATGTAGCCATCTTCCAGCGCCATCACCGCGCCCTGGGCCAGGAAAGGCAGGGTGGGATGGCAGGCGTCGCCCAGCATCGTGACGCGGCCATCGCGCCAGCTGGCAAGCGGCTCGCGCACCATCAGCGCCCATTTGAAGGGAATGTCTACATTCGCGATCAGCGTATGCACGTCTTCATGCCAACCCTTGAAATGGGCGTGGCATTCTTCATGCGTGCCGCGCTGGGTCCAGGATTCCACCTGCCAGTCATTGTTTTCAACAATGCCGACCAGGTTCATCAATTGCCCGCCGCGCAAAGGGTAGTGGATCACATGCGCGCCGGGGCCAACCCAGTTGGTGCCGACCGGCCGGCGCAAGTGCTGCGGCAGCCGTTCCATCGGAATCACGCCGCGCCAGGCCAGGCAGCCGGAAAACACGGGCTGGTCTGCGCCCGCCAACTGGGCCCGGATTTTCGAATGCACACCATCGGCGCCCACCAGCACATCGCCTTCGACGCTGCTGCCGTCGGCCAGCTGCAAGCGCACACCGGATTCCGATTGTTCATAGCCGATGCAGGCCGCCCCCAGCTTGATCGCATCGGGCTTGATGGCGCGCGCGGCGTCGGCCAGCACTTGCAGCAAGTCCGGCCGGTAGACCATGAAATAGCCATAGCCATATTGCGCGATCGAACTGGCGCCCAGGTCGAATAGCTTCCAGGTTTGGCCGCTGCTCCACAGCCGGATTTCCTTGCCGGCCGCTTCGCAAGACAGGGCGCGCAAGGCATCGCCCACGCCAAGCTGGTACAACACGCGCAAGCCATTGGCGCTCAGCTGCAGGCCAGCGCCGACTTCGCGCAGTTCAGCGGCTTGCTCAAACACTTGCACGTCGAAACCTTTTTTCAGCAAAGCCAGCGCAGCGGTCAGCCCGCCTATGCCGCCGCCGGCAATCAAAACCTTCACCTGCTTTCCCATTTTTTTCCTGTGGCCTGTGGCGCCGGCATGCGCCGGGAGGGGCGCTCATTTAACCGCAATCGCATCAAGAATATAATCAACTTTATTTTGTAAATTAAGAAGCAACCTGGATCAATCGAAAATGAATCTTTCGCAGCGCCAGTTGCAAGCCTTCCTCGTCATTGCCCGGCTGGGCAGCTTTACCCGCGCCGCGGAACGGCTGCACATCACCCAGTCCGGCTTGTCGGCCATGACGCGCGACCTGGAAAAGCAGCTCGACTGCCGCCTGTTCGACCGCACTACCCGCTCGGTGGCGCTCACCGCTGCCGGCACGCAACTGGTGCCAGTGGCTGCGCGCGTGCTGGCGGAACTGGAAGCGGTGTCGGATTCGATCAACCGCATTTCGACCCGGGCGCGCCAGATCCTGACGGTGGGCGCCACGCCTCTGATTGCCTCCGACGTGCTGCCGGCGGCCAGCGCCGTTTTCACCGCCCAGCATCCCGGCATCAATTTGCGCATACGCGACCTGGGCCGGCAACAGATACAGGATGAAGTGGCCAACGGCACGCTGGATGTCGGCTTCGGCGCTTTTTTCAAACCTGCATCGGGCCTGGAACGCGTGGCGCTGGCTGAATTTCCGCTGGCTTTTGTCTGCCCCGCCAGCAGCGATGCTGATGCGCGCCGGCGCGCGCCGCGCAAAATGAAATGGACCGAATTGCGCGACAAGCCCCTGATCGGGCTGGCGCCGGAAAACCCGGTGCAGCAAATGATAGAAGAGCATTTGCGCCGCGCCGGCCGCGCAGATGAAGAGCGGCCCGCTTATGAAAACATGCAAACCGTGCTGGCCATGGTGGAAGCCCGATTCGGCGTAGCGGTGCTGCCGGCTTTCGTGGCCCCCGCCTGTGCCCGTTATGCCGTGCAGTTGCACCTGCTAATCGAGCCGCAAGTGCCGCTGGCCTTTTACCAGATCACGCGCAAGGGCCGGGCAGTGCCGGATGGCACGGCGGCGCTGGCCCGGGCACTGAAGGCAGCGCTGCAACAAGCACCGGCACGCGGCTGAGCTGCACTGTCCTGCGCAGGCTGGACTGCCGGTCGCACCAAACCGCCCACAAGGCTAGTCGCGCAAGTCCGGCTGTTCGGCAATGATCTTGTCCATCAAGGGCTGCAGGCCGAACCAGCCGGCGCGCGGCGAGCCGATCTGGCGCCGCGCCAGCAAGGCGGTGGCGTCATCGATTTCCAGCGGCTGGCCGGCCGCATTAGCGAGCAGGTATTGATCGAAGGCGCGTTCCATCCGGATATACCAGTTCACCGCCGCTTCAACCGACTGGCCGACGGTGAAATGCCCGTGATGACGGCAGATGATGGCTTTCTTCTCGCCCAGCGTCTGCGCAATCAGTTCGCCTTCGGACAATTCGCTGGCAACGCCGTGGAAAGCATCCAGCAGCGCATGGTCTTTGTAGAAGGCACAAGCCTCTTGTGAAATCGGCGGCAACAGCTTGCCCAGCGACGCGAAGGTCGTGCCAAAGCGCGAATGCGAATGCGCCGCCGCCACCACGTCTGGCCGCGCGGCATGGATGCGGGAATGGATGGCAAACGCCGCCCGGTTCACCGGATGGCGGCCCTGGACGATATTGCCTTCATGGTCGACCAGAACTAGGTCCGACACGCGTACCCGGCTGAAATGCAGGGCCAGCGGATTGACCCAGAAGTGGTCAGTCAGGATCGGGTCGCGCGCGCTGATATGCCCGGCGACGCCAGCATCAAAGCCATACAGCGCAAAGATGCGCATGCCCGCAGCCAGCCTTTCCTTCAGGTGTGCGCGCTCGGCTTCCTTGCTGGCAAAGACGGGTGGCTCCGGGAAGGTCAAGCCTTCGGGCCGCACGTCGAGGAACATGTTGGACTTGGCTTGCGGCGCTGCTGGCGCGGCGGATTGCTGTTCTGCTTGCATGTCGGGTCTCCTGTTGTCGATGCTGGTCTTATTCTGCCTTGATGCCGGCCGCCTTGATGACGCGCGAATAACGCGCGCCCTCTTCCCG